>NZ_JBVVPV010000037.1:0-72160 GCF_055811735.1 Mesorhizobium sp. WSM4850 | reverse complement strand
GCTGCGCTCACACCTTCCTGTCCGCTATCGCTTTCGCCGCCACATTCATCTTCTGGATCAATGAGTCCTGACCCTAGCTCAAGAGGAGCATGAATGAAAGAAACTCAGAAAGAGAGGAGCGGCGAAAAGAGCCTGTCCGGCGCGACCCTAACGCTCCGATCGACACGCCGGCAAGGAGCGCGGACGAGCCACCGACCCGGTTGTAAACACCCTGGATCCGCCGCCGATTGAACCCCGAAAGAGCCCAAACAATTGGCGAAGGCAAGCAACCACAAGCCGTAACAGTTCCCGCGGAACTGCTACGGCCTCGGACACTCAGTTCCTCGACTAAGGTCGATCTACATTGCGGATGCGACTACGCTCAATGTCTTCTGCTGGGTATGGCTCCGCATAGGGATCAAAGCCGGTCCACCCGCCAGCCTCGTATTCACTGCGGCGTTCGGCGAGATCGATCGACCTGGACTGTTCAAGGATCCGTTCAGCATCTGGAACAAGCTGATCCTCGACCTTGGCCGTTACAAGAGCGCCGCCACGACGGACGCCTTCTGCATAAACATGGGCATCCGCTTCAGGTACGCCAGCATCTGTCATTGCGCCGATAATTCCGCCCGTTGCTCCCCCTACAGCGGCACCGGCAACTGCCCCCGCTGCGGTAGCCGCCAGCCATCCGGCGGCAACTACTGGCCCGACGCCCGGAATGGCCATGATGCCTAACCCTGTGAGCAATCCTCCTGCGCCCCCGATGACTGCGCCAATTCCCGCGCCAGCCGTCGCATCTTCTGCAGCTTCCGAGCGATCACCGTCGTACCAACCCGTTGCATTGTTGGCGACGATGCTGATGTCGGAGTTTGGAATGCCCATTGCTTCCAATTCACCCACCGCGTCGGCTGCTTCATCATAATCGTCAAATAAACCCGTTACCGTTTTCATGGTGAACTCCTGAGTGTCTGTTCAGTTGGTGCTGGCAACGATGTTGCCTTGATAATCCAAACCTACCGCGGTGCTCTTTCCGTTCTTCATGGCCTGACCGCGCCAGATGCCTTGGTCGTCCTTTTTAAGGTCAGATACATCAGAATAGCCGGCATCTTGGATGCGGCTCCTGGCCTGATCTTCCGTGAAGCTGTTGGCACCGGGAACCAGCGCCCCGGTGTTCGGGGTATCGGTTGTATTCACCGCGGGTGTGGTCGAACTCGTACTGGAAGGCCCGGCAGCCATTTTAGATGCAATGTCTTCTACCATTTGCTGATGCGCCTTAAGCGTGGGCACCGTGTCTTTCGCGAACGACTTGAGGGCCGCATTGTCTCCGTCGCGTGAATAGCTTTCGAACAGTTTGACGGCGTCGGCATGTGCTGTGCGTTGCATCTCGACATAGGGCTCATCAACCGGCGCCTTGGCGGACTGAAGCTTCTCCAGATCCGTCTTGTGCTTAGCGTCCATTTGCGTGGGAACCTTGAGCTTCTGGTCGCCAGCGACGCTCTCCAGCTTGGCGTTAGCCGCACCATGATCGTCGATCATTTTCTGCGCGAATTGCTTGACCTGCTGGTCGTCAAGCTTGCTCAGAACACTCAGGCTCGATTCGACTTCGAACCTTCCACCGACAGCAGCTTTGTCGACGAAATCCTGTGCGCTGTCCGCGGCCAACGAGGGTAGGGCAAAGGCGATAGCAGTGGCGGTAACTAAGCCGCCAAGAAGGCGTCGAACTTTCATGGGCTTTATCCTTGTTTGGTGGTGCACGACTGTGGCTGGTGCACGACTATGCTACCGACCCAACAAGGCAGGACCCTCTTTGTTCCAGGGTGAGAATGCCCGAAGGCAAGTTGTTTCGAGTGCCGGGCGAGCAAAAACGAGCAAACCCCGCCTTGCGAGCGGCTGCAGCACGCCAGGACGTAGCATGTCGCCTTTCCTTCCGAGGTCAGCCCGCCAAAGTCATCAGGCGACTTCGCCCGACAGCTTGCCTATTCGGCGCGTTCCGCAGGTTCCATGCTGGCACGCGCTTGGGACGTAGACTCCGCACTTGGCGGCGGTGCCGAGCGCTTCGGCGAGATCGGACGCCAGGTCCTGAATGCCGACTCGGCGCACCTCGCCGTGCTCAATGGGTTGCTTCATCACGGCCGACGCCATTGCAATCGGCACCGCCAAGTCGATACCGACACTGCCACCGGCAGGCGCGATGATGGCAGTGTTGATCCCGAGAAGGCGGCCGTCGGCGGTGACCCGCGCATCACCGGAATTACCAAGGTCATCCGACAGGTCATATCGCTCCTCCAGCAAAGTCCTCTGGCATTGCCCGCCCGTCCATTCTCCGCCGTCAAGGCCGACGACGAAGCGCAGAAGCCGCGCTGGCCGCCGCAACGATAAGAGCGCACGGAATGCCTGCATTCAACACTCTGCGCATTTTTCCCTCCATGGCTGAAGTGCCCCGAACCGCGCTGCGCGTGATTTATTCCCGCCGCGAGCTACGCAGCTGGGATCGACCAGTTCGGTGTATGCGCACAGTGCCGGACGCCCAGACTAGCGAGGCTCGCCCGACTCCCGTTTGCCCCGCCTTGCCAGCGCCAAGCCGCCGATCAGCATCAGTGCACCCCAAATCAGGAACCCGATGTCCCAATAGATCCACTGGTCCTGCGGGACGGTTTCGTTGACATGGTGGATGCCGAGAAGCTGGTGATTGATCAGCCCTTCGACCAGGTTGAATATCCCGAAGCCCATGAGCATCGTCCCAAGCAACATCGTTCCCGACCACCAGAGATGAGATTTGTGAGCGGTGCGCCAGAGCACGACCAAACCAAGCACGACGAAGATGTATGTGCCGGCGTGGAACAGGCCATCGAGAAGCGTGTTGAACTGAAGGTTCTCAACACTGTCGGCGGGATAGCCGGCGCTGGTCGCTATATGGTGCCACTGGAGCAACTGGTGCAGCACGATTCCATCGAAGAACCCGCCCAGGCCAAGCCCCAGCAGAATACCTGCGGACGTCGGAAAACGGCGATGCTGCGAAGCCGTGGTCGCCATCCCTCGCTCCTTTGGCACCTCTAACTTCGGGCCAGGCCATGTGTTCCCCTACCCCGCGGGTTGGATACGCGCGCAGCTAAGGTCGCAAGAATCGGATGTTTAGGCAGCGGAAGCGCTGGCGATGACAACATCCATTCGAACGGATGAAAGGCTGCGCCTCTGGCGGAGAGAGCGGGCCGATCGGGTCGCTGTTCCGAGTTTTATGACACTCGACCGAGATCGCGGTTTCGCCTTCGACGCTCGATGATACGCGCATTTCGACGAGCGACTCTAAGTTCGGCAAGCGTTGGTTGCCACCAGCCTCGGGAATGCTCCATCGGTCCAGCTTCATGACGAGCGGGCCATGTCTTGATGAGTTCCGTCAGCGTCGCCGAGCGCCACGTTCCCCACACGTAGTCGAAGTCTGCCCGCATCGCATGTGGATTGAAGGCGGCCAATACTGGCGGTTCGACGACTTCACCTGACACATCGGTAAAGACGACAACACCGTACTGCTCTGTTGCGACGGGGCGCCCCATCGGAGGCAAGTCTTCAGCTGGCAACGGATAGCGGTGGCGGCGGCGTTCAGCATATCGCAACCGCGTGGTTCTTTGAGCTTCCGAGTCCCTCTCAGCCTCGCGGCGCCGCTTCCTTTCCTCGGGCTCGTTACGTCGGGCAGCCTCTTCGATTGCCGGCCACCGCCGCCGCAGTTCCTCATAGGACCGAAACGGCACGCGCCACGCCCGCAGTTCATCGTCCCAACTTGCCCAGGGAATGCCATGTAGTTCCCGAAGGGCGGTCTTCGAATAGGGCGTCCGAATGCGCAGATCGTCGGCAACCTCCAGATAGGGACTGGAGATCGGGTCGAACGCATAGGTGTCACGTCCCTTGCTGTCGGCGTGGGCCGCCAGCAACTCGGCCTCACGCGCCAGCCAACGGTCGACCTACGGAGACATCCGGCTGGCAGCGTGCCATCGGACAACGGAGAGAAACTTATGTGTCTATCAGGCCAACTGCTCGACATGTTCTCACGAGAGAGCGGCTCAACGAGATCGCAAGAGAGTGACTTACCGAGACTGGAAAGGGCGTCCGTTCAACCCCGCCGACCGCGCCGAATGTGAACTAGATCCCCTTACGTTGGATGCGTGGCGTGGACCTTCCAATCCCTGATAAACGCTAGCGACGCTCATTTATCTTCGCCTGAAGTCGAGCTACTGCGTCGAGAAGCGCGACCGTTGCCTCGCTGTCTAGCGCAATCTCCAAGCGGCCACCTGTAGTGCGAACAGCGAGAATGCCGAAAGGGCCCTTGTCGTCCGCGACCGTGCTTATGTGAAACTCGGTGGGAACGAAAGGCTTTTCCTTTTTCATCGTTCACCTATCACTCCGTCACACAGCTTACGAACTCTATCGGTGCGACAGGAATTATCCTCGTGCATGGTAGCATGGCAGACGGGGAACTGTCAGCAGAGCAGGCAGGAAGGCCGTTCTTCGCGAAATGACTGCATCGCATATCGGCACAGAACGATGTCGGATATGGCCATGCTCGCCGCAGAGGTGCCTGATGCGCAGCTTCACCACCTCTGGCTGTACTCATTGCGTCGCCGGCCCTTTCTTCAACTCTTTGGGCGGTGGACCGGCGTGTTTCTGAAGCCTGGCCGCCGATGATCGCATTCTCGATCTCAAGCTCTCTGGCTTCGCATGAGCCAAGTGTATTTGCGCGTCCAATCCGCACCGGTTTTCGTGAAGACCCGGGTAAGCACGTTGGGAACAAATCGGCCATCCGCTGCTTAGAGAAGCCTAGAGCCATTGGCATGGACTGGCGAGGACCAAACGTGGCGAATTATCTAACACTGCCTACGACTACATCGAAGGGTCGGATCAGGGTGGTCGTGGAAACACCGCGTGGCGCCGAAGCAAAGTTGACTTACAAGCCCAAGAAGAAGCTTTTCGAATATACGCGGCCGCTTCCAGCGGGCCTGGCCTACCCGTACGACTGGGGCTTTCTGCCTTCTACACTGGGCGACGATGGCGACGCCCTCGATGGCCTGGTCATCCATGAGGCCACCAGCGCTCCCGGTGTTGTCATCAAGTGCGATCTGCTGGCTGCCCTTTGTGTCATGCAAACGGAGAACGGCGAGACCGTGAGAAACGATCGCTTTGTATTTTGCCCGCACAAGCAAGACGCCCATAGCGAGTCTCTCCTTGGCGAGAATGTTCCGGATCGTCTGCGATCCGAGATCGAGCAGTTTTTCCTCGCGTCGGTGTCCGGCACCGACAAACAAATCGAATTCGAAGGCTGGCACGATTCCAGCCAAGCTCTCCGGAACATCCATCGGGCCATGAGAACTTTCGAGCGGAAACAGCGAGCCGCCGGTCCCTGAGCGCTCCACAATATGAGAAGAATGTAGCTTGAGAACACAAGGCTGCCTGGACGCCGGTGGCGGCACTTTCACAGGCCAACAACGGCGAAGTGCACCCGCAATAGAGCAGGCAGGAAGGCCGTTCATTTTTTCGCGAAATGACTGCATCGCATATGGCGCATGGGTTGCGGGCGGGCACTTGAGGCGCGGGCATATTTTGACCCGTCAAGCAGCCCACCAGCTCCTGCGGAGATATCGGCAAGGTGGCTATTTCCCGCTTATAAAAGACTAGGGGATTGCCGCGCGAGAACGTTTCGCACATTCGAGACCTGCCATTGGCCGTTGCGGGCTGTTCGAACGCCTCGATTGTTCAGAGCGATTGCCAGGCCACGCAGGCTGGTGATGCCCGACTGCTGGATGGAGGCGATGATCGGCAGCACGGTCTGGGCAAATCTGTCAGCCTCCCGGATCGAGATCTTCCGACCTTTCGCCGCAGCTTCGGCTGTGTTGGTCGGATTACCGAGTTTTATGCCAGTGGTCTTGCGAGAGGCGAGGGCGGCCTTGGTGCGCTCCGAGATCATACGCCGCTCCTTCTCGGCCAAAGCGGCGTAAAGGTGCAACATGAACGGATCGGCATCGGCGCCAAGTTCGGCGACTATAAAAGGAACGCGCTGGACCATCAGGCCGGCTATGAAGGCGACATCGCGCGACAGGCGGTCGAGCTTGGCCACGACGACCGGGCATTTGAGCTGCCTGGCAAGGGCGAGGGCGGCTGCAAGTTGCGGACGGCGATCCAGGGCGTCCGAGCCCTTGCCGGTTTCGACCTCGGTGAACTCCTGGATGATGGCAATTCCCTCGGCTTCAGCAAAGCGGGCGACCGCGGCACGCTGGGCCTCAATGCCGAGACCTGATCGTCCTTGGCGCTGGGTCGAGACCTGATAGTAGGCGACTGCTCTCGTCATGCTGCTGTTTCCGGGGTGTTCAAACTGCAAACCACCGTTTGCAGTGTGCTCACAAGACACGGTTCAGCAAGTTCTTTCAGGAATTAGCCTTCAGCAGCAACGCGGTTGAGCTGGAGCGCCGCCTATATGACGCAGACTTGTTGGAAGGCACTTCATGAGCACGCCGAGTTTTCGCATCCAGTGCAGATAACCATCCTTCGTCAGCACGTTGCTTCCTTATCGCGCCCGCCACAGAGGCGCAGCCGCCGCGGATGCAGCTACTTCCAATCCGTATGGGCACGCCCTAAGTCTGCGGCCAGAACGCAATCTCGCGACAAACGTTCACGTCAGTGTGGATTACAGGTGCGGCTGTGCAGGCCCTATCGAGCTCGGCCCTAGCCAAGCTAGCTGCGCCCCTTCACTAGGACGTACCCATGCAGAACAAGTCCCTAGCAGCCACTGGCTTTCTCTGCCTGGGCGTTCTCGTCTTCTCACTGCAGGACGTGATCCTGAAGGGCCTCTCGGACACCTATCCCGTTACGCAAGCGATGACTGTTCGATCAATCGTCGCATTGCCCATTCTGCTGGTGCTGGTCGGCGCGACCGCCAGAATACGGTCTATTTTCTCAAAGCGAGCCGGGCTGCGAGCCATCCGAGCGGTAATCTCGCTTGGAGCATACCTCTTCTATTATCTCTCGATCGCAGCGCTTCCTCTGGCCGATGCTGTCGCACTCTTTTTCGTCGCCCCGCTTATCATTGCAGGTCTCGGGATTCTCTTCCTCGGAGAGCGGCCTCACACCGCAACCCTGATCGCGCTCATTGTTGGTCTGCTCGGCGTCATCATAACGCTGCAACCGGGTCTTGCTATATTCGAATGGGCAGCTGCGTTGACCCTCCTGGCTGCTGCTCTGTACTCGTCGGCCCAGGTCTTGGCGAGGAAGCTTGGCGACAGCGAGGTCGCCGCGGTTATCACCTTCTATCAGAACCTGGCCTTCCTCACCGGCGCGCCGGCGCTGGCGGCGCTTGTGAGGTTGGGCGGCCTTGAAGACGCCAATCATCCAAGTCTTGCCTTCCTCACGCGCCCATGGGTCTGGCCTACGCTCCAGGATACTTTGCTGATGGCCGGCTGCGGTGTGATCGCATCTGCCGGAATGACATTGCTTTCCCAGGCTTATCGCCTTGCCCCAGCAGGCAACGTTGCCGTCTTCGAGTACACGGCCATCGTCTGGGTTCCACTTTGGGGGCTGCTGTTTTTCGACGAGGTGCCGAAGATCACCACCGTTCTCGGCGCAGTTTTGATCTGCGGAGCGGGGCTGTTCGCCCTAAGATCCGCGAGGTGAAGCGGCTCTAGTCGGGAACAAAGTCGAATAACCGTGATTTTGTACGTTGCCCAGAGTGGCAGGACCGATAGCTATCCAACGGGTGTTCCATGGATTCTCCAACGTTGCCTCCGCCACCTCCGCATGAACTCAGCCAAGCACTGAAACGCAATATCCAAGCGATTGAGGAGCGCCGGGCGAAGGAAGCAAGCGAGGCAACTTTGGAAGAGAAAATCGCTGAGGCGATTACCTCTTTTACGGGCAGTATGCGTTTCGTGTACCTTCACTTGGCCGTGTATGGCGGCTGGATCGTCTCGAACTTGGGCTGGATACCGATCACTCCGCCATTTGATCCGACATTCGTGATATTGGCTATGGTAGCTTCCGTCGAGGCCATATTCCTCTCGACCTTTGTACTGATCAGCCAAAACCGGATGTCAGCTGCCGCAGACAAGCGGGCGGATCTGGACCTTCAGGTGAGCCTGCTGACGGAGCACGAACTCACAAAGCTTATTGGGCTTGTCGATTCGATAGCGGATCGGTTGAATGCAAAACCAGCCGTAAGCGATATAGAAGTTGGCGAGATTAAGAGGGACATCGCGCCAGAAGCAGTGCTGGACGAGATCGAATCGAAGCAGCGGGAGACTGCGGAGAAGCTGGACCAGCGCTAGTGTCGTGATTTCGGTTGATTTTGATTTCGGGCTTGGGTCGAACTCGAAATCAAAACGACAGTCGGAATGACAGATCGCTACTGTCGGCAATGCCGCCCTACAGAAGCTTGCTGTCTTCATAGGTGGTAACGAAGGTCACTGATGTGTCCAGTTTTCCTTCTAGCTCATGGATGGAGGTCTCCTTCCAGCGCGCCCTGGTCTTCAGCCAGAAAATTGCTGCGGTGACGGCCTCCCGACCTTCACCGGTCGCTCTGCGGTAAAGGCTTTCAGCAACCCGTGCGTTGGCCTTGATGGCGCCGCTCTCGAGTTCATGGGCGTAGGTCGCCTTGAGGTCCTGCTCGTCTGTGGCGAGCACGCAGGCGATGTCGGCCGTGCTAAGCCCGAAGCCGGCCAGCGCCTCCACCCGGGAGTTCAGTGGCCGGTTTTCCAGAGGAGCTTCGATATCGGGGCTCATTTGGCCCGGTCCGCGTCCCAGAGGGTGACGGAATTGTTGGCTGGAGGCGTGCCGGCAGGAGTCTTGCCCAAGCCTGCAGGATCCGGAGCGCGAAGGATGATGCGGCGGATCTCATGCACCTGCTCGATCGGCTTGCCGTCCAGGCCGGAGTGCTCGTTGACCGAGGTCTCCTTCCAGCGGCCGCGTGCCTTGAGCCAGAAGATCGCGGCGATGACCGCTTCACGACCTTCGCCCGTTGCCTTGCGGAAGAGGTTCTCCGCCACCTTGGCATTGGCCTTGGTGTGGCCAAAGGCCAGTTCGTGTTTATAGTGCTTGCGCAGCGTCTTTGGATCGACACCGACCATGCCGGCAATCTCGGCCTCCGGAACACCATAGCCTGCCAGCGCCTCTACCTGGCGGCGATGAAAAGCATCGGGCTGATGGCTGGGGCGGGCCATCTCAGCTCTCTCCGTTTCCGATGTGCTGCCTCGCCTTCGAGATAGGCATGTCTTGCCCCGAAGGGTCCGTGTACACAGGGGATTTGGCGAAGCCGCGGGTGCGGCTGGGGTCGGGGTCCATCCCGAACCTGAACAGCCACAAACCGCACGTGCTGACGGGACACTCCCGAACCTCGGCGGGTTGATAGACGCAGCAGTCCAGACATTTGTGGCGTATGGCCTGCAGGATTGCTGTCTTGGTGGTCATGGCCTGGTCCTGATCCGCTCGAGCTTTACCTCGGCAAAGCTCTGGCCGTCGCCCTCCAGGATTGCCATGCTGCCTGTAAACGCCTGCCAGCGCAGCACCGCGACGTCGACATAGGCTGCGTTCAGTTCGATGGCATGACAGCAGCGGCCAGTCATCTCGGCAGCGATGATGGTGGTGCCAGGGCCGCAGAAGGGCTCGTAAACAGCCTGGCCTGGCGAGGAATTGTTCTCGATGGGTCGCCGCATGCATTCGACGGGCTTTTGCGTGCCGTGGCCCGTGTCGGACTTTCGATGCGGAATGGCCCAGACGGTGGTCTGCTTGCGATCACCCGCCCAGTGGCCCTTCCTGCCCTTCCTGACCGCATACCAGGCCGGCTCATGCTGCCAGTGGTAGTCGCCGCGGCCGATGACCAGCCGGGTCTTGTCCCAGATGATCTGGGCGCGGACGGCAAAGCCGCTGGCCCCAAGGCTTGAAGCGACCGTGGCGGCATGAAGGGCGCCATGCCAGACATACATCACATCTCCCGGAAACAGCGCCCATGCTTCCCGCCAGTCGGCGCGGTCGTCATTGAGCACCTTGCCTCTGGCGAGACCTTCTCCATCGCCGAACCGCTCTCGCCATGAGGGATCGTAGCTGACGCCATATGGAGGATCGCAAACGCACAGGTGCGGCTTGACGCCGGTAAGCACCCGCTCGACATCCTCAGCATTGGTGCTGTCGCCGCAGATAAGCCGGTGCTTGCCCAAAAGCCAGACATCGCCGGGCAGGGTGACCAATTGGTCACCAGTTGGTTTGCTTTGTGTGTTCTCCGCATAGCGGCATTGCACCAAACGACCCCCAGCTTTCGAGCCGGAAAACCCTGTGATTTCAATGGGGGAAAGCTAGGGAGTAAAAAGGCGCACTCCCCAGCTTTGGAGAATATCGGCCGACAGAGAGCAAATGAGTCGCTTTCACCACTACAGCGACTCCACAGCTTTTGGCCGAAGGGCCTGCTGTTCTGCGGGGTTTCGGGGCCGCGAAGTCCATGCAGAGAACATTGTGGAAGAATTAAGTGGTAGCGGGAGAGGGACTTGAACCCCCGACCCCAGGATTATGATTCCCGTGCTCTAACCAACTGAGCTACCCCGCCAGGGCGGCGAAAGGCCCGAAATCCGCCTCAAATCAGAGGGCATGTCGAAGCGTTCGCCAAGGTCGGGCGGATATAAGGTTGGGACGCCAAGCCTGTCAAGCATCGATGCAGCCGGTGTCGATGCAGCCGGTCTGGCGCCACACGCTATCGCATCCTGTCGCGTCGCCAAGCTTCACGGTCTTGAGACGTACTTTGTGTGTCCAGGCGCACGCACGTCGCTCTGATGGCCGAAAAGCTTTGCCGGGCAGATAATCGGGCACAGAAATGCCGGGTTGAGTTCGGCGGGGCGCGCCGCTATGTCTCGGCCACGAAATTCTAGAGTTGGAATGATGAAACCGCGCATTGCAGTCCTCGGTTGCGGATACTGGGGCAGCAACCACATCCGCACCCTCAAGGCGCTCGGCGCGCTGCACGCGGTCTCGGACGTCAACCCTGCCCGCGCCGAAGGTTTCGCCAGTGAGCAGGATTGCCTGGCGATCGAGCCGGAGGGGCTGTTTGTGCGCAGCGACATCGACGCCATCGTGATGGCGCTGCCGCCGCAGTTCCACGCCGATATGGCGGTGCGCGCCGTCCAGGGCGGCAAGGACGTGCTGGTGGAGAAGCCGATCGCGCTGACGGTGGCCGATGCCGAGCGTTCGGTGAAGGCGGCGGTCGACAATGGCCGCGTCTTCATGGTCGGTCATGTGCTGCGCTTTCATCCCGCCTTCGAGACGTTGAAGGCGCTGATCGACAATGGCGAACTCGGCGAGGTCCGCTATATCCATTCGCACCGGCTCGGGCTCGGCAAATTCCACACCGAGAACGATGCGCTATGGGATCTGGCGCCGCACGATCTGTCGATGATCCTGGCCATCACCGGCACGGAGCCGATCGAGGTGCGTGGCGAAGGGGCTGCGCTCCTCGACAATCTCAGCGATTTCGCGCATCTGCACATGCGCTTTCCCAACGGTCTGCGCAGCCACCTGTTCGCGTCGCGGCTCAATCCCTACCGCGAACGGCGGCTGACCGTGGTCGGCACCAAGGCGATGGCGGTGTTCGACGATGTCGAGCCGTGGGAGCGCAAGCTCGCCGTCTACCGCCACGCGGTCTGGCAAGACAGCGGCCAATGGGCCTTCACCACCAACGAGCCGTCCTATGTTGCAGTGGGCGAGGGCATGCCGCTGACGCGAGAGCTCGAGCATTTCATCCAGTGCATCGAGACGCGGGCAGAACCGCGTACCAGCGGCGAGGAAGCCATCAGGGTGCTGCGTATCCTGACCGCTGGCACCGTTGCCCACACCGGATCGTCTTCCTGAGAGAAAGTGCGGCTGTATCAGAGCCTGATCGATCCCGATAGATCGGGATTATCGTCTATTCGGCGGGAATCTGCGCCGGCCGGGCCGCCAGCCGCGTCAGCATCGCCTCGGCCTCGGCGCCGCGTTCGGAACGCTCGATGAAGCCGCCGCCGAAAACGCGGGCCTCGTTGCCGTCGTCGGAATAGAGCACGCAGGCCTGGCCGGGCGCGATACCGGACTCGCCGTCGACCAGTTCCACCGAAGTGATCCCGGCGTTGTGATGCAGCACGGCCGGGCGTGGCGGGCGTGTCGAGCGGACCTTGGCGAAAAGCTCCAGCCCGGCGGCCGGGATATCTGACAGCGCAGCGTCGCCCAGCCAGTTCATGTCGCGCAAATAGATCTTGTGCGTTTCAAGCGCCTCGCGCGGGCCAACGACGACGCGGGCCCGGTCGGCGTCGAGATGGACGACGTAGAGCGGCTCGCCCGAGGCAATGCCGATGCCGCGGCGCTGACCGATCGTGTAGCGCAAAATGCCTTCATGGCGGCCGAGCACGCGGCCGTCGATATGGACGATGTCGCCCGGATTGGCAGCAGTCGGCTTCAGCTTGGCGATGATATCGGAGTACTTGCCCTGCGGCACGAAGCAGATGTCCTGGCTGTCCTGCTTGGCAGCGACCGTCAGCCCCATTTCCTCGGCGATGGCGCGAACCTGCGGCTTCGACAGGCCGCCAAGCGGAAAGCGCAGGTAGTCGATCTGCGCCTGTGTGGTGGCGAACAGGAAATAGCTCTGGTCGCGGTCCGCGTCGACCGGCCGGTATAGCGCGCGATGGGCGCCGTTGGCGCCGGAGCGGATGTAATGGCCGGTGGCCAGCGCCTCGGCGCCGAGTTCCTTGGCGGTCGCCAGGAGGTCGGCGAATTTCACCGTCTGGTTGCAGGAAACGCAAGGGATCGGCGTTTCGCCGGCCACATAGCTCTCGGCGAAGGGGTCGATTACCGCCTTGCGGAAGCGCTCCTCGTAATTGAGCACATAATGCGGAATGCCGAGCGTCTCGGAGACGCGGCGAGCATCGTCGATGTCCTGGCCGGCACAGCAGGAGCCGGCCCGGTGCGTTGCCGCGCCATGGTCGTAGAGCTGCAGCGTGACGCCGACGACATCATAGCCTTCATGCTTCAAAAGACCGGCGACGACGGACGAATCGACGCCGCCCGACATGGCGACAACGATGCGGGTCTCTTCGGGGCGTCCGGGAAGGTCGAGGCTGTTCATGGTTCTTTCGTTCTGCACGGCGCCTGGATGACGGCGCCTGAATGCCAATGGCCGGAATATAGGTCAAGCTTTCCGGGTGCGCCAGCTTCGCGAACCGGCCGATTTTTTTGAACGGATTCGGGCGCTTGCTGGGCAGATGCCTCAAATGCCGACGAAAAGACTAACGCGGCGTTCATGATCCTTACCTAGCTATTAGGGATCGCTTAGGCAAATTTTAAAGCTGTGGCGGTAATGTGGTGGGGATTGGGTCTTTGAGTTTTTAGTAGAGAGTACGATGACCGATCTTGTTAGACCGCGCGTCAAATATGTTATCGGGCCTGACGGCAGCCCCCTTACGATTGCCGATCTGCCGCCGACGAACACACGTCGCTGGGTTATCCGGCGCAAGGCCGAAGTGGTAGCGGCGGTGCGCGGCGGGCTTTTGAGCCTCGAGGAGGCATGCCAGCGCTACAAGCTGACCACGGAGGAATTCCTGTCTTGGCAGGCGTCGATCGATGAATATGGCCTTGCCGGCCTGCGCACGACGCGCATCCAGCAATATCGGCATTAGGGCTGGTTCAAGGATTTCAAAAGGCGCGGCAATCCGCGCCCTTTTTGCATTGCCGCAACGGTTCTCTCTGCTTCAGACGGTCAGCACCACCTGCCGATCGGGCTGACAAAAGGCATGAGCGGCGCCTGCTTCTTGGAAGCAAGCATTTTTCGCGTCGACCTTGCCGCGTTCCACAAGCCTGCGCGGTCGGCCCCGAGCCGAACTCTGCCAGAACCGGTGGGCTGCTCAGTCAGATGGGTTCTGGCCGGAATCGCCTGCGCCCGACATCAGGATGCCCAGATGCGGGCGATCGCGGAACGTGAAAGAGATTTTTGCAGCGTAGGCCTGAAACTGGCAGTTGCTCGACCAATGAGCGGCGACGTTCCAGATGGGCAACGCCCTGATCGCTGGGTGCTGACCGGCCTTAAAGCCTTGTTTTCAGCCGATCATGGCGCTGCGGCCGCCGGTCTCGGCGTCGCGGATCTTGGTGTCGCGCGATTCGAGCATTTCTGCTTTGGAAAGCTCCGCTTCGGCTTCGCCGAGCAGTGATTCGGCAACGCTACGCTGCTGGGCGAGGTCGCTTTGCGAATTTCTGAGATTGTCGCGGCGCAAGCGTGCTGCCTTGGCGAAGGTCGGATAGGCAAAATGGTTGATGTCGGTGATGCCGGCTTTCTTTTCTTCGGCAGTGATCTGGAGTTCGAGTTCGACAGCCATGCGTTCGAATTCGGCGATCATCATGTCGAGTTGCAGCAACTGCCGCCGCTTCTCGTTCACCTGAAACTGCTTCAGCCGAACGAGGTTTTCACGTGACTTCATGATTCGGTACTCCTGGAAATGCACACCTGCACATATCGTCTAATCCGCCTGGCAAACTCAGGCTTCGACCCGCTTCCACCGACTTTACCAGAACTATGGGAAACAAATTCCTAAAGTTTTTTGCCGGCGGTAACCATTCGTTTACGGGCATTGTTAATCATACGGCTCAGGACTTAAGGCCGGGTAAAAATTCCGGCCCCGATGCGGAAGCACGGCTATCGAGTCCCTGGAGTCACTTAGTCTGGCTTATTAATGTTTTGCATTAGCGGTTTTGTTCTGAGATTCGCTATTAGATTCAACAAGGTGTAGAAAGGGGTTAAAAAATCTGTTACCGTCAACGGCACGGAATTAGGTTTTGTTAACCATTCGATGGCAGCCTCTGCTCAGGCAATCACTGCTCCGGTCCTGGACGGGTCGTGAAATGGTCCGGCAGCAGAAAAGGGGAATGAAATGCGTGTTCTGCTGATAGAAGATGACAGTGCGACCGCACAGAGCATCGAGCTGATGCTGAAATCGGAAAGTTTCAATGTATATACGACCGATCTTGGCGAAGAAGGGGTCGATCTAGGTAAGCTCTACGACTACGACATCATCCTTCTCGATCTCAATCTCCCCGATATGTCGGGATACGAGGTCTTGAGAACACTTCGCCTCTCCAAAGTGAAGACGCCGATCCTTATCCTCTCCGGCATGGCCGGCATCGAGGACAAGGTACGTGGCCTCGGCTTCGGCGCAGACGACTATATGACCAAGCCGTTCCACAAGGACGAACTGGTCGCCCGCATCCACGCCATCGTGCGGCGTTCCAAGGGCCATGCCCAGTCGGTCATCACCACCGGGGACCTGGTGGTCAACCTTGATGCCAAGACCGTTGAGGTCGGTGGCCAGCGCGTGCATCTGACCGGCAAGGAATACCAGATGCTGGAGCTGCTCTCGCTGCGCAAGGGCACCACGCTCACGAAGGAAATGTTCCTCAACCACCTTTACGGCGGCATGGACGAACCGGAACTGAAGATCATCGACGTCTTCATCTGCAAGCTGCGCAAGAAGCTCGACGCTGCTTCCGGCGGCCAGAACTACATCGAGACGGTTTGGGGTCGCGGCTATGTGCTGCGCGAGCCGGAAGACATCCGCGTCAGCGCCTGAGCTGACGACGCCGATCCGATCGATTTTTCCGACAAAAATCCGGCTTCGGCCGGATTTTTGCGTTTTTATGTCGCAGATATTGGAGAGCCGATTTCCGCGGCCATGCGCCAGCGGTGGCGAATCAGCCGGCAAATCTCAAGGTGCGGAAGCGCTCGAGAAGTTGCGGCCGAGTGAACGGCTTCAGCAGATAGCCTTGGGCGCCGGCGCGCTTTGCCCGCATGATCGAAGCGACGTCGACCTCAACCAGCAAAATCAGGATCTGAGGTTGCATCGGACTTTCCATGGCGCGTACGCGGCGAATGACGTCCTCGGCCTGCATGTCCGGCAAGGCGCCGTCGACAATGATGATATCCGGCATGTCGGCAGTGCACATCTCAACCGCATCAAGCCCGCTGGCAGCTTCGATGACCAGCATGTCGGAACCACCCAGGATGCGCTTTGCAACCCTCCTGATGACGCTCGAATCGTCGATGAACATGCAGCGTTTCATTTCCGGGCCCTCTTTGCCATGCGGCAATCCGGCAGCGTCGCGGTCTGGAAGGCACCGTAGGATCAATCCGGTAAAGAAGCTGAAAAGCCGATAGGTAAAATTTTTGCAAGAACAGCTTTTACGGAAACTTCTTGACCGATGGTTCGGCCGAACTAGCCTGGATGGCTCATTTCATTCCACCGTGATGGGGTAGTCTAAAAACTCTTATCTGTTCTTTTCAATCATTTCTTAGTAACTTCAAGCAGCCGAGAGAACGATTTCTTCTGCGGTCGCGTGGATCGATATTGTCATGTTCGCCTCGCGCGCCAGAAGCAGTGTGTAGTAGGGCTGCACCGAATGCGCGTCGATCGGTTCTTCAGGCTTGTTGCCGGAATGGAGCTCCAGGAATTTGGGCGGCACGCGCAGCATCGGACCGCTCGCGGCGAGCGCAAAGCGTGGTTCCGTGTCGAGGTTTTCAAGCGTGACCGTAAGCTTGCCGCCACGCGGAATGGCAGCGTGGGCGACGAGAATAAGGTTGAGCAGCAGCTTTACCTTGTTCTTGGGCAGCAGCGCACGGGGTCCATTCCAGATCAGTTCCGGCTTCTCGTTCTTCAAGAAGGCGATGGCAACGGCCTCGGCATCGCCGGTGTCGATCATCATGCCGGCAGAACCGGCTGCGCCGAAGGCGATGCGGGCGAATTGCAGGCGGGCCGAAGCGTTTCTGGCGCTCTGGCGAATCAATTTCATGGCGTCTTCGTCGGCGCCGCCTTCGTCGAGCAGCTCAAGCCCGTTGTTTATGGCGCCGACCGGCGAAATGATGTCGTGGCAGACCCGGCTGCACAAAAGCGCGGCGAGATCGGGTGCGGAAAGGGTGAAAAGCTCGGCCATCGACGAAAGTCCCTGCAAAAATTCACTGGAAATGGCCGGGCGATCAACGATCACGCCTGTCCACACGAATCACGCTCGCTCTCCCAAGGCCTACTGAATACACAGCGCCTGAGCGCGCAGCAACAAATCCGGAATTGTCGCTATCGAAAATGGTGTGTTCACGCAGGGTGCGGATACTGCGGGCCGACGCGAAATCAGCGCGAAACCAGCCTACGAACCGCCATCTTCATGTGAAAGCTTAATGGTTGAAAAAGGATTACGGCATAGTTTGTCCTTAACAGTCATCCTTAACGGCCACCAAAGAGCCGCACGGATGCGAGGCGTCGGCGAAAGTGCTCCCTGACGGAGATTGGAAGCATGTTTTCCCGATACTACGACCGGAGTTTTTTCCGTGTCTTCACAGACCGGAGTTTTCTCCGTGTCTTCTCAATGGCAATCGCTCTCATGGGCCTTGTCGTCTTTTCAACCTCGCCTTCGCGGGCCCAGGAATACACCGCTCAGGAGATCGTCGATTCCGGTCATAAATTCTTCGGTGCGACGTCGGGCGGGCTCGCCACCGTCGTGGAGAAGATTTTCTCCTCCTATGGCCTGCCCAATGGCTATTTGCTTGGGGAGGAGGGCTCGGGCGCCCTGATCGGTGGCCTGACCTATGGTGAAGGCACACTCTACACGAAGAATGCCGGCGATCACAAAGTGTTCTGGCAGGGCCCGTCGCTCGGCTGGGATTTTGGCGGCGAGGGCTCGCGGGTGATGATGCTGGTCTATAATCTCGACGATGTGAACAGCCTCTACAATCGTTTCGGCGGCCTTGCCGGCTCCGCCTACCTTGTGGCTGGCGTCGGCTTCAACGTGATGAAGAACAACAATGTGCTGCTGGTCCCGATCCGTACCGGCGTCGGCGCCCGGCTTGGCGTCAATCTCGGCTACCTCAAGCTTACCCAGCGCGCCACCTGGAATCCATTCTGAGCAAGCGGTTGCCTCGTCACCGCGATTGTTTCCAGGATCGACGGTCTGAACAATGCTGCGGCAGACCCTTGCCGCGGCACTGGAATTCCGTCATGCGAACGTGGCACAGTCCCTTACGGTTGTTTGCCGTTCATAACGGATAGTCACCTTGGTTCAGTCGGTCCTGTTCTTTGTCCTCGGCTTTCTCTGCGCCGGCTTTCTGGCGCTGATGATTGCCCCGGCCATCTGGCGGCGGGCCGTGATGCTGACGCGTAAACGCATCGAGGGCTCGATGCCGCTGACGCTGGCCGAGATCCAGGCGGAGAAGGATCGCATCCGCGCCGAGTTCGCTATGGCGACACGTCGGCTTGAGATGAGCGTCAAGGCGTTGCGCGAGAAATCGGCCGAACAGCTTGTCGAGATCGGCCGTGGCCGCGAAGCACTGAAGGAACTGGCGCTCGAGCGGAAGGACAAGGAACAGACCCTTTCCGCGCTCGAGGCCAAGGGCGAAGACCTTCGGCAGCGCAAAGACGAGTTGCAGCTTTTGTCGGATCGGCTTGCTCAAACCGAGCATGCCCTGGAAAAGCGTGTGCTCGAGCTGAAAAAACTGGAGCACATGTATGACGACGCCAGCTTTTCTTCCAGCAGCCGTCAGATCGAACTTGTGGCGCGCGAATCCGAATTGCAAAAGCTGGCCGATGATATTTCAGTGCTGCGCGGCCAGCGCAAGGAGGCGGACAGGCGCCAACAGGAGATCGCGGCCGAGAGCAAGGCCGCGCGAGACGCGTTGAAAGCCGAGAAGAAAAGGACCGGTGAACTGGACAAGAAGATCGAGCGCCTGCTCGCCACGCTTGCCGATCGCGAGGACAAGCTTGCACGCCGCGAAAAGGAAATCGCGCGGCTTCGCGAAAAGCTGAAAAGCGAAAGCGTGGAAAATGCGTCGGCAGCGGTGCGTCTCGTCGGAGCGCAAGGCGGTCAGGCCGATGTGGCCGTCAAGGGCGATATGGAAAAAGCTATCGCCAAGCTCGACAGCGACCGGGAGCAGTTGGAGGCGAGATTGACGGCACTGGCCAGCGAGAACAAGAGGCTGAAAACGGATCTTGCCGCCGACGCGGCATCCAGATCCGAAGGCGCCAGCGCTGCGTTGCGCGAGCAGATGAGCGACCTGGCGGCGCAGGTCGTAGCCCTGACGGCGAAGCTCGACGGGCCGGAATCGCCGATCGCAAAGGTTCTTGCGGCACCCAACCCACCGGGAAGCGGTGAACGCAGCCTTGCCGATCGCGTGCGGGCGCTGCAGCAGGCCGAATCGGCGCATTGAGCCCAGGCAGTGATGCTGACTTCTGCGGCTCAGGTCCTGCTTGCCGAGAAATGATGCAAGGCGATGGCTGACGCGGCGGCGACATTCAGGCTGTCGAAGCCTTCTGTCATATTGATCCGCACCGTCCGCAGGCGGGCGAGCAGCATCTCGGGCAGGCCTTCGCCTTCAGTGCCGAGATAGAGTGCCAGCCGTTCGGTCCTTTTCGCATCGCGGATGTCGGTTTGTCCGCGCGGCGACAATGCGAATTGGCCGAAGCCCAGCCGATCGAGCGCCGCGGTAAAGCCGACGGTCTCAGCGAAGGAGGCAAAAGGAACTTTCAGCGCGGCGCCGACCGAAACGCGGATCGCCTTGCGGTACAGGGGATCGCAGCAGGCCGCGTCCAGAAACACGGCATCGGCGCCGAAGGCGGCGGCGTTGCGAAAGATCGAGCCCATATTGTCATGGTTGGCGATGCCGACCAGCGCGACGATCAACGCGCGGGCGGGCAGGGCATCCAGCAAGGCCTCTGCAGGCTGCGCCTCGCCCTTGCGGCCGATCGCCAATATGCCGCGATGCATGTGAAAGCCGGCAATCCTGTCCATAACCTCGCTGGCCGCCACGTAGACCGGAAGGTCCGCGGGCGCCTTGCGCAGGGTTGCGTCGAGGCCTGCCAGCCGGTTTTCGAGCACCAGCACCGATTCGGCGGCAAAGCGTTTGGCCGCGAGCAACATTTCGAGCACCACCTTGCCTTCGGCAACGAAACGACCCTGCCGGCCGGCAAGATCGCGCTCGCGAATGTCGAGATAGGCGGCGACGCGCGGGTCTTGCGGGTCGTCGATACGAATGCTGCGCATGCTTGCCTCAACTGACCCGCATCGGCCCGATCGTGGTGGGTTTTGCGACAGCACGACGCGTGGATCCAAAGTGTCAGAGCGTACCTTCTGCGTCCAAGTGGACGCAAGTCGCTCAAAAGCGCGTCGCGTTCGACCGACCTCAACCGACCTCTCGCGACGCGCTTTAGGTTGTTGTTTTATGCATGTCGCTATCGCAAAACCGCTGCACGGGCATGCTTTTGCGCGACATGCATTAGGAGTCGTCAGCGAGGCAAGGGGCGCTCGGACCAGTTCTTATCTTATGCATGTGCCGGCTTTGGGCGACATGCATTGGCCGGTCAAGTCCCGGAGCGACGCGAGCGGTATGCCATCTGCGATAGCTCACCCTCGCCGAAAACCCCGTCCAGCGTGTTGAGAAGTTCGCGCACGGCATCGGATTTGCAGGAATAGTAGATCATCTGCCGGTCGCGCCGGGTCTCGACGAGATCGAGCGCCCGCAGTTTGGCCAGATGCTGTGACAGGGCGGATTGGCTGAGCAGAACCTTTTCGGCGATAGCGCCGACCGACATTTCACCTTCGGCCAGGTGGATCATGATCAACAGTCGTTTCTCGTTGCCCATCAGCGTCAGAAACGAGGCCGCTGATTCGGCATTGGCGATTAGCTTTTTCGAGACCATCGATCCCCCATACCTTCCTGCTCCTCCGGCGCTATGGGGGCAATAGCGTCTGATTCCATAGGCTCACTTGCGAATTTGCGCTGGCGATTCAACGCTACCGGGAAAGCGTAGAACATCTAGCTCAAACCTCAAGACTTGCTTTCGACCCGGCGCGATTAACTGTCGGACTGTGTTTAATCCGCCACTCGGCCGGTTTTTGCCATGTCGACCAGAACATGCCTGAGCTCGCGCGCCGTCCTCAATGGCTCGGGAAAGAACACCCGGCAGATATCGTCGCCCAATGCCAGGTCCATGCCGTCGGCGTCAAAGCCGGTGACGACCCAGCCGTCGCCCGCCGCCTTGGCGAAGTGGCGCGCGTAGACGGCAATTGCGTCGCTATGGTCGGCATTCATATGGTCGAGGGCGGATTGTTCGCCAGCGGCAAGCTCTTCGACGATCGGCGCGGTCGTGACCAGATCGGCGCGTTCGAGCAGGTAGGCCTTGCCAAAGCCGCCGTTGAGACTGGCGCGCTCCAGCTCCAGGCGGAAGATCGAGAAGTCGCCAAGGCCGGCATAGAGCTTCGCCTTGGGGTTGCGGTTGAGATAGCGCCGTTCGGCGCCGGCGTGCTCGTCGGATCCACGCTCAAGCCGTGCCGCCCGACTGACGAGCGTCAACCGTGGGTGCGCCAGCGGGTCGCCCCTGCCGGGCTCGCCGACAAGCAGCGAACAGCGCGGGTCGGCAAGGATCGCGCCGGTATGGGCGGACAACATCGATACAAGGATCAGCGGCGTGCCGTCGATATCGGTGGCGACACCAACCCTGCTGGCCAGCGGCGAACCGGTGCCGGGCTCGATCACCGCCAGCGCGCCGAAACGGGCACTGCGGATCAGCGTCTTCGCCAGCCTGATCGCTTCGGCGTCGGTCTCGCGGATCACGTCCTTCTTCCGATCGTTCAAATCCACACCGTCCTAAGCTGATCTTTGCTCTCCAGTTATCAACCTATCACACGGGATTTGACAAGGGCCCCAGATTTGAAAAGGGCCTCAGTCTCGCTTTCCGAAAGACCGAAGCGTGCCAGCACCGTCGCCGCCTGACAATCGTGATCGGCCGGCATGGCGGCAAGCGTCGGCCGGGAGCGCGAAAAGCGCGGCGCTGGGGCGGGGCGCTCAAGCGCACCCGACTTCAAGAAGGCGTTGCGAGCGCGATTGTGCGGATGATCCCTGGCTTCCCGCAGCGACAAGACCGGTGCGACGCAAGCATCGGTCGCAGCAAAGAGACGGTCCCAGTCGTCCCGTGACTTTTGCCCGACCCGATCGACAATGGCGGCCCGCATCTGCGGCCACAAATACCTGTCGTATTGGCCGCGTACAAAAATCTGGTCGAGCGGCAGCAGTCTTGCGAATTCGGCGAAGAACCGGGGCTCAAGGCAGCCGACGGCGACGTGCCGTGCGTCCGCGGTCTCATAGATGTCGTAAAAGGGCGCGCCGGAATCGAGCAGGTTCGTGCCACGCGTGTCACTCCACAGGCCCGCCGCCATCAGGGCGTGCACAGGTGTCGCCAGCATTGAAGCGCCCTCGGTCATCGCGGCGTCGATCACCTGACCCTTGCCGGAGCGCGAGCGCTCAAACAGGGCGGCCAGTGCGCCGGCGACCAGCATCATGGCGCCGCCGCCGTAGTCGGCGACAAGATTGAGCGGTGGGACCGGCCGGCCGCCTTGCTGGCCGATGGCATGCAGCACACCCGAGTAGGCGAGGTAGGTGATGTCGTGGCCGGCACGTCCCGATAGCGGACCGTCCTGACCGAAACCCGTCACGCGGCCGTAGATCAGGGCCGGATTGCGCGCCAGAACCGCACCCGGCCCGAGACCAAGCCGCTCCATGACATCGGGACGAAACCCTTCGACCAGCATGTCGGCCTTTTCGGCAAGGCGCAGCACCAGTTCGGCGCCTTCCCAGCGCTTCAGGTCAATCCGCAGGATGGAGCGGCCGTGACAGTCGATGTCGTATTCGTCCGGTAGCGCCAGAAACGGCTGGCTCGATCCAGCCCGCTCGATGCGCAGCACCTCGGCGCCCATCTCCGACAGCATCAGGCCGGCCAGCGGCACCGGTCCAAGCCCGGCCATCTCGATCACCGTCAGGCCGGCGAGCGGGCCAGTCTTCGCCTGAAGGGCGACTTCGGCACTCATGGTCGGCTACTTCGGCGCCATGCGGATGGCGCCATCGAGGCGGATGGTCTCGCCGTTGAGCATCTGGTTTTCGATGATATGCAGCACAAGGGCTGCATATTCGGAAGGCTCGCCGAGACGGGACGGGAAGGGCACCGCGGCGCCGAGCGTATCCTGCACCTCTTGCGGCATGCCGGCCATCATCGGCGTCTTGAAGATGCCGGGCGCGATGGTGCAGACGCGAATGCCCGACCGGGCAAGATCGCGCGCCACCGGCAGCGTCATGCCGACGACGCCGCCTTTGGAGGCTGAATAGGCCGCCTGGCCGATCTGACCGTCATAGGCGGCGACCGATGCCGTGTTGACGATGACGCCGCGCTCGCCGCCCTCCAGCGGCTCAAGCTTCGCGGCCCGGTCGGCGACGAGGCGGATCATGTTGAAGGTGCCGATCAAATTGACCTCGATCACCTTGCGGTATTGGTCGAGCGGGTGCGGACCGTCCTTGCCGATCGTCTTCATGCCGATGGCGATGCCGGCGCAATTGACCAGGATACGGGGTTCACCGAACTTTTTTACCACTTCTGCCACTGAAGCAGCACCGCCGTCGGCGCTGCTTACGTCGCATTGGATGGCGATGCCGCCGATATCGGCCGCGATCTTCGCCGCACGCTCGATGCCGAGGTCGAGGATGGCAACGCCGGCGCCCTTTGCGGCCAGTGCACGTGCCGTCGCTTCTCCGAGGCCGGAGCCGCCACCGGTGACGATCGCAATCTGGCCGTTCGGGTTCATGTCGGCGTCCTCCATCTAAAGCGCGTCGAACTGAACGGACTCAATCGAAGCGCTTTAAATCTCTGTTTTTATTGCATCTCGTTACCCAAAACCGCTGCGCACTTTTGGGCGACATGCACCATCGGCAACATGCTACGAAGCCTGACAGTATGGCGCAACAGCATCCGGATGGTCACGCCATCGCGGCGATTTGCGCGGCAATCCTTGCCTGATCGGCGTGGCAAACCTCCCCCACCAGCCGTGCCATCGCGCCCGGCACGATCTCATGCGACAACAGCCGGTCAGGATCGACCGGGCGCGGCATGGAGATTTGCCCACGCGGGATTCTCTTGAAGCCGAGCGGGCCGTAATAGGGCTCGTCGCCGACAAGCATCACCGCCGGCATACCGGCCTTGGCGGCGGCCTCCAGCGCGATCGCCACCAGCCGGCGGCCAATGCCGAGATTCTTGTAGGCCGGCCGCACGGCAAGCGGTCCGAGCATCAGCGCGCGGCCGGCGCCGGCCGCGATGCGCGTCATGCGCACAGAGGCGACGACGATATCGCCATCGACGGCCACGAAGGACAGAGCGCGTTCATGCGGGCCGCCCTCACGGATCTTGTAGGCGCCCAGCACGAAACGGCCCGGCCCGAAGGCTTCGTCGTTGATGGTTTCGATTTCGGGGTCATGCGCCGGAGTTTCCGGCAGGTATTTCACGTCGGCAAGGCTCATGGTCTTTGCGTTCCGGGTAGACGGGGAAAGGTTTGCTGCAAACGGCAGCGTTCGCCAGTCAGCGCTTCATCAAGCGCGGGCGCCCTTTCGTCGTCGGTCGAACCGGATCAAGGCAAAGTCAAGCATGCGGATTTTCCGCTAGCACCAATCTTCAGCCACTGCAATCGGCCGTTTGCTGCCGCCATTCGTTTGCCGCCTTCGTTTGCCGTCATTCGTCTGCCGCACCGGGCGATTGACGAACTGTTCAACGCCTGGCGATTTCCGCATCGTCGGTTTGTGCCTACATCCCTACGAAGAGGAAAGGACATCACATGGGATTGCTGGTCGACGGCAAATGGCAGGACAGCGGGTACGACACCAAGGCGAGCGACGGCGAATTCGTGCGGGCGCAGTCGCGATGGCGCGACTGGGTCACGGTTGACGGCAGGCCCGCCGAAGGCCGCACGCGCGGCTTCAAGGCCGAGCCGGGCCGCTACCATCTCTATGTCTCGCTTGCCTGTCCCTGGGCGCACCGGACGCTGATCTTTCGGGCACTGAAAAAGCTCGAGGACGTGATTTCCGTCTCGGTCGTCCATCATTTCATGGGCGCCAACGGCTGGACCTTCGTGGCCGAGGACGGCGCCACCGGCGATACGCTCTACGGCCTCGACTTCCTGCATCAGATCTACACCAAGACCGATCCCGCCTATTCCGGCCGCGTGACGGTGCCGGTTCTGTGGGACAGGCGAGAACAGACAATCGTCTGCAACGAGTCCTCCGAGATCATTCGGATGCTCAATTCAGCCTTCGACAAATGGGGCGATGCCAGCCTCGATTTTTATCCGAAAGCACTGCGCGGCGAAATCGACGCGGTCAACGCTCTGGTCTATCCATCAGTCAACAACGGTGTCTATCGCGCCGGCTTCGCCACCACGCAAGCGGCCTATGAGAAAGCGTTTGGCGAACTGTTCGCGGCGCTCGACCAGCTCGAGGATCGCCTATCTCGCCAGCGTTATCTCGTCGGTGACCGCATCACCGAGGCCGATTGGCGGCTGTTCACCACGCTGGTCCGCTTCGACCCGGTCTATGTCGGCCATTTCAAGTGCAACCTGCGCCGCATCGCCGACTATCCGAACCTGTCGAACTATCTGCGCGACCTCTACCAGGTCCCGGGCGTGGCCGGCACGGTGAGCCTGCACCACATCAAGGCGCACTATTACGGCAGCCACGCAACGATCAACCCGACGCACATCGTGCCGGTCGGGCCGGAACTGGACTACGCGGCGCCGCATGATCGGGCGCGGTTCAGGAAGGCAGCGTGATCTACCAGAAGGGCGATGCCGCCGCGCCGCTGAAAATCTCGGCAATCCGCCGCAACGTGGCCGGCGTCGTTGCTTCCGGCAGGCGGTCGAGCGGAAAGAAGCCGGCTGCGGCGATCTCGCGGTCCGGCAGCTTCGGCGCCGTCTGATTGAACTGCTCGACCAAATAGAGGCCGACATGGTCGCGGCGGCTGGCCCGACGGTTGAAATGCATCGATTTCAGCACCGGCGGCGCGGTCAATGCAATATTGCCCTCCTCGGAGAGCTCGCGCGCCAACGCCTCGATCATCGTCTCGCCCAGCTCGACGCCCCCGCCGGGAAGCTGCCAGCCCGGTACATAGGTATGGCGAATGAGGAAGACGGAACTGGACGTGCGATCGTGGATCAAGCCACGCACCCCAAGCGTCATCGGCCGCCGCAGCACGAAGTACAGATGAAACAGCCTTGCCCTGAGACCCGGCCAGCCGGTCTGGCGGAAAGCTTGCTCCGGATCGGGCCGCATCATCACCCACGAAACCGTGGGTGGAAAGCAGCGCGTGCGTCGCTTATGAAGGAGGGATGTTCAGGCTCGCGCATATTTCCGATATCCACTTGGGACCGCTTCCCGGTGTAACCTATCGCGATCTCGCCTCCAAGCGGGTGGTCGGTTACGTCAACTGGCAGCGCAATCGCCGCCGCCACATGCGCGACGCCGTCATCGACACCATCGTCGCCGATATCAAGGCGAGCGCACCCGATCACCTTGCCGTCACCGGCGATCTGGTCAATCTGGCGCTCGATGGCGAGATCGAGATGGGCAAGCACTGGCTGGAGACGCTGGGCTCCCCCGACGATGTGTCGGTCGTTCCGGGAAACCACGACGCCTATGTGCCCGGTGCTTTCGACAAGTCCTGCCGGTCGTGGACGGCGTGGATGACCGGCGACGGCGTCAATACGCCGGTCGACCGCGAAGCCTTTCCCTATCTGCGCGTGCGTGGCAACGTCGCGCTGATCGGTGTCACGACGGCGCGGGCGACGGCTCCGTTCATGGCCAACGGCTTTTTTCTGGAAGACCAGGCGGAAAGGCTGCGGGACGTGCTCGATGCCACGGCCAAACGCGGGCTGTTCCGGGTGATCATGATCCACCATCCGCCGGTGCGCGGCGCCGTTTCGCAGCCCAAGCGGCTGTTCGGCATTGCCCGCTTCCAAAAGGTCGTTCAGCGGCACGGGGCCGAGCTTGTGCTGCACGGCCATTCGCACGAGCCGACGCTGTTCTCGATCAATGGGCGCGGCGCCAAAATTCCAGTGGTCGGCGTCGCTGCCGCAGGGCAGGCGCCAGGCGGCAGGCGTCCAGCGGCGCAATATAATCTGCTGGAGATCGATGGTGAAATAGGCAACTGGCGGCTCAGGCTGACGCGACGTGGCCTGACCGGGCCGGCCATCCCGCCTGCCGATCTGGAGGTTGTGGAGCTTGGCGCGGACGCTATGGCGTGAAACTCAGTCCCATCGCAACGAGGCGGTCCCAGAACAACACGATCGATACCGCCAGCCCGACCAGGGCGCCGGCAGCGATCAGGCCGAGACCGGAGAGAAAGGCTGACCAACGTTTGCGGCGCTTGACGGATCGCAGCGGCGGCTCGGCTTCCGGGACCAAGGCACGTTTCAGGCCGGCAGCCTGCTCGACCCCGCCTTCCAGCATTCTCTGGCGTTCGATGACGCGCTCCGCGACGTAGCGCGTCACCTGATCGGCAACCGGTTTCATCTCGGTCGATTCGGCGAGCACCACGCGGCCGATGCGCGTGTCCTTGAGGAAGCGATAGGTGCGGCGGTCGCGCCCCATGGCGACATGGCTGACGGCGTCGATCCAGAGGCGCGGCTGCAGCCCGGACGAGACGGCGAAGTCGAAATTGTCCATGTCGGCGGGCACGTCGGCGAAGACCGCCGCGAGTTCGGCGGCAAGCAATTCGAGCCGCATGCGATGCGCTTCGCGCATGTCGACCACGACGTCGTCGCGGTCGGCGAAAGCGTTTTTCACGTCGCGGATGGCGTCCGACAATTTTCGCGACTCATCGGCCTGGCTTATGGTCTCGGCTGCATCCTTCATCGGCGTTGCCTCGCGTTTGGTTAACACCGAATTAACACAGTCGTTGGCAAAATGCAGCAAAATGCGCTTGCGAGATCGATAGGCGGCTTGCAAAATCCGGCCCGAAGCCGCGCTTTGACAGGGATCAGCCCGCTGCGGGAGCGGAGTTTGGACGAAGCGGCCTGCTGCGGCGTTTCATGTTGCGGCGGACGATCTCGGCGATCAGGCCGGGCGCTTCCTCGACCAGCATATGGCCGGCCTCCGACACGTGGTGCAGGTGGAAATGCGCCGGCAGACCATCGGCCTGGCTGAAGGGCAGCACCGCGTCATCGGTCCCCCAGACCACAATCACCGGCATATCCAGTGTTTCGAGCCGTTCGTGCGGGATGACGCCCTGCCGATCGTCCCTGGTCATGGCGGCTGCGATCTCGACAAGTTTGTGCGACTGGCCGGGACGCGCGCGCATTGCGCCAAGCACATCCACGATGCGCTCCGAGGGCGGGCTTTGCGGTCCGGACATGGCGGCGAGGCAGGCGCGAATTTCACTTTTGCCGGCTGCCGCTGCGTAACGGCGCAACAGCGGGCCATTGATCTCAGTGCCAAACCCGCCCGGCGCCAGAAGCGTCAGCGAGGCTATCCTTGCGGGTTCGGCCAGTGCCATCAGCACAGCCGCCGCCCCGCCCATCGAATGGCCGACGAGATGCACCCTCCTGATTCTGCGAGCGGCGATGTCTGCAAGAACAGCCCGGGCGGCTGTCCTGGCCGGGCCGCCACCCGGGAAATCGAGGGACAGCCCATGGCCCGGAAGATCGTAGGCCAGCGTCCGTGAACCAGGTGCCAGTGTCGAAATCACCTCGTGCCAGTCGCCGTGGCAACCGCCGAAGCCATGCAGAAAGACAACCGTCTTCGGGCCGGCGCCCCGTTCGGCAACGTAAAGCGATGAAATCATGAAATACTATGGTTTTATGCGAATTCGGATGTGGCTGGATTGTGTCTTGTACCAAGTTTTTCGCGATCGGCCGTGCTGGTCGGAAGGACTAGCTGGCATTGCCGAGCCCGGCGGCACGCAAAGCCTCGACCAGCCGCTCGGTCAGATCGGCGGGGTATTTCCGCTCGACAAAAGCCGCGCGCGGATCGGCAGCGAATTTCGGGAACTTGACCGTCAACTCGTCCAAAAGTTCGTGCGCCAGATGATTGCGACCGGCGGCCTTGGCAGTGATCAGCCGCGCAGCCAGATAGTGCGATTTCGTCGGCGTCGCTTGCAGCGCATCGCTGGCAAGCGCGGCCTTGTTCATATCGCCAGCCATGAACTGGCCGACGAAAAGCCCGTAATCCCACCAGGTCGGATGGGCGCTGGAGGTTTCGGCGGCGTGAGCAAGGATCGGTGTTCCCTCCCTGTACCTGCCGGCGAAAATCAGCCCGTAGGCATAAGCTGCCGCCATGCTGAGGTCGTAAGGGTTGAGTTCGTAGGCCTTGCGCATCCAGCGGATCGATTCCTCCGAATTGCCGAGGCGGGAATTGAGATAGCCATAGGCACGGTGGGCATAGGGGCTGGTCGGCCCCATCTGCACGGCGCGACGGGCCAGCGACATCGCCTGTTCGATCGTTGCGCCGGCTGGATAGGCGTAGTGATCTGTGCCCGCCTCGAGATGCAGGGTCGCCAGCTCCGAAAAGACGAGCGACGATTTCGCATCCCGATCGACCAGGATTTCGAGGCAGCGATAGGCAGCCTCATGGGTTTTGGCGCCCTGGTCGAGATAGTATTTGTCGTTGAGCAGCAGACATTCGGTCAGGCCGGTCTGAAGGCCGTTCTGTTCGATATAGTTGTAGATCGCGCCCGGAGCCGGAACGGCCGAACTCAAAATGCCGGCGACACTGTCCTCGACGGTGGAGGGTGTGCTGTCGGCGGCAGTCAAGTTGCGTGACAGCAGCACCCGGCCGGTCGCCACGCTTTGAAGCTCCAGGGTGACATCGCCTGCCGTTGGTCCCGGCAAGACATCGAACACGAAGCTGATCGCATCGGCGACAGGATCGGGCGGGCCGTCAGCATCGCGACCGATGAAGGTGACCGTGTCGAAGCGGCTGAGGCCGGCGCGCAGCGATGCGGCGACGCGGGCAGCCTCGGCACTGTTGGTTTTCACCGCAATGTAGACGAGCGGAAGGCTTTCAGCCGGAGCCCATGGCGCAATGCTGCCGGTTGCCACCGCATTTTCAATCGTCGGCGCGGCATCGCTTCCCGCCAGCAATGCGCTGCTTCCCTGACGAAGGATCAGCACCCCCAGCATGGCGATGACCAGAGCGATCGCCAGCCAGAAGAACTGGAGATGACGCAGCAGCGAGGGTGCCGGCTGGCGAACGACGGGGGACGATGCGGCAGGTGCGGCCATGACGGGTTCTTCGGGCGATTCCGGCAAGGTGGCCGCCGCTTCGACGTGTTCCGCCGACGCCGGCTCGACCGGCAGGCGGATCGCGTTGAGTTCATAGGATGGAACATAGCCGCCACGCGGAATGGCAATGCGGATCGGCTCGGCAACACCCTCATTGGCAAAGTAATGCTGCAGAAGCTCGCGCAGCCTGCCCGCCTGCACCCGCACCACGGCGTCGGTCGACGGATCGAAATCGCCGTCCTTGCCGAAAACATCCATCGCGATGGAAAAGCCCTTGAGCTTGTCGGCTTCGCCTGCCTGCTCGCGCTCGACCAGATAGCGAAGCAGCTTACGCGCTCGTTCGGATCTCCCGAACGTTTCGCTGGCTAGCAATCGCTCCAGCGTCTCGCGCACTGCGGGGGCGGCAGGCGTGGCATGCTGCAAGTGTCGATCCTCTCGAAGTCGGCACAGGTTAAGACGCAATCATATAGCGCCTGCACTGCCATACAAGCATGCATCCATTATGCGATCGCGTACCCCACCGGATAATATTCCGGTGGTTAATGGCGCGAAAGACTGGAGCAGGATGATACCATCCGGGGTCATCTTGCTCCAGCTCAGCTCCTCTAGTCGGCCTTTCCGCCGACGATGCGATTGGCGGCGGAAACCACGGCTTCCAGCGAAGCGGCGACGATATTGGTGTTGATGCCGGCGCCGAACAGCTTGCCGCCCGGATGCTCCATCTCGACATAGGAGATGGCCGAGGCATTCGAGCCGCGCTGCATGGAGTGCTCCGAATAGTCGAGCACCGACATCGGCACGCCGACATGGCGCGACAGCGCGTCGACAAAGCCGTCGATCGGGCCGGTTCCGGAGCCTGAAATCGTCACCTCCTTGCCGCTGTCGAGGATGATCGCCTCCACCGCGCGCCGCCCCTTGATCTCGATGTCGGGATAAGTGTGGTGGTCGAGGAATTTCAGCCGCGCGTCGGGCTGATCGACGTAGGTTTCGAGAAAGCGCTCGTAGATGCGCTTGGCCGGCACCTCCTTGCCTTCGGCGTCGGTGATCGCCTGGATCGCTTGACTGAACTCGATCTGCAGGTTGCGCGGCAGATTGAGGCCGTAGTCCGCCTGCAGCACATAGGCGATGCCGCCCTTGCCGGACTGCGAGTTGATGCGGATGATCGCCTCGTAGTTGCGCCCGACATCGGCCGGGTCGATCGGCAGATAGGGCACTTCCCAGTACGGCGTGTTGGCCTTGCGCAACGCCTTCATGCCCTTGTTGATGGCATCCTGGTGCGAGCCGGAAAAGGCGGTGTAGACGAGCTCGCCGACATAGGGATGGCGCTCGGGGATCTTCAACTGGTTCGAATATTCGTAGACGTCCTTCATCCGGTTGATGTCGGAGCAGTCGAGCTCGGGATCGACGCCTTGCGTGTACATGTTGAGCGCCAGCGTGACGATGTCGACATTGCCGGTGCGCTCGCCATTGCCGAACAGCGTGCCTTCGACGCGGTCCGCGCCCGCCATCAGGCCGAGTTCGGTGGTGGCGATCCCGGTGCCGCGGTCATTGTGCGGATGCAGCGAAATGAGCAGGTTCTCGCGGTTGTCGAGATTGCGGCACATCCATTCGATGCGATCGGCATAGATGTTGGGTGTCGACATCTCGACCGTGGACGGCAGGTTGATGATCAGCTTGTTTTCCGGCGTCGGCTTCATGATTTCGGTGACGGCGTTGCAGATTTCCAACGCCACTTCGAGCTCGGTGCCGGTAAAGCTCTCCGGCGAATATTCGAAACGATAGAAGCCGCCGGCCTTCGCTGCCATGTCGGTGATCATCTTGGCCGCATCGGTGGCGATCCGCCTGATGCCGGCGACGTCCTTCTCGAAGACGACGCGGCGCTGCAGTTCGCTGGTCGAATTGTAGAAATGCACGATCGGGTTGGTGGCGCCCTGCAGCGCCTCGAAAGTGCGGGTGATCAGTTCCGGCCGGCACTGCACCAGCACCTGCAGCGAGACATCGTCTGATACATTGCCCTCTTCGATGCACCAGCGGGCGAAATCGAAGTCGGTCTGCGAGGCCGACGGGAAACCGATCTCGATCTCCTTGAAGCCCATGTCGAGGAGCAGGGCGAACATGCGCGCCTTGCGCTCGTGGCCCATCGGATCGATCAGCGCCTGGTTGCCGTCGCGCAGGTCGACCGAGCACCAGATCGGGGCCTTGTCGATGACTTTCGAAGGCCACACGCGGTCGGTGAGACCGACGGTCGGGTAGGGTTGGTATTTGCGGGCTGCCTCCGGCATGCCCCGGGCTGCCCCCGGCATGGCCCGGGCATCCTGGCCCATCTCCCCGCTGTCTGAGCGGATCTCTTCTCGTGCGTTCATTGTCGTCTCTCCCGGCGGCTCGCGGGATCCGCCTTCAGGCGGATTTGGTGCCGAGCGGCGCCTTTACCAGATGTTCATTCGCTAGATGTGACTTGCCAATTTTGAGACTGGCCAAGGAGCATGCGCGTGAGCGGCGGTTCGACCGCCGGGCGCTCCTTCAGCGAACCCGGCGATCGCCGATAAGGCCGAGCAGCAGCAGAGCGGAAGCAAGCGCGCGCACGGTCTCGCCAGCAAAGCCGGTCTGACGGGAAGCGACGGAGGTGGCGCGGTTGGTCATGGCGGTTTTCATACAGGAGCAGCCAAAGCGAGGCAAGTGGGGCCGAACGACAGTGTCGTAAGCAGATGAGTTGTCCGGATTAGGTAGCACGTGAGTTGTCCGATTTTATCACCAGCGCATGGAGGCTGGGGATGAAACGGACAGCATGGCAACCCGGCGTCGAACACTCGCCGTCCACAGCAACATCGGCCGTCTCTCGATCGAACCTGGCGCCGACTGGAACAAAAAACGTTCCTGCGTTGTTCTCCAACCGTCCCGATGTTCGAAGGGGCTGGGTTATACGCCGGCCAGAGGCGATCCTTGCGGCAGGCGCTCGGCGGGCACGCAAAGCCAAGGGATGGCGAGGCAAATGGATCCTGACGATCTCAATACAGAACGGATCGTCACTGTGTTCGGCGGGACAGGTTTTCTCGGGCGCCGGATCGTGAAGCGGCTCCTGGAAAGGGGTTTCACGGTCCACGCCGCATCCCGCCACCCGGCTCGTGTGGGCCAGGTTTTTTCCTCGACGGCAAGGCCGCCCGAAGCCGTCGAGGCGGACATATTGGATGCGTCCTCGATCGGCACGGCCATTGACGGATCACAAGCGATCGTGAACGCCGTCAGTCTCTACGTCGAGCAGGGCGCCCAGACGTTTGAGCGCGTGCATGTGGAAGCCGCAGCTGAACTTGCCGCCGCGTCGCGCGCTGGCGAGGTCGACCGGTTCGTCCAGATTTCGGGGATCGGCTCCGATCCTCAATCGGATTCGAACTACATCAGGGCACGTGGGCGCGGAGAAGAGGCGGTGGCGGGCGCATTTCCCGGCGCCATCATTGTGCGTCCCGCCGTCATGACGGGACCTGACGACGTTTTCCTCACGACGATTGTCAGGCTGATACGTCTCTTGCCGGTTTATCCGCTGTTCGGCGATGGTGGCACACGGCTTCAGCCGGTCTATGTGGAAGACGTCGCAGACGCAGTCAGCCGGCTGATCGGCGGGCGAAACCACAAGGGCTCATCGATATTCGAATTCGGCGGCCCGCGCATCTACACCTATAAGGAAGTGCTGCGGGAGATCGCCCGACAGCTCGATACCCACATCAGGCTGATGCCGGTGCCGTTTGCGGCGTGGGACGCCTTGGCCGGCGTCGCGGAACTCCTTCCGGGAGCGCCGATAACGCGCAACCAGGTCGATCTTATGCGGCACGACAATGTGGCCGCAATCGGCGCGCCGGGCCTGAAGGAACTCGACATCGCGCCGCGCGACATCGAGGAGGTGATCCGCTTGATCGAACGGCGCGCGTGAGGCTGCTCGGGCTCGTCTCCTGCTTGGCAGGACTCTACGATCCTGCCGGGAACCTATCGCCATGCGGCGGGTTGGTCGAGTTTGAACCAATGAGGAAGAAGGAAAAGAACTATGGCCAGATGCGATCAATGCGGGAATGACTACGACAAGGCTTTCGAAGTGACGCTGGCTGAGGAAAGCTATACGTTCGACAGCTTCGAATGCGCGATCCAGAAACTTGCGCCGCTCTGCCCGCATTGCGGGTGCCGGATCATCGGACATGGTGTCGAACAAGATGACATCATCTACTGCTGCGCACATTGCGCCGCGGAGGAAGGTGCAAGCGCGCTGACCGATCGCGCGCCTTGATCGCCCGCATTCCCAGTGGCAAGCGACGGTGCCGGTCGTCGAGCCTAGCTGTCCTTCCTCGGTTTCTCGGCGACGATATTGCCGCGCTTCTTCCACTCCGAGAAGCCGCCGCGCAGGCTGCGCGCGTCAAGTCCCATCTCCTGCGCGACCTTGGCGGCGAGCAGCGAGCGCCAGCCGGACGCGCAGTAAAACACAAAGGTCCTGGGCTCGGCGAATATCGGCTTGTGGTAGGGGCTTTCCGGGTCGATCCAGAATTCGAGCATGCCGCGCGGCGCATGGAACGCGCCGGGGATCATGCCCTCGCGCTCCAGTTCCCGCGGATCCCGGATGTCGACCATGACAACGCCGTCGGGAATGGTCGCCATGTCCGCTGCCTCGACCGAGCGGACGACCGCATCGGCGTCGGCCAGAAGGTCCTTGTATCCCTTCGGCATGGTCAGCGCCCCATCGCGTAGAACTCGTCGTTCGGCCTCATGCTGGTGACGTTGGCCAGCCGGTTTGACATGGCGAAGAAGGCGGCGATGGCCGCGATGTCCCAGGCGTCCTCGTCGGTGAAGCCATGCATCTTGAGGTCCGCGATGTCCGCGTCGCCGACCTCGTAGGCGCGCGCGGAAACCTTCATGGCGAAATCGAGCATCGCCAACTGGCGCGGGGTGATGTCGGCCTTGCGGGAGTTGGTGGCCACCTGATCGGCGATCAGCGGGTTCTTTGCGCGAATGCGCAGGATCGCGCCATGGGCCACTACGCAGTACTGGCACTGATTGGCATTGCTCGTGGCCACGACGATCATCTCCCGCTCGGCCTTGGTGATCGGGCCGGGTTTGTCCATCAGCGCGTCATGATAGGCGAAGAAGGCGCGGAACTCGTCCGGCCGATGCGCAAGCACGAGGAAGACGTTGGGCACGAAGCCCGACTTCTCCTGTACGGCGAGTATCCGTTCGCGGATGTCGTCGGGAAGGCCGGCGATCTCGGGAACGGGGAAGCGGCTTATGGCGGGCGCGGTCATCTGTGTTCTCTCCCTTGCACGGCCGTCAATGCGACCAGCTTTAGGCCGTCGAAGGCTTTTCTGCGAGCCTCATGGAAGGGCTGAAGTCGGAACGGCCGCGCGCCGGCCAGGTTGAAAGGCGCCGCCCCAGGACCATGGCTGCGAAAGTCAGGAACATTGCTCGACACGGGCTTATTGGCAGGCACGGAACCGTGGTAGCAAAACCGTGACCAGCGAAAGCAACAAAAGGGCGGTTTGGCCGTTCTGATCAGCCGCACAAGCGGCGGGGTATCCGAAGACATGACTACGCCGCAAATCCTGTCGTTCGCCGTTATCTTCATAATGATGGCGGCGCTCGTATGGGGTCGGTATCGATATGATCTGGTTGCAGCCGCGGCACTGTTGTGCGCACTCGCGGTTGGCATCGTGCCTTTTGACGAGGCCTTCAGCGGGTTCAGCGACGATATCGTGATCATTGTCGGCAGTGCCCTGCTGGTGAGCGCAGGCATCGCACGCTCGGGCATCATGGAAGTCGCCATCAGGCGGTTCGCTCCGAACCTGTCGGGCGTTCGCTCGCAACTGGCGCTGCTGGTCATCGTGGTCACGATCCTGTCTGCCTTCGTAAAGAACATCGGTGCGCTCGCGATCATGATCCCGATAGCTTTCCAGTTCGCGCGCCGGTCGAGCGTTTCACCGTCGATATTCCTGATGCCTATGGCGTTCGGGTCGCTGCTCGGCGGACTCATGACGCAGGTGGGGACATCTCCCAATGTCGTTGTGTCGCGGGTGCGGGAGGAACTGACCGGCACCGCCTTCACAATGTTCGATTTTACACCTGTTGGAGCCGCCCTGGCCGCCGCCGGAACGATCTTCCTGGTGTTTTTCTATTGGCTGTTGCCGGTGCGCGAAAAGCTCGGCGGGTCGGTGAATGAAGCCATCGATATCAAGAATTACGTGACAGAGGCCCGGATTGTCCGCGATTCCACTGTGCTCGGCAAAACCGTGGCAGACCTCATGAAGCTTTCCGGCGGCGATGCTATCGTGACATCGATCCTGCGCAACCGGACCATGCGGATGACGCCACTGCCCGACGTTGTCCTCAAGATGAACGACATTCTGCTGCTCGAGGGCGACCCAGGGGCGCTGGATCGCCTCGTCTCCCAGGGCAAACTCAGCGTTACGGGCAGCAGGGCCAGCGGGGATGACACGACCGGCGAGCTGGTCGCTATCGAAGCCGTCATCGGTGAAAACTCCCCGTTGATCGGCTGGACGGCCCAGCGCCTTGCCCTCTATCACCGCTTCAATGTCAACCTCCTGGCTGTCAGCCGTCACGGCGAGCGCCCCGACCGCAGGCTGGCCGAAATCCAGCTAAGGCTGGGCGACGTCATCGTGCTGCAGGGCAATGCAGCGACGATACCCGAGATACTGCGTGAACTCGGCTGCCTGCCGCTGGCAGAAAGGGCTATCCTGCTTGGCAGCGTCCGCAAAGGTGTTGTGCCGGTAACGATCCTTGCTCTCGCCATGGTGGCGACTGCGCTCGGGCTGCTCCCGGTCTCCGTCGCTTTCTTTACGGCCGCGGTCGGGATGGTGCTTTTCAAGGTCATCCCGGTCCGGGACGTCTACCAATCGCTGGATGGGCCAATCCTCGTCATGCTCGCCGTTCTCATTCCAGTGAGCGATTCGCTGCGCAGTACGGGGGCGACAGGCATCATTGCCGGCGAGCTTGCCAAACTGGGAACCATTCTTCCGGCGCCTGGCGCCTTGATGCTCATCCTTGTCGCCGCCATGGCCGTTACGCCATTCCTCAACAATGCCGCAACCGTTCTGGTCATGGCGCCCATCGCCGCCGCGTTTGCCGGCGATCTCGGCTACCGGCCGGAAGCATTTCTGATGGCAGTCGCCATTGGCGCCGGCTGCGATTTTCTCACCCCCATCGGCCACCAGTGCAACACGCTCGTCATGGGGCCTGGCGGCTACCGTTTCAGCGACTATCCACGCCTGGGACTGCCGCTATCGTTCCTCGTCGTCATTGTTGCCGTGCCGATGCTCATGATCGTTTGGCCGATGAGCTAATATATGCTCCTCGCCATCCTCAAAAGAGGCCGAGTGTTTGCAGCAGGCTTTCGAATGTGACCTTGGGTTTCTTATCTGTTTGCCTATCCGGGTACGTATAGTCTTCGGACGACTGCTTGCGTATGTTGCTCGGGCTATAGCCGAACTGCTGCGTGAAAGCTCGACTGAAATTCGCCGCTGAATCAAAGCCGACTGCTAGACCAACTTCGGCGACCTTTCGGGTGTCGGAAGGATCCGCTAACATTGCATGAGCTGCGGATAGACGTCGTCGACGAATGTAATTCGCAACGCCGCCGGACGTTTCGAAAAGCTCATAGAGCCGTGTCCTCGAGGTCGCCAGTTGCCGGGCGAGAGCATCCGGTGTCAGGTCGGGCGAGGCAAGATTGCTCGAAATGAAGCGTCTCGCCCGCGTCATCAATCCGATTTGTGAGATCTGATCGTTGCCGTCATCGCGATCCACCAAAGGTGTAACCGCGTCGAATACCATTTGCCGCAAACGGTCCTTGATTCTAGGAAGGTCGTCTTGCGTGAAACGATCGAGATTGGCTTCAACGCTTGACATAAGATCGATCAGCAGTTTGGCCCGGTGTCCACCCAAAACGACATTGTTGCTCGCCGCCGGCAAGCTACCTCCATCGGCAAACAGATCGACGGGAACGATCAGGCTGATCGACTCTGTTGCCAGCGCCCGCCCGCTAAACGGATGCCCGAGCGAGCGGATTTCAATCATGCCCGGTTCATTTTGCGCGACACGTCCGTCAACTCCGGTCCAGGTGCGACCGGCGCGGAGAACGGTGATCTGCCAATGGTCGATTGGACTGAACCGGACCGCGTCTGGCGAGCGTTCGTAACTGAAGGCCGGAACGGTTTGTTGCAACAAAAGCATGCCGCCCAGATTCCACACCGCCTGCTGGACGACAAATCCATCCTCGGGATTCACATTGTTCGGCAGACGCGAATCCATCAATATCGCCATATGCTCCCGCCAGGCAGCAAACTGCTGGACTGGTGGAAGGATTTCCGTCTCAAAGCGCAACGACGTCAGGACGGCCTTCCCCACCTCATCCTCACCGAGTGGATCCTGCGACATGCGCGGCCAGCGGCGACGTTCGACAGATGTCGGCTCCCTGTCGTTAAGTGGGACCGTCTTATCCGACATCATTGCCTCCAGCCACGACCCGGAAGTCCGCGACGTCGCGCTGCTTCAGGAGATATGCCATGTCATCGCCATGGGGAGGAACTGACCGACCGCATAGACAACATTCCGACCCTGCCAACTTGTATGGAAGAACGACATGCGTCGTCATCTTCGAAGTGTATCGTTTATAAGAAACAAAATCATTGGCTATATTTAAGGGTCCCTGGTTGTAAAGTAGTTAATTATATCGCGCACCAAGTCAACAAAGCTTAGCCGTTAGCGGATCGATCCTGAACCGACCATGATGGGTTTCTTGGCTCGCTTCGAGATAAAGGCCTTTGGCAGCACCGATCTCGGCACAGGCAATAGAATCGCCTGAAGCCCACCGTCTCCATCAAAAAACAAATGTCTGCGGCGGTCAGCTGCAAAAATGGACGATGTGAAAAGTTTCCGGATTCCCTGATATCGCAACGTAGGAACCGGGGAGGTATTGGACATCATCAAATTCACTTGAGAAAGAAAACCTGAAGTCTCAGTGCATTCTAGACACCTACATGTCTTCATTTTAGCGCTGATGGTTAACGAATGAGGTGTTCCAGTGAGTATAGGATTTCATCCTACAAATTTGAACTCTGCTCTTTCATCGCAACGGAGGGTACTTGTCGCGGGCGGGGCCGGCTTTCTCGGATCACATCTGTGCGAACGTCTTTTGCAAGACGGCCATTCTGTTATCTGCGTAGACAATTTTTCCACGGGGCGGCTTGAGAATTTGCGCCACCTCCTGAACTACGACACGTTCAGCTTTGTGCGCCACGATATCGTGGAACGGCTCGATCTGCCGGTCAACGAGATCTACAATCTCGCCTGCCCGGCTTCACCGCCGCACTATCAGGCCGACCCGGTCCATACGTTGAAGACGAACGTGATCGGGTCGCTCAATCTTCTGGAACTGGCAGCACATTACCAGGCGCGGATTTTCCAGGCTTCCACCTCGGAAGTCTACGGCGATCCCCATGTGCATCCGCAGCCCGAAAGCTATTGGGGCAATGTCAATTCCTTCGGTCCGCGCTCTTGTTATGACGAAGGAAAGCGCTCTGCCGAGACTCTGTTCTACGATTTTCATCAGCAATACGGCGTCGACATCCGTATCGTGCGCATCTTCAACACCTATGGTCCGCGCATGCGCCTGGATGACGGCCGGGTCGTTTCCAACTTCATCGTGCAGGCGCTCAAGGGCGAAGACATCACCGTTTACGGCGACGGGTCGCAGACCCGTTCCTTCTGTTACGTGGACGATCTGATCGAAGGCTTCTACCGGCTCATGTACAGCCCTCAGGCGATCCATACGCCTGTCAACATCGGCAATCCCGGCGAATTTACAGTCGGTGAGTTGGCCGAGCAGATCGTGGGAATGACCGGCTCGAGCTCCAAAGTCGTCTATCACCCGTTGCCCGTGGACGATCCGCGCCAGCGTCGGCCCGACATCACAGTGGCCCAGAGAGAACTTGGATGGGAGCCGACCGTGGCGTTGGCCGATGGGCTGAAGTCAACGATCGCTTATTTCGAACGGCAGTTGAGGAAGCCCTCCGGAAAGCTGGCGGAGGCCGCCTGATGTCCGGCAAGAACGTACTTGTCGTTGGTGGGGCCGGCTTTATCGGCAGCCATACAGCCAAGCTTTTGGCCAGGCAGAGTTATGATCCGATTGTCTACGACAATCTATCCACGGGTCACCGGTCAGCCGTCCGATGGGGCGCCTTCGTTGAAGGCAACATCCTTGATTCGGAGCGGTTGACCCACGTCATGGATGAGTATCGCCCTATCGGGGTGATCCATTTTGCTGCATCGGCCTATGTCGGCGAATCCGTAGAGAAACCGGCAAAATATTATCAGAACAACGTCAACGGGACCCAATCGCTGCTGGACGCCTGCCAGAGAAGCGGAACGCGCAATATCATCTTCTCGTCAAGCTGCGCCACCTACGGCATTCCGGATCGCTTGCCGATCCGCGAAGGCGAGAGCCAGCGCCCGATCAATCCTTATGGACGCACGAAGCTCATCGCGGAGCAAATGCTTGCCGATTATTCGGCTGCCTATGCGCTGCGCTACGTGGCGCTGCGTTATTTCAATGCGTCCGGCGCGGATATCGACGGGGAAATCGGCGAAACCCACGATCCAGAAACACATCTCATTCCGCGAGCCATGATGGCCGCTGCAGGCAGGATCGATTTTCTCGAAGTCTATGGCCAGGATTACGATACGCCCGACGGCACCTGCATTCGCGACTATATTCATGTCGCGGATCTCGCGCGCGCGCATGTGCTGGCGCTCGAACATCTGATCAACGGCGGTGGCAATCTGGCCGTCAATCTTGGCAGCGGGCGTGGTACATCCATCAAGGAAATTCTCGAAGCGATCAGCCGGCTGACAGGTCGTAACGTGCCGGTCGAGATGCGCGCTCGTCGTGCGGGCGATCCTCCGGTGCTTTATGCCGATCCGGCGCTCGCTGCCGAAAAACTTGGCTTTCAGGCGCTCTATTCCGATCTCGATACGATCATTCGCACAGCGGCTCCCTTCTTCGGGCTCGATGTGCGCTCATGAGCACGCCGCGCATCGCGCTGTCCGTTGACAGGGAAGAACCCCTGATGGTGCCGGTCTTCACCGGCCGAAAGCGCGTCGAGTACATTATGGGCGCGGTTTTGTGGGCGATGGCCGTCGCATTCTTCTGGCAATGGTGGGTTTTCGGAGCCACCCACACCAACATGGCCGGCTCAATTCTGGTGACGGCGCTTCTGGCGTGGGTAACGCTTTTGCCAGTCTACTTCATCACCATTTTCTTCAATGCACGCCGGCCGCACGGACGACTGCGTATTTCCGCAGGAAGTCGCGTTGCCATGGTGGTCACCAAGGCTCCATCAGAACCTTTTGAGGTGGTGGCCGAAACCTTGCGGGCCATGTTAGCCCAGAACGTGCCTCACGACACGTGGCTGGCCGATGAGGATCCATCGCCCGCAACGCTCGCATGGTGTCGCGAACATGGCGTATTCGTTTCCACCCGCAAAAATCGCGCCGATTACCATCGCCAGTCCTGGCCCCGCCGCACACGCTGCAAGGAAGGCAACCTGGCTTTCTTCTACGATCATTATGGCTACGACCAATATGATTTTGTGTCGCAGCTCGATGCCGATCATGTTCCCGAACCGGACTACCTATATAACATGTTGCGGCCTTTTGCCGACCCGACAATCGGTTATGTTTCCGCGCCCAGCATTTGCGATCGCAATGCACATGAAAGCTGGTCCGCGCGTGGCCGCCTCTACATCGAAGCGAGCATGCATGGGTCACTGCAAGCCGGATACAACAATGGCTTCGCGCCGGTATGCATCGGATCGCACTATGCGGTGCGCACTGCAGCACTGAAGGAAATCGGCGGGCTGGGGCCAGAACTCGCCGAGGATCATTCCACAACGCTCTTCATGAATGCCTATGGCTGGCGAGGGGCTCACGCGCTTGATGCCATCGCCCATGGCGACGGCCCACGGACGTTTGCCGATCTTGTAACGCAGGAGTTCCAGTGGTCGCGGAGCCTGGTGACGATCCTGTTGCAATACTCACCAAAACTGATCGGACACTTGCCGCTGCGTTTGAAGGTTCAATTCATATTTTCGCAGTTCTGGTACCCGCTTTACGCCTTCTTTCTTGCTCTGACATTCCTGTTGCCCGTGATTGTGCTGGTCAAGGGCGATAATTTCGTCAACGTCACTTACCTAGAGTTTCTGCTCCATTTCATGCCGCAGTCGCTTATGATCCTGCTTTTGGCATTCTGGTGGCGGTCGAGTCGCACATTTCGGCCTATCGACGGCAAGATTTTCAGTTGGGAAGCGATGCTGTTTCTGCTGGCGCGCTGGCCGTGGGTTCTGGCTGGGACCTTTGCCGCGTTCCGTGACTGGATGACCGGATCCTTTGTTGATTTTCGCGTCACGCCAAAAGGCACGTCCGAAGTCGATCCGCTACCGTTCCGCGTGCTGGCACCGTATGCCTTCGTGGTCCTGATCTCCATTCTGCCGGTCGTGTTCATGCAGGATGCGTATCAAACGCGCGGCTTTTTCGTCTTCGCCATCATCAATGCATGCTTTTACTTGCTGCTGATCTTCATGATCTTGCTGCAGCATGGCCGGGAGAATGACGTGCGGATGAAAAGCCGCGCCTATCGCCCCGCGCTGGCAAGCAGCTTCATGGCCCTTTTGATGGTTACCAGCTTCGCCACGGTCGAGCGTGGACGCGACGGCATCGAGGCGCTCGCCTGGGGAACCAAAAGCTTTTCCCTGTTCGACGACAGCTTCTCAATTGCAGGGGCAGGCGTCGGTGGTCGCGCTGTTCACAAGACCATCTTCAATCCACGTTGGCGCACTCCCAGCAATTCAAATCAGCGATAGAAGGCAATCAACACATGAAGATCGCAATCATTGGAACAGGCTATGTCGGTTTGGTCAGCGGCACATGCCTGGCCGCACTGCCTCATGCGACCGGACACGCCCATCGAGGACAAACGGCGGGCGCCGCTCATCTCGATATGGCAGGAGGTTCCGGTGGCACTTTCTAAATCTGAAAGGACTCTATTGCTGTCAGGTTTCCGGATGCTGACAGCAGTCGCTTGGGCAGTGTCCTGCATTGCCGCACCGGCCTTTGCCTCTTCCTCACAGGTTTCCGTTCTGCCGGAAGGGGCACGTCGCATGACAGCAGGCGAAATCTACGATCTCTATAGAGACAAGAGCTGGCAGTGGGACAGCGGAGCCGGACGAATGGTGGGCGCGAACCGGCAATTTTCCGCATGGACCGACGGTGAGACGGGCAAATCCTGGGCGGAAGGCCGCTGGATCATCACCGAGACAGGTTGGATGTGTCTCAACGCGACATGGCATTCCGAACAGGGTGTATTTCCCGCCAAGACCTGCTTTTCGCATCGCATCGATAATGGAACGATCTATCAGAAGCGCGAGCCCGGTGGTGAGTGGTATGCGTTCCGTAACGCCGAGGTCCACCAAGGCGACGAGGCCAGCAAGCTAGTGTCCACCGATCTGGTTTCCCGTCAACTCGATGCCATCAAAGCCGCGCTTGGTGCGGCACAGCAATCTGAACAGTAAGAAAGGGAGGGGTCCTTGAAAAGTCTCTTTAAACTATCAGCAGCCTTGCTTTGCGGCTTATGCATTTCCGGTGGTGTTTATGCAGCCAGCGGCGTGTCGGGAGCGAGTGTCGACAGCCGCAATCAGTTTCGGGACAAGCGTCCCATCATCACGGCTGACTCCGTAACCCCCGGCGCCTACGATCCGCATGCGGATTATACCAACGATTCCAACTCAAAAATCGAACACCTTTTTCTTCCCTGGGAAGATGTGGATCTGGCAACGCTCAGCGCCGCAGATGCCTATGCGCGTGAGCGTGGACGTTCCCTGTTGATCACGGTCGAGCCGTGGTCCTGGGCGCGGGACTGGCGTGTAGGTCCCGAGGATTTGCTCGCCGGGATTTTGGGCGGGCGCTACGATGCCAATATGTCAGCGGTCTGCTCTGCGGCGGCGCAGCTGAAAAGCCCCGTCACTATCCGCTGGGCGCAGGAAATGGAAGATAATGACGGGCAATTCACCTGGGCTTTCTGGAAGCCTGAAGGTTATGTGAACGCCTACAGGCATGCCATCGACATATGCCGCAAGCACCTTCCGTCGGCCCAATACATGTGGTCACCGAAAGGAGAAGAAGGACTGGAAGCTTTCTATCCTGGCGACAAGTATGTCGACATTATCGGTCTGTCCGTCTTTGGCTATCAGCCCTATGACAAGCTGGAGGTCGGTCGTGATACGACTTTTGTGGAGCGCACAAAGCCGGGTTATGACCGTGTGACGGGCTTCGGCAAACCGATCGCCATTGCGGAGCTTGGCTACGAAGGTAACGACGAATATGCTCGTGACTGGGCCGCGGAAGCAAACAAGCCGCATGCCGAGTTCCCGGACATGACAGCCGTTGTCTACTTCAACGATCTTGAAGTCTATCCATGGCCGAGGAAGGTTGGCCGGCCCGATTGGCGCGTGGCCAACCATCCGCTGGACTGATCCAAGTCGTTCGACAGAGTGGTTCGGCTTTCACCAGATGGCCGAACCGCTCCATCCCTTTATTTCTATGCGGTTCCAACGCAGGACTCTTACGCAGTCTTACTGGAATTGCCTTGGTGGAGAGGAAGTAAAATGTTTTCGATCCGTTCGATTATCTCAAGTGCGGTGCTGTTTGTGTTCTTGCTTGCAGGCAATGCCTACGCCGCTCCCAAACAACCGGCGGGCGACGCTATAGAAAAACGCGCCGCTGCCGCGACGCCGATGAGGGCCTCAGCGGTTGAAAAGCTCTATGCCGGCCGCACCTGGAAATGGCAAAACGGCGGCGGGTTCTATTCTGCGGAGACAACTGCTCGCGGGCTGTTCTCTGCAAATAGGAAGCCGTTCGCCGCTTGGTCGCGCAAACGGGCAGCATGGTCCTATGCGGAGGGAAACTGGTATGCGACCAATGGGGGCAAGCTCTGTATGCGCGCTATCTGGACCAGCAAAGTAGCGAAAGGGAGTCTGGCCAGAAACGGTGCAATCACATGTTTCCTGCACCGTGAAAAACATGGCGTCGTTTATCAGAAGCCTTCCACCGGTGGGAAATGGTATGTCTTTCGTCACAATCCCGCTCGCCGGGACGATGAGGCGCGCAAACTGGTCAAAGGTAATCGGGTAAGCAAAGAAGTTTCGCATCTTAAGGCGAATTCTCGATAACCGCGCAAAAACGGAGCCGCCGCGGCTTCAGGCTCAGGCGCGGCGGCTTCTGTCAAAACCAGGTCCAACATTAAACGCCCGGCTGATTCGAGCCCCTTCGAGTGTAGCAACGCGCTTTCTGACCAAAGCCGCTCGGAGTGCAGACATAGCTGTTGCTGTTCAAGTACCGGGATGCTGATATTTTAACGACCTTGCCGACGGGTTTCTTGTTGTAGCGAACATCGTTGTTAACCCGATATTTGACAAGGTAGACGGACCGTGTCTCTCTCTCTGGCTTACGCAATTCGCCTGCTCGCGCGTTTGCGCCGAGAGCCACGGAAAAAGCAAGCCCGATCGCTGCAATCGCCACTCTTCTAAAACGGTTCCGATGCGCAGTAGAAAACGTCATGTGCTAGCCTCCAATGTTTTGTTCTGGAGTGCGTTGTACCCACAGGACTTTAGGTTCTGGTTTGAACTATCTTGATAAATTTAGACAAAATGTTGCATTCCTCATGCAGAGAGACGGCCTTGGACTTGGCTTCGGCGAGAGCGTGCCGGCATCGACAGCTCCTGCAGGCAGTCATCGCGCGGGCCTGCAGGAATTCTGTGCGCGAGGCCATGATGATGGAAAGGAAAGAATCATCGCTTGGCTATCGAGAAACTGCTGGACCAGCTGCTTGCTGGTCGACACGCCTTGCACATACAACCCCGCAAGCGTGGCCACCAAGGCCCGCTCCGAACGCTGGCAACGCTCGAACAGCCCGGTGGAGAAGCGGCCAACCCGGTCCTACGGAATCCGCAGCTCAAGCTTGCCGACGCGGGTGACAAGGGTGCGGCCGTAATAAACTCGAGCGGTAGCCGAGCCGCTCCAGCGTCCACTCGCCTTCGAGGCACTCAGCGCCTCATCCCGCCGCGCCCCATTGGATTCGAGAAAAGGGCTGCCACCGATCGGCCACCAGTGCAACACGCTCGCCATGGGATCGGGCGGCTACCGTTTCAGCGATTATCCACATTTGGGACTGCTGCTATCGTTCCTCGTCGTCATTGTTGCCGTGCCGATGCTCATGATCGTTTGGCCAATGAGCTGATATACGGCGGACGGATCAATCCTGGCGGCCTTCGCGGTCCACAGTTCGGAAAATGCCGGATTGGCTGGGGCGCCAGGATTCGAACCTGGGATTGTCGGTACCAAAAACCGATGCCTTACCACTTGGCTACGCCCCAGCAGTCGGAACATGCCCGCTGCGCGCGGCCTTATAGGACGAGCCGACGGAAAGCTCAATGGCGAGAATGGCAAGTGTCGAGAACGGAAAGTGCGCGGAACTGATCCACCGGTTCCCGCAGATTGGCGTCGCGTATCATCGTCTGCTGTCGGGCGATGGCATCTATTCACCCCAACTGCCATTTCATTGCCGGCCGGATCGAAGAAATGGAACCGCCTGCCGCCGGGAGTGAGAAGATCGGCTTGGGGTCGTGCCGCCGGCATTTTCGACGGCGCCCAGCGTTTCGAGTTCTCCGGTCAGTCACATGGCGTTATCGCTAGTTCCTGTTTTGTCCTCCTTCAACTGGCGGTCGAGCCGCAAGTCTTTTTGTCATCGCTTTTTCTTAATCGATTGTAGAAGCCGGCTGGCTTGCCGACGGCTTGCCTTTCGCACTGCAGCATCATATCGCTCGTGCAGGGACACGGCGGAACTTCGGCTTCGTCAATCTTTTCAATCTCCTGCAACCGGAGAGCAAGCATGACCAAATGGGTCTACACCTTTGGCGACGGCGCTGCAGAAGGCCGTGCCGGCGACAGGAACCTGCTGGGCGGCAAGGGCGCCAATCTGGCCGAAATGTGCAGCCTGGGCCTGCCGGTGCCGCCGGGCTTCACCATCACCACCGAGGTCTGTAACGCCTACTACGCCAACGGCCGCACCTACCCGGCCTCGCTAGAGGCGGACGTCGCGGTTGCGCTTGACCACATCGGCCGGCTGACCGGGCGCCGTTTCGGCGATCCCTCAAAACTGCTTTTGGTGTCGGTGCGTTCCGGTGCCCGCGCTTCGATGCCCGGCATGATGGACACCGTGCTCAATCTCGGCCTGAACGACGAGACGGTCGAGGCACTGGCCGCCGATTCAGGCGACGCCCGCTTTGCCTATGACAGCTACCGGCGTTTCATCCAGATGTATTCCGATGTCGTCATGGGCCTCGACCATGAGGTGTTCGAGGAAATCCTCGAAGACCAGAAGGGCGGGCTCGGCCATGAACTCGATACCGATCTGAGCGCCATCGAATGGCAGGGCGTGATCGCGCTCTACAAGGCCAAGGTCGAGGAGGAACTCGGCAAGCCGTTTCCGCAAGATCCGAACGAGCAGCTCTGGGGCGCGATCGGCGCCGTGTTTTCGAGCTGGATGAACAACCGCGCCATCACCTACCGGCGCCTGCACGACATTCCCGAAAGCTGGGGCACCGCGGTCAACGTCCAGGCCATGGTCTTCGGCAATATGGGCGAGACCTCGGCCACCGGCGTCGCCTTCACCCGCAATCCGTCGACCGGCGAAAAGATGCTCTATGGCGAGTTCCTGGTGAATGCGCAGGGCGAGGATGTCGTCGCCGGCATCCGCACGCCGCAAAACATCACCGAGGCGGCGCGCATTGCCGCCGGCTCCGACAAGCCGTCGCTGCAGAAACTGATGCCGGAAGCCTTCCAGTCTTTCGTCACCATCTCCGACCGTCTGGAAAAGCACTACCGCGACATGCAGGATCTCGAATTCACCATCGAGCGCGGCAAATTGTGGATGCTGCAGACCAGGTCCGGCAAGCGCACCGCCAAGGCGGCGCTCAAAATCGCCGTCGAAATGGCGCGCGACAAGCTCATTTCAAAGGAGGAGGCCGTCGCCCGCATCGATCCGGCCTCGCTCGACCAGTTGCTGCATCCGACCATCGATCCGAAGGCGGCACGCGATGTCATCGGCATCGGTCTGCCCGCATCTCCGGGGGCAGCCACCGGCGAGATCGTGTTTTCCTCCAACGATGCCGAGGAGCTCAAGACGCAAGGCCGCAAGGCGATTCTCGTGCGCATCGAGACCAGTCCGGAGGACATCCACGGCATGCATGCGGCGGAAGGCATCCTGACCACGCGTGGCGGCATGACCAGCCACGCTGCGGTGGTGGCGCGCGGCATGGGCAAGCCCTGTGTGTCGGGCGCCGGCTCGCTGCGCGTCGACTACAGGGCCGGCACCCTGATGGCGATGGGATTGACGTTCCGCAAGGGCGATATCATCACCATCGACGGCGGCAACGGCCAGGTGCTGAAAGGCGCCGTACCGATGCTGCAGCCGGAGCTCTCGGGCGATTTCGCCGCCATCATGGAATGGGCCGATGCCGTGCGCCGCATGAAGGTGCGCACCAACGCCGAAACGCCGCTCGACGCGCGCATGGCGCGTTCCTTCGGCGCCGAAGGCATCGGGCTTTGCCGCACCGAGCACATGTTCTTCGAGGGCGACCGCATCGTTGCCATGCGCGAGATGATCCTGGCCGACACGGAAAAGGGCCGGCGAACGGCGCTCGCAAAACTCTTGCCCATGCAGCGCTCGGATTTCCTCGAATTGTTCGAGATCATGGCCGGCCTGCCGGTGACGATCCGCTTGCTCGATCCGCCGCTGCACGAATTCCTGCCCAAGACCGAGGAAGAGGTGGCCGAAGTCGCCGCCGCCATGAACCTGTCGCCCGACAAGCTCAGGCAGCGCACCGAAGCCCTGCACGAATTCAACCCGATGCTTGGCCATCGCGGCTGCCGGCTTGCGGTTTCCTATCCCGAAATCGCCGAGATGCAGGCGCGCGCCATTTTCGAGGCCGCCGTCGAAGCCGGCAGGAAGGCCGGCGCGCTGGTGGTCCCGGAAATCATGGTGCCGCTGGTCGGTCTGGTGAAGGAGCTCGACTACGTCAAGGCGCGGATCGATGCCGTCGCCAGGAGCGTGATGGAGGAAACCGGTGTCAAGATCACCTATCTTACCGGCACGATGATCGAACTGCCGCGCGCCGCGATCCGCGCCCAGGTCATCGCCGAGGCGGCCGAATTCTTCTCTTTCGGCACCAACGATCTGACCCAGACCACCTTCGGCATCTCACGCGACGATGCGGCCTCGTTCCTGGAGACCTATCGCCAGAAGGGCATCATCGAGCAGGATCCGTTCGTGTCGCTCGACATCGAGGGCGTCGGCGAACTGGTGCGGATGGCGGCCGAAAAAGGCAGGGCAACGCGGCCGGACATCAAGCTCGGCATTTGCGGCGAACATGGTGGCGATCCGGCGTCGATCCATTTCTGCGAGGAGATCGGCCTCGACTACGTGTCGTGCTCGCCCTACCGCGTGCCGATCGCCAGGCTGGCTGCCGCGCAGGCGGCGGTGCAGGCTGCCAAGAACGGTCGTGGGTAACGGGCCGACGTCGGCTTGGCCGTGCCAGCGTTTGATCGGCGGGACAGGCCACGAGCCGTCCCTGCTCAGGCTGGCCCTGCTCAGGCTGGCCCTGTTCAAGCTGGTTTGGCTTCGACCGTCACCTTGTTGGGATAGAACGCGCCGTGATCGCGGATTTCGATCATCTCGTCGAAAGGCCGCTCATAGGCCCACATCGCATCCCTGCCTGCTTCCGCGGCAGGCAGCACGCTCCAATAGCCCGCATCGCCCTTGAATGGGCAATGAGTCGACGAGTCCGTCCTGCGAAGCTGGTCGAAATCGATGTCTTCGAATGGAATGTAGAGGATCCCGGGGTAGGGGGATTCGGTCAACACCTTGGCCCTCCTGGACGAGGCAATGACCGCGTCGCCGGCGCGTACGGTCACAGTTCCGCTGTACGGCTCGATGGTAATGACTTTATCCGGGTTGCGCTGAAAGCCGGGTGACGGATTGGCGGTCTGGTCCATGACGGTTCTCCTTGCACGACCTAAGGTGTGTAGGGCGTGCGCGCTACGCAAGGTCGCTGTCGAATGCGGGGGCTCCATCGCCTTTTGGCGTTGAAGGATCTCTCGTCAAATCGAGCTTGGCTATGACCGATCAGGCGGCAGCCTGAAAGGCGTCCATCAGCCCGGCATAGGCGGCGGCGATACCGGCGACCGGATTGGTGCTTCGCGACGCGGTTTCGACCTTGAGCGCACCACCGCCGGTCGGCAAGGTAAGAAGCAGGAACTGGCGGTTGCCGCCATCGCCGACGCAAGCCGCGGCGACGTGCTGGCTTTCGCCTTCGTTCTGAACGCACATCTTGAACAGCAGCGTGCCGCCGACCGCCTCTAGGGCGCCGCCGACGACTTCGACGAATTCGTCCTCGGAAACGGTTTTGGCGTCCGGCACCAAATCGGCCAGGCTTTCGGCAAGCGAATCTTCGAGAGCTTTGTCGTCGAGCTGCGCGTCCATGCGAACCTCTTTCATTCGCCAATCACACCCCTACCATTAATCAAAGTTAATGTCGACAATGGCCGGATTGTGGCGGTTTTCCCTGCCTTTTTGAACAATGGGCTGCTTCTGCCCGGTCATGGCTGGACAATCCGCGTGTTCGTCCCACAATGGAACGAAAACCAATGGGGGAACGAAAACCCATGGGAGGAAAAGAATGCTCGGACTGATGCAGGAATGGCCGCTGCTTTGCCACAAGCTCATCGACAACGCAGCCAGGCAGCACGGCGAACGCGAGATTGTGTCGCGCTCGATCGAGGGCCCGATCGTCCGCACCACTTACGTCGAAATTCATCGCCGCGCCTTGCGGGTCGCCGAGCGGCTCGAGCGTGATGGCTTTGGGCTTGGCGACCGCATCGCCACATTGGCCTGGAATACGGCGCGCCACATCGAAGCCTGGTACGGCATCATGGGTGTCGGCGCGATCTATCACACGCTTAATCCGCGCCTGTTTCCCGAGCAGATCGCCTGGATCATGAACAATGCCGAGGACAAGGCGATCTTCGTCGATCTGACATTCGTGCCGCTGCTTGAAAAGCTCGCCGGCGCGGTCAAATCGCTCAGAAAGGTGATCGTGCTGACCGACAAGGCGCACATGCCGCAAACGGCGCTGCCGAATGCTGTTGCCTATGAGGAATGGCTTGACGAATCCGACGGCGCCTTCACCTGGAAGACGTTCGATGAAAACACCGCCGCCGGCATGTGCTACACCTCGGGCACGACAGGCGATCCGAAAGGCGTGCTCTACAGCCATCGCTCGAACGTGCTGCACGCCATGATTGCGGCGATGCCCGATGCGATGGGCCTCTCCTCGCGCGACACCATACTGCCGGTTGTGCCGATGTTCCACGCCAACGCCTGGGGCCTCGGCCAGAGCGGCCCGATGATCGGCGCCAAGCTGGTCATGCCTGGCTGCAAGATGGACGGCGCCTCGATCTATGAATTGCTCGACACCGAAAAGGTTACGTTCAGCGCCGCCGTGCCGACAGTGTGGTTGATGCTGCTGCAGTACCTGGAGGAGACCGGCAAGAAACTTCCCTATCTGAACAAGGTCGTTATCGGCGGCTCATCCTGCCCGCGTGCGATCACGGCAAAGTTCCAGGGCAATTACGATGTTGAGGTCATCCATGCATGGGGCATGACCGAAATGTCGCCGCTCGGCACGCTGTGTACCTTGAAGCCGGGCTATGCCGGGCTTGAGGGCGAAGCCCGGCTCGACGTCCAGAGCAAGCAGGGTTTTCCACCTTTCGGGGTCGAAATGAAGGTCACCGACGACGACGACAAGGAACTGCCTTGGGACGGCAGGACATTCGGGCGGCTGAAGGTCCGCGGACCGGCCGTCGCGCGTGCCTATTATGGCGGCATCGGATCCGAACAGTTCGATGAAGAAGGCTGGTTCGATACCGGTGATGTCGCCCATATCGACCCGGGCGGCTACATGCAGATCACCGATCGCGCCAAGGACGTCATCAAGTCGGGCGGCGAATGGATCTCGACCATCGAGCTCGAGAATCTCGCGATCGGTCACCCGGATGTGGCGGAGGCGGCCGCCATCGGCATCCAACATTCGAAATGGGGTGAACGGCCGTTGCTTGTCATCGTCCGCAAGCCTGGCCGCGAGCCGACCAAGACGGATATCCTCGCCTTCATGGACGGCAAGGTGGCGAAGTGGTGGATGCCGGATGACGTCGCCTTCGTCGGCGAAATTCCCCACACCGCTACCGGCAAGATCCAGAAGACAACCTTGCGCCGGCAGTTCAGGGACTACCGCCTGCCGACGGACTGACTGACATGACGTCTTTCGCTTTCAAGCCGCCGCTGGACGGCTTAAGCGCCGGTCCGGGGTGAGGCAGTGCTGAAAATGATGAAAACTCCCGAGCGACAGACGTCGAGGGCGGCCGGCTGGTCGCGGCGGACAGGCGCTTTTTCGGCGGTCCTTCTGCTGACGGTTCTCGTCGGCCACCGATATCAGCTTGTTGAAACGCCGGCTTTCCTTTGGGTGCTCGGCATTGTCGCGCTGCTTGCCGCCTTTGCGCTGTTGTTCGCCGGATTTGCCTTTTCGAGACTGTGGAATTTCGGCGACCGTGGCGGCCGCGATCTCACCGTCGGCACGGTGCTGGCACTGCTGGTGCTTGTTCCTTTTGGCATTGCCGCCTACTGGGCAGCGACTTCTCCGCCGCTCAGGGATATCTCGACGGATTTCGACGATCCGCCGGTGCTCGACACCAGCACCCGGACCGGTGATATGAACGCGCTTTCGCCACCGAACCCGGGCGAGCGGCGCCTGCAGGCCGAGACCTATCCGCTTGTCACCGGACGCAGCTACAATCTGCCTTTCGATCGGGTCCTGGAAGCAGTCGAAACCGTGCTTGATCGTCGGGACTGGCAGCTTGCGGCGCCGTTTCCGCGGGCGATCGGGCAGAGCGAGGTGACGATCAACGCCCTGGCCAGGAGCTTCATCCTCAGCCTTCCCGCCGGCGTCGCCATCCGTGTGACCGACGATGGCGATGCGGTCATCGTCGACATGCGCTCGGCCTCGCGTTACGGCCGCTACGACCTTGGCGACAATGCGGCCCGCATCGTGGATTTCCTGGCCGAGCTGGATAAGGAAGTCGCCGGCCAGGTCGGCACGGCCCCGGCCGAGTGAATCGCTTTGACGCCACAGAAATGCGGCTGATACAATCACGGGTTGAGTATGCGGGCAGGCTATTCGCCGGGGTCGAATTCACCCTTGAGCAGGATTGTCTCCACCGGTCCAAGCGGATTGATGATCCGGCTCTCCAGGACTTCGACAAGCTTGCGTCCGACAGCCGCCATATCGACGGAATGAACTTCGATCTTTGCCGGCAGGAAGCGTGCCAGCCGTGTGCTGTCACGCGTGACGATGTGGACGTCGCTCCCCGGCGCAAGACCTCTTTTGCCAAGAGCGTGCAGCGCCCCCAGAAGGCCGAGTTCGTTGGCGCATGCCAAGCCTGTCGGCGGATCTGAACAAGCCAGCAAGCGATCGAACCAGGCTGCGCTCGATTCCATGGTGAACATGCCATGACCGATCAGCGCTTGGTCGATCGGAATGCCGGCCTCGGCCATTGCCCTTGCATAGCCGGAAAGACGCATGGCACTCGCCTGATCCTCTGGAACCAGAAGTTGCAGTGCAATGCGTCGACAGCCTTTGTCCATGAGCCGTCGGGTTGCCTCGTAGGCAATCTGTTCATTGTCGACATCGACATAAGGATAGGCGGTGTCCAGGTCGGTTCTTCCAAACGCGACGAATGGCATGCGTTGATCCAGCAGCAGCTTGACGCGCGGATCACCCGACACCAGGCGCGTGATGATCAATCCGTCCGTGCTGCGCGCCTGAAGCTGCCGCTGCACACTCTCGACGGGATCGTCGTCGGGCGTGGTGGAATAGATGGACAGACTATAACCAGCTTTTCGCGCCGCCAGCGTCATGCCTTCGATCAAAGGCAGCTTCAACAGATCGGACAGATGGTCTCGGGTCTCCATCGGCAGCACTGCCGTCAGCGTCAGCGTTCGACCGGTTTTTAGCGCACGGCCATGATGATTTGGCAGATAGCCGACCCGCTTGGCCGCCTCCTTGACGCGGGCTATGGTCGAGGGCTGCACTTCCGGCCCATCCTTCAGAGCGCGGGACACCGTGGTCACCGAGAGGGAAAGTTCCGCCGCGATCTGCTTTAGATTGGCCATTGTTCGCCCGACTTCATTTGCGAAAGCGCCGGCTGACTTGCTGACCGCCATAACGTTACCGGATTCGACATCCCGGTCAATCCGAACCCCCGTCGCAAGCAGCTTGACTCCTGCGTATCCAGATGCAATCGTAACGTTACGATTACAAATAAATAGCCATTTCAGGCAATATTTGATCAAGTTGGGGAGGAGAACCTATGTCCTGGCTGCGCATTTCCTTAACAGCATTCACCATCTCGGCTGCCTTGCCCGTCCATGCGCAAACACTCACTATCACGACCGCAGGCGGCGATTATGGCAACGCCATGAAAGAGGCCATGTGGGGCCCTGCTGCACAAGAGCTTGGCCATGATGTTCGCGAGGAGACGCTGAGCGACGGCCTGGCCGCCTTGAAGATGCAGGTCACCTCGGGGGCAGTTGCGACCGACATTATCCACCTCGGCTCGCCGGAAGGCGCCCAGGCCGCCGCTCAGTCGCTGCTGGAGCCGCTCGACTACGAGATCATCGATGCCAAATCCGTGCCGGAGGGTGCCGCGTCCGACTACTGCTATCCGTTCGATTCCTATGGCACTGTCCTGTCGTGGAACACCAAGACCTATGGGGACAACCCGCCGAAGACCTGGGCCGAGTTCTGGGACGTTGCCAAATTCCCGGGCCGCCGCGCGTTGCGCGCCAATGCGCAGGACTCGATCGAGATCGCGCTTCTCTCCGATGGCGTGGCGCCGGCGGACGTCTATTCCGTGCTCGGCACGCCGGAAGGGCTGGAGCGCGCCATCAAGCGGCTTGAAGCGATCAAACCGGATGTCGCCGTGTGGTGGACCTCGGGAGCCCAGTCCGCGCAGCTGCTGAAGGATGGTGAGGCGGATCTGGTCGTTACCTGGAACGGACGCGCAGAGACTGTTAAAAAAGATGGCGGCGCGGCTGACTACACGTTCAAGGGTTCGGTCATCGGCACGGACTGCCTTGGGGTGCCGAAGGGCGCGCCGAACAAGGAAGCCGCCATGAAGCTCATCGCAGCGATGACGCAGCCGGCGCGTGTTGCGAAGCTGACCGATTTCATCGCCTATGGCCCGGTCAATCCTGCGGCCTATGAGGGTGGCCTGATTCCCGAGGACCGTCTGAAGACGCTTGCGACGGCGCCTGAAAATGCCGGCACTTCGGTGTTTTCCAATTCGGAATGGTGGGTCAAGAACGGCGAGGCTGCCCAACAGGCCTTCGATGAGATGATGGCCCGCTGAGTCTCGGCTAACAAGGCTGGAGCAGATGATGAAGTCGCTCCCGATCACCATCGACAGCGTCAGCAAGGCTTACGGGTCCTACGTCGCACTGGATGATGTTTCGCTCGACATTCAAGCTGGCGAGTTCCTCACGCTGCTGGGGCCATCGGGATCGGGCAAGACCACGCTGCTCATGGCTCTGGCCGGTTTTGTCCGGCCGGATTCCGGCAAGCTGTTGTTGAGCGATCGCGACATCACCCGTCTGGCGCCCAACAAACGCGACATCGGCATCGTATTCCAGAATTACGCCTTGTTTCCCCACATGAACGTCCTGGCGAATGTCGCGTATCCGCTGGCGCTGCGCAAGACGCCGAGAGCGGAGGCGCGCCAGCGGGCGCTTGCCACCCTGGCCCGCGTCAAGCTGGATGGCCTGGCGGAGCGCAATGTTGCCGCACTGTCCGGCGGCCAGCGTCAACGGGTGGCATTGGCGCGGGCAATCGTCTTCGAACCGCGCGTGATGCTGATGGACGAGCCGCTGTCGGCGCTCGACAAGAATCTGCGCGAAACCATGCAGTATGAGATCCGGCGTCTGCACGATGACCTGGGCATCACCACAATCTACGTGACACACGACCAGCGCGAAGCGCTGATCATGTCCGACCGGATTGCGGTGATGAATTCTGGCCGCATCCAGCAGATCGATACGCCGCAGCGGATCTATGATCGTCCATCGACCCGCTTCGTCGCCGAGTTCATGGGCGAGGCCAACATCGTGCCGCCGGGCTCGGTGCGCAGGATCGATGGCGCCGAAGCGGCGCGCGAAACCCTGATGATACGCGCCGAAAGCTTCCATCTTGATGCCAAGCTCGCCGGGGCAGACGCAGTGGCTCTCGAAGGAATACTGCGCGCCAAGGCGTTCCGCGGCGAGAACTGGCTTTTGACGCTGGCGCTTGACGGTGGCCAGGAGGTTCTTGTCTGCATTCCGGCAGCGCTGGCCGGCGGCTGCGCCGAGCTTGCCGCCGGTCAGCGGATGATCGCCTATGCACCAGCAGCGAAGGTTCACGCCATACCGGGAGCGCTGGCGTGACCGCCACCGTGGATCCAGCGCTGCTGGCGGATGCGCGCCGCGAGCGGCGGTTTTTTCTTTCGCTTTCGCTGCCGGCGCTGTTCATCGTTGGACTGGCGGCGATACTGCCCATCCTTTGGATCATCCGGCAATCTTTCCTGACCACAGGCGGTGAGTACACTGTCGGCAACTACGCCAAAGTGCTGTCGAGCGGACTGACATGGTCGGCGCTCGTCACCACCCTCGAACTGTCCCTCGGCACGCTGGCGATCTGCATTCTTCTGGGCATCCCGCTGGCACTCGCCTTGGCCAGCGCCAGACCAAGGGTGGCCAACGTGCTGATGGCCTTCGTCATGCTGCCATTGTGGACCGCCATCCTGGTGCGCACCTATGGCTGGCTCGTGCTCTTGCGGCGTGATGGCCTGATCAACGCGGCCTTGACTGGTTCGGGCCTGACGGCGGAGCCTTTGCCGCTGGTCTACAACTTCACCGGGACGCTGATCGGCATGGTTCACTACATGCTGCCGATCTTTCTGCTGCCGGTTTATGCCGCGATGCGCGATATCGACCCAAACCTCGTTCGCGCGGCAGCGAGCATGGGAGCCACGCTCGGGCAGGTCATCCGCACCGTCATCATGCCGCTTTCGGCCGGCGGCATCTTCTCGGGTTCGGTCATCGTCCTCATCTATTCCATCGGTTTTTTCATCACGCCGGCGGTGCTTGGCGGCGGCAAGGTAAATCCTCTCTCCACCCGGATCGAGCGTGCGCTATCGACCTTTCAGGATTGGGGGTCGGCGAGCGTCCTGGGCATTCTGCTCCTCGTTCTGATGGCGCTGATCGGTGTGATGCTGCTGGCGGCACGCCGCCTGCTGGCCCTGAACTCGATGGCAGCCTCCCATGCTTGAAGCCTATCCGCAAAACCGGCTCGCCCGCATTGTCCTCTGGAGCTTTGCTGCTCTGGTCATGGCATTTCTGATGTTGCCGACGCTCGTGGTGGTGCCGCTTTCGTTTTCGGCATCGAACCTCCTCGAGTTTCCACCGCACGCCTACTCGTTGCGCTGGTACGAGAACTTCTTCGGCTCAGCGACGTGGATGGCAGCACTCAGGACCAGCCTGATCCTTGGGACATTGACGGCGCTGATCGCGGTGCCTTTTGCGCTGCTCGCCTGCATCTCGATGAATCGGCTGGGCGGCAAGACCGCAGCTTCCATCCAGGGCGTCCTGCTCACCCCCTCGGTCACCCCGGGAATCCTGCTGGCGATCGGCCTGTTCTTTGTGCTGGCGGCGCAACGCCTGGTCGGAACGCTGTTCGGTGTGCTGGTCGGACATGTGGTGCTGGCCGTACCGGTGGCGTGCATCGTGTTGCTGCCCGCGCTGGCTCGCTTCGACTGGAACCAGGTTCAGGCGGCGCGCAGCCTCGGCGCGGACTGGGCCAGGGCAATTGGCGGAATAATCGTTCCGCAACTTCGGCTCAGCCTGTTGTCGGCGACACTGATGGCGTTCCTGACGTCGCTCGACGAGTCCGTGATTTCGATCTTCGTGGCAAGTGGTCGCAACAGCACGATGCCGAAGCTCATGTTCATCTCGCTGCGCGATCAGATCGATCCGACCATTGCGGCGATCTCGACATTGTGGACCGCCATTGTTGTGGTCGTCGTCGTGATCGTGGCCCTTCGCCAAAAATCCTGACCGAGCCAAAAATCCTGACCGAGTTGGAAGCATGCCCCAAAATCATCACGCGGCCGGTGCTCCGGCGGATCAATCGACTGACATTCCTCAGGTAGGCTTGGCCATCATCACCGGGTCGGCAAACTGGGGGCTTGCCTTCCCGGAAGATATCGGAGTCGAGGGCGTGCGCACGCTGCGGCGCGACATCAGTTTTGAAACGCCTTTCGGTCGTTCCGACAACTGGAAGTTGCTCGAGTTCGATGCCTCGATTTCAGCCGAAGGCAGAGCAAAGCGGGCGTTGTGCATGTATTCGCACGGCAATCCCCGCGACCATATCGACCATTCCTGCCATCGCCGCGCGTTCTGGGTGTTGATGCAAGCGGGGGTGCGGCAAGTCCTCGCCTGCTCGACCGTTGGCGCCGTCAACAAGGCGATCCAGCCCGGCGACATGGTGGTGCCCGCCGATATCATCGAACTGACGCAGACCCCGTTTTCACTGCTTCCGGACCGCCAGAGTTTTGACTGTTCGGGCAAGCAGATCGTATGTCCAAGATGTGCGGCGGTTCTGGCCGAGACGGCCCGCCGCCATTGGCCGGCCGAATGCCGCGTGCATGGCATCGAACAGCAACTGGTGGCTGCCCATTGTTATGGGCCGCGGCTGACAACCCCGGCCGAAGCCTTGGCCTATCGCGGCATGGGGGCGGACGTGCTCAATCATTCCATCGCCCCTGAGGCGACCTTGGCGCGCGAGATCGGCGCCTGCTTCGTGCCCTGTGCGTTCGTCACCGCAGGTTTCAACGACTATATGGACCGCAACCGCCAGAAATTGCTGCAGGAGGACGTGCTGCCCAATCTGTCCATGACAGCCTCGCTTGTCGCGCTGGAGACCGCCGCGCGACTTCCGGCCAATCCGCAATGCTCTTGCCAGGGTCTGAAGTCGCCTCAACCGGAAGAGCGTTCCAGCCGGTTCTGAGCTTTCAGGAGCGGAGTGCGGGTTCCGGCGGGATCTTAGCCAGGCAGGCTGAAAATGCCGTCGATCGCCGGGTCGCCGTCGAAGGGCTAAGCGAACGGGTCTCCGCCGTTTACAGGGAATCTACAGCGAATCTACGTGTTTTTGAGTACGACGAAGGGGCGAAAAAGGTCAGTTTGATTATAAAATTCAGTTAGTTAGAGTTTCCGATGCCGGTTTTTCATAGCAGGGAATGGCAACAAGCAATCAATTCGGCGAAACCCGCCGGGTTTCCCGCAAACCGAAATTCTATCGGAAAACGAGAGTTTCAAACCTCTCTCGCAGCACCAGACTATCCCGTTGATTGGGAACAATATCTGGTTTTCTCGGTCTTTTTGCCGCCCTGTCTGGTGCACAGAGATGGTACACATGAGCTTAAGAATGCCCGGACCTTGGCAGCATAAGAAGACTGGCGTCTAATACCTTCGGCAACGCGCGCACTTCCGATTTGAAGATGATTCCACTGGACTGAAGGCAATCCCGTCGGCGGATTCATAAGAGCGGTGAAAGCGGGAGCAATCGTCAAGGTCAAGCGCCTGGAGGCTCTGGAAGAACGAGAACGCTTAAGAAACCGGCCGTCGCAGTTATGAACTGTGCGCAGAGAGCCGGGGAGGCTGCATTAGCCCAAGTGCGAATGGCACCTGGCGAGAAATCGTCGCATTGCTCTTTTTTTGGTCGGCCAATCGACGGTGGGAAATGTTTTTGCTGTGAAAAACAGGGTTGGAGTTCTCTACGAAACTGTCGATCACCATTTTGATAGAAAATGAAAATAGCTGTGATCTCGATTATCGGCTCCGGCTACACCCAATTCCTGCCGGCGCATCTCAGTGTGTTCGGAGCCGGCATCCTGACTTTCATGTTCGTGACGAAACGGGTGGACCTTAATGAGTTTTGCATCGGGACTGTCAGCCTATGCGCGGTGATCTGGTGGACCTTGGGCGCGCCGGTTGCTGTCACCTGCTTGCTTGGCGCAACGGTTATCGCCGTTTCGAAGATCCCGGCCGCTATTCGCTACCTGATCCACATCCCGGTCGGGGTCAGATTCGTGAAGCTGTCCGATCGATTGCTCCCCGGCACACCGTTGCTGGCGATCATCGTTGGCCTGGTGGCGTCTTTCGCTGCAGCATATGCACTATGGCATCTGGCCGAGAAGCCAGCGCAGAGAGCGTCGAGGCTGATCGCTTACGGCAGCAAGACGCGCATGGCTTACGTTACCGCGTCCTGATAATAATTGCCGTCGATCATGGTGAACGTCACAGGAATCATTGCGGTCATCGCGAGGTTCGCCCCCGCCCTGAGATTGAAAAACCCGGCACCTGCAGCCGGTGCCGCCGAATGCGTCAACGTGACATTGCCGTTCATGTCGACCAGCGTGAGCTTGCCGGTAACCGTCGCGTCCTGCCCGCCGACCCAGCCCGATACCGTCGCGGCGACCTACGCCGTGAACCTCGATTCGAAGCCCTGCACGTAGGCCGGGGGCGTTTCCTATGCTACCCGACGCATTCCTGAGCGACCGGGCTGGACCTCCAGCGGCCGCGTTGCGGCCCATTTATGTGACAGCGCCGCAGGTCTTTCTGCAGCCGCAGCTCTATTCCCTCGGACTCCGCGCCACCAGCCGCGCCACGCGCGGTCCGACCAGCAGCACGACGAGGAAGCGGGCCGATTGCAGCACCATAACGAAGGCGACATGCTGTGCGGCGGCGGCGACGATGGCGAGTCCATGCCGCCGGGGCTGGTCGCCAGATAGGCGGTCAGCGGATCGAGCACATGGCTGATCGTGATGCCGAGGCCGCCGCAGAAGGCGATGAGGATGATGATCGAGCCGACGATCTGCGGCAGCGCACGCGTCGCCAGCGATCCTTCGCGCCCCCCTCTGTCCTGCCGGACATTATCCCAAGGTCTGCGCCGCTTCGCTTCGCTCCTTGCTTCGCCTTGGGATGACGACCTACGGCAATCCGCCGACGCGCTTGCCAACGCGCCTGCTTGTCCCGGCGATTGTCAGCCCCAACGCCATGCCGGCGCAGTCGGCAACCCAGTCGAACCCATCCAGGTCGCGCCCGATGAGTTGCGCGCCCTGAAGCACCTCGATCGCCGCGCCGGTAAAGGCGAGGAGGACAATCAGCCTTGTCCTGTGTTCCGGCCAGCCGAGGCTTCCCAGGGCCGCCAGCACCGCGAAGGCGATGGCGTGCTGCAGCTTGTCGTCGTAAAGCGTGACGGCCGTGCCGAGTTCCGGCAAGAACCGCGCCGGCAGAAGCGTGAGCAGGAGAACGCCGGCCAACGTGATCGGAAAAACGATCCTTGCCAGCATCGGAAAAGAATCTAGGCGCAACAAGGTAGGGTCAGTCCTTCATCTGAGAAGCCTGCATGGGCGAGGTGGATTTGCCAATGATCGCATCAGCGCATGGGAATTTCAAATCCAGAACCACAAGTCTGTGTTGTAAGAAAGGCCGCCGTCGCTCTTATCGCTGAAAACGACCCCATGCCTGCGAGGGGCTTTGGGTTTTCCCATAAAAAAGCCCACTAACATGAAGAAGCCATTAAAGATGCCGGTGGGCTGACGGCAACGCAACAGGCCAGGTAACGAGAAGAACCTGGCCAGGTCGCCGGTGCGGACATCAGTTTTGCGTCACCGAAACGCCGGCCAGCCGGGCGAGCGCAACCCTGTCGTCGGGCGTCAGATCAGCAAGGCGGTCGTCGCCCGAAGCCAGCCAATTCGGGTTTTTCGCCGACAGATCAGTGCCTTCGGCGCCTGTGGTTTCACTGTCACCGGCCTGCGCGGCCGACGCAGCGCCTAGCATTTCGGCAGCGCGCCTCGGGTCCTTGGCGAGCATCGCCTGGGCGAGCGCCTTTGCCGTGCTGCTGCGCCAGCCGGTTTCGGCCAGCTGCCGGGCCACCGGGTTGCCCATCTTGGCGATGAAGTCGAACCCGCTCTGCCTGATCGCCTCGAACGTCGCGGTGTCGTCCGGGTCGCTCTGCGCGATAGCATTGAGCTCCGCAGCCTGCGCCTTGGACCATTCGGCCTGCTCATAGTTCTGGCGGCGCGCATATTGCTGTGCGGCCATGCGGGCCGACCCGGCCAATCTCATCGCTTCTTTTTGCCTGATGAAGCTGGCGCGTTCACTTTCCGGCATTTTTGGCACGGTGCTGTCGAAGATCTTGTCGAACAGGCCGGGCTTGACGACACCGTTGCGTGCCTGGCCATACATGGCGTCGTGCAGGCCGCGGCCGTCGGCCGGCGCATTCTGGATCGCTTCTTTCTCGGCCTGGGCGATCTGTCCGTTCAGCTCGCGGCCGATGACCTCGGCGTCGAACGCGTCCTGCTGCTGCTTCTGCTGCCGGAAACGCTCGGCGACGGCCGCGAGCTCGTCGCCAAAGCCCTGCATCGCGGCGCCGACCGGCGAGCTGTCGGGATAGGAAACCACGCTGCCGCTGTCGAGCCGGCGCTGAGCGAGCTGGAGGGGGATGGTCGCCATCAGTAAAGCCCTCCGACCGGCGCCGGCGGAAAGGCGCGGTTGCCGCACGTCACCGCTCTGCTCGGGTCGTACAGCCCGAAAAAGGCCGGACACGAGATTGCCGCCGGCCCTGAAGATCGAGGCAGCCGCCGCCTGCCTGCCGGAAAAGCGCGAGATGGCGGCCTGCGTGGTCAAATTGTTCTGGCGCAGCTGCGAGCCGTACTGGATCGCCTTGATGTCGAGCTGACCCTGCCTTGCATTGGCGGCGAGCACCTCGCTCAGTGAGCCTGACAGGGCGACGCCCGAGGCGCCGGCCCGGGCGCGCGCCTGCGACAGCGACAGATCCTGCTTGTGGCGTTCCTGGCCCTGCTCGAAGGCCGCGGCTTGCGCGTCGGCCCGCGCCTGCTGCTCGTAGGCTCTGGCCTGGTAGTCGGTCATCTGCCGCGACTGCTGGCCTTCGATCAGCGCGCCGCCGACCGAGAGAGCCGTGCCGATAAGGGCAAGTGTGCACATGGTCAGCCGCGGCCTCGGCCACGCAGCGAATATCGACCCGCGATGCCTCCGACCGGCGCGCCAAGCGGCGTCGCGGGTCGAGCGCGCCGCCGGGGCTGAGCAGCGACAATAGCAGTCTGTCGGCCTGGATCGCTGCCGCGCTGAGACGAGCCGGAGCTGTCGCTCGCCGCCCGGTCACGGCGGCGCGCCGGACGGCGGTCGGGTTGATTTTCAGGTTGGCGACGCCGGCGGCGTCGAGCTGGCTGTTGACGGTGGCGACGGCACCGCGCAAGGCATCGGCGTCGAACAATTGCTGGCGCAGCTGCTCGACCAGCCAGTGGGCCATACGCCAGCGCTCGTCGAGGGAAGCGGCGTTTGCCCTGATCTCGTCGGCAAGTGCTGCGATGTCGACGCAGTCGCTTTGCGCGGCGGCACGGCGCTCGTTCGCCGCCTCACGGGTTTTTTCCAGCAGCGCAACGACGGCGTTGGCCTCGGAGAGCGCAATGTGCGCCGCCGCCAGGTCGCCACGGCCGAACATCGCACGACCCTTGGCCTTTTCCAGTTCCAGTTTGCGGGCGGGGATTGCAGGTGGGGAAAGGTCGCGTTCCGTGGCCCATCCCCCTCTGTCCTGCCGGACATCTCCCCCCTCAAGGGGGGAGATTGGCAGTTCAGGCGTGGCGGCTATTCCTGCAACGTTTGGTGGTTGGCGAAAGCGACGGTGACATCCAATCTCCCCCCTTGAGGGGGAGATGTCCGGCAGGACAGAGGGGGTCGTCTCGCGTGAAGCGCCGGCATCCTCTGACCGCGAGGGAATGCGGCGCCAGGACCTGTGGCGTGCGCCACCTGATGATATGCAGTTCCACAACATCGCCGCGCAACGCGGCGATGACATCCTGCGGCGTCAGCCGAAGTGTGCGCTCGTCGGCCGCCCGCGCGACTTGGCAAAGGCGCTTGCTGGCAACCTTTCGGCAGCTCTCGCCATTGCCAAACCGCGCTCAAGCGCATTCTCGAGGCTCGTCGTGTAGTAGGCGGTGTTTTCCAGGCCGCTGAAGAAGTTGATGCGGTGAAGTTCGCCCTTTTTGCTTATAACAATGCCGGCTTTTCGAAGCACATCCTGAACTGCCTTGTAGGTCATATTCATGCTTACCCTCCCTTGCAAAGACATGGCAGCATCGCCCGCTTGTGTAACCGTTTGGTGGCGGCGATTGATCAATGTGCAACAACAACAATTCTGGGGCAGCACGGCGCGTGAATTGGGATTAGCCACATCGGCCGACCTGGCGTCCAGAAGGGCGGGACTCTGACGCCCCACGGGCAGCGGCGATCTGCTGCGCCTTGGCCTGTTCGGCCATGTAGCCGACGAAGCGGTCGTGATAGGCCTGCGCCACCTTCGGCGTGGCGCCGGCCTCGACCGCCCACGCCTTGGACGCGTTGGCGAGTTCGTCCGAATAGGCGAAGTTTTCGGGGAGCCCGTCGGGGCGCCTGTACTCGACCTTGTCGGGCGATGTCAGCGGGCGCATCGCCTCAGGCAGCCGGGCATGGAACCTGTCCCAGTCTTCCGCAGCTGCGTCCGCTGGCGGAATGCGCAGGCTTTCGCCCTGCTGCCGTTCCAGCTCGGCATAGGATGTGAGAACCCGGTCGAGGCTTTCAGGCTTGGTCCAGCCCTTGGTTTCAGCGAGCTTGCGGTTGCCTTCGGAAAGACCGTCAAACCAGCTCTTGCCGGCCGGCGGGGCGGACCCGTTGTCCCCGGCGGCCGGTGGCCCTGCAAGGTTGCCCGCCGGTGGCGACGCCACCACGGACCCGGCGTCTGCCAGATCTGTCATGAGAAAGATTCCTTCTTGTTGTTTGCAAATGGAAACGAGCACTGGCCAGTTCAGCCGGGCGTGTTATTGGATTGTTGAGGGATCGGCTGGACCCGGCGGAATCGTTCGGCCGCAGCCTGATTCTTTTCGACAGGACCTGGCCCTATCGTCTTGTTCGAGTACGATCTTTCAGAGTCGGAGGCACGCACCGTCAAGACGAAAGAAACCATGTCGCATTTCGTGACAAGCGGTTGCCGCGGTTCCGCCGCAATGCAACCGCACTTGGCGAACACTTGGCAAAACCAGCCAGTGTATTAGTTCATAGGCTTCAACGGAGTATCAGACGATGACCATGTACAAAGCCATTGCCGCCCTGCTTGTGACTGCCGCGCTGGCAGGATGTGCACAGACCGAAGGGCAGCAAAGAGCCACCACGGGGGCCCTGGTCGGCGGCGCTGGCGGCGCTCTCGTCGGTCAGGCCCTGGGCCGCGACACCAAGAGCACGGTTATCGGCGCAGCCAGCGGCGCCCTGCTGGGGGCGGTCGTCGGCAGCGCAACGACGCCACAGCGGCGCGGCGAACAGCTTTGCCGCTATCAGGACCGCTACGGCCGCATCTACACCGCCCGTTGCGACGACCGCTACTACCGCGGCGATTATTGAGACGTAGCCCCGGCGCTGGTCTTCCCTTCTCCCCTTGTGGGAGAAGGTGGCCGCCCACGGGTCTTGCCTCCGGCAAGCCCGAAGACAGGCTCCGCGGCCGGATGAGGGGTGTTCCAGGGAACACCAACGCCTGCCCCTTTCTCGCGTTGGCAATTGGCGAAGTCAGCGGCGACGGCCAATCTCCCCCCAAGTGGCAGGGCTGTCCGGGGAAAGTTTTGAGTGAATCGAAATGCCACATGTGCATGCCCCGTAAAACGGGGTTTGTCCGTCTTCTCTCTGGTTGTCGAGACTCAGAAAAGGAACGGGGCATGCGCTTTGCACCTAGCATCTTCGGGCAGCTTCTTGAACCCATCGATCGGCGTCAATTCCAAGCAATTGTGGATCGCCACGACGGGGATGCTTACGACAAATCGTTCAGAAGCTGGGACCATCTGGTGGCGCTGATCTATGCCCAGTTCTGCGGCAGCAGCGGCTTGCGTGGCCTGGAAGCCGGCTGGAACGCTAACAGCCAGCATCATTGTCACCTGGGCAGCGGTTCCTTGATGCGTTCGACCTTGTCGGATGCCAACAGACGGCGCCCGGTCGCCGTCTTTGCCGAGGCGTTCGGTCTGGTGGCGAACCTGCTCGACAGGCAAACGCGGCGCGAGGGCGAAGCCATGCTGCGGCTGATCGACTCGACCCCCATTCCGCTCGGCAAACTGTGCGATTGGGCCAAGTCGAACGGGCGCATCCGCGGCATGATGGTGCATGTCGTCTATGACCCGAAGACCGACTGTCCGCGCATCCTCGACATCACCGACGCCAACGTCAACGACGCTCAAGTCGGTCGCCAGATCACGATCGAAGCTGGAGCGACCTACGTGTTCGACAAGGGCTACTGCCATTATGGCTGGTGGACAGCGATCGCCGAAGCCGGATCGATCTTCGCGACGCGGCCCAAATCCAACATGGGGCTGGCGCTGGTGCGCGATCGCCCTATAGCCGAGCCGCAGGGCGACGGCTTCCTGGTTGTGGAAGACAGTGAGGTAAGCCAGGTCAGCAAAGGTCCTTGCAAGCTGCCGATGCGCCTGCGTCGCCTGCGCGTTCAGCGCCAAGCGGGCGACACCATCACGCTTTTGACCAACGATCTGGAGCGCTCCGCCGTCGAGATTGGACGGCTCTACAAAGGCCGCTGGCAAATCGAGCTTCTGTTCCGATGGATCAAGCAGCACCTCAAGATCCGCAAGTTCCTCGGCAACAACGGCAATGCAATCCGCCTGCAACTCTTTGCCGCAATGATCGCCTTTGCGCTGCTGCGCATTGTCGCGCGCACCCGCCGCGTCCCTATTTCTATCTTGAGGTTCACAGAACTGGTCGCTCAGTACTTGTTCGGGCGGCGGAAAATGCACACCATCACCAAGCCGCCACCGGGTCAATCCAAGCCGACCGAGAGACTGAGCCTCTCCCGATCAGATGGTCTTCATATATGAATAACTTTCCCCGGACAGCCCTGCCCAAGTGGGGGAGATGTCCGGCAGGACAGAGGTGGGGCGCCGTAGAGCGCGAACCTCAATTGCGACCGAGCATTGACCAATGCCTCACACGCCATTGCCTCCGCGAAATCGCGCAAATGCCAAGTCGATGCGCAAAGCCATGACCGACGCCGAACTGAGCTTTGGAACGAGCTTCGCGCGCATCGCCTGATGGGGCTTGGCTTCCGCCGACAATTTCCGATCGCCGGTTACATTGTAGACTTCGCTTGCCCGGACAAGAAGCTCGTCGTCGAAGTCGATGGTTCGCAGCATGCCGACGCCAATACAGGCGATGAGGCGAGGACAAAGCGTCTGGAACGGGATGGCTGGACCATGCTGCGCTTCTGGAACGACGACGTCATTCGCGACATCGACAATGTCTGCCAGCATATTGTGATCGAGGCAGGGCTCGCCGGTACGACTTGATACGCCGGCGGGACAGCGCCCAGGCCGCTGTCACGCCGGCCTATCCCGCCTTGGCCAACCCAAACCCACCAACAGGATGCGTTTCGACCTGGAACTCAAACCCGGCGATGATCGGCCGCGCCCTGGCAATCGCCGCCTGGACTTCCGGCAATTGCAGCGAAGCCTTGTGGCTGGCCTGGTCGGTCCATACCTCGGTCACCCAGATCGCGTCGGCATCGGCCGGATCGGTGGCGATGATGTAGCTCAGGCAGCCAGGCAAGGCGCCGGTGCTGGCAAGCAGGACGTCCATCATTGCGTCGCGCTGGCCGCGCGTCGCCCGCATCTTGCCGATCAGACCATACATTGCCGGTTTCTCCGTTGCTTGCTGCGACAAGTATGCAGGCCGCCGCTCACGGCATCAACTGGCCACCGTTCACCTCGATCATCTGGCCGGTGATGTAACCGCTCAACAGGGCGGACGAGAGGAACAGATAGGCGCCGACGCAATCCTCGGGCGTGCCGGCGCGGCCCTGCGGAATGGTGGCAACCATGGCCTGCATATGCTCCTCGGTCGAATAGCGCTCATGGAAAGGGGTCGCGATGGTGCCCGGCGCCACCGCGTTGACGCGGATGTTGAACCCGATCAGTTCCTTGGCCATGCCGCGGGTCACATTGGAGACGAAGGCCTTGGCCGAACCATAAAGGCCGGCGCCGCCGCCGGCGCCATTGCGTGCGGCGATCGACGAGGTGTTGACGATGAAGCCGCCCTGGCGCTTCAGCCATGGCATCGCCTTGCGTGATGCGGTCAGCACGGAGCGGGCGTTGAGGTCCATCACCGCGTCGTAATGCGCCTCGGTCAGTTCGGCATAAGGCACGCGGCCGAGCATGCCGCCGGCATTGTTGACCAGGCCATCGAGCCGGCCGAAGTGTTGCGCGCTGTCCTCGACGACGCGCTCGACATCGGCAGCGATCGAGAAATCGCCCTGGACCGGGAATACCTCGCCACCGCCGTTGCGGATGGTTTTGGCCAGGTTTTCGGCAGCCGCCCGACTTGAATTATAATGCAGCGCGACGCGGCATTTCTGCGCGGCGTAGGCCAGTGCAAGTGCCGCCCCGATGCCGGTCGAAGCGCCGGTGACCAGCACCGCCTTGCCGGCGAGGTCGGGGATGACCAAAGTGGGGGTGACAAGGGCGGAAGTGACAGGGGTGGTTGTGGTGGCTGGCACGGCTATTCCTCTGGGTTCTCCTGTTCTTCGTAGGGCCTCGCCGCCCTCATGTTCAAGTCCGTAGAGGTCAGGGCCGCAAATAGGCGTAGCCCTGGCGCTGCAATTCGGCGAGCTTGACGACGCCGCCGGTCTCGGCGGCATGGAAGCCGTCGAGCAGATCGGTGAGCGCAACGTCCATGCCCTGCATGGTGTTGGCGCAAGCATGCGGGGCCAGCCCGTCGCGAACCAGACCGGAAAAACGGCTGGAAATGGCAGCCGACGCGCTCTTCGACTTGAAGGCGGCGAGTGCCGGTCCGTGCACGACCAGCACGATGTCGACGTTGCCGCCGGTGCCCTCATAATGGTTCTTGATATTGCCCAGAACGAAGCCGACCTTGTCGAGGTCGCTGAGGTGATAGGCGACCTTCTGCCTTTCCTCTGCCACGGCCGCCGCCTTGACCTGGCGCAGCCCGAAGAGGCCAGCGGCCCCGGCAAGGCCGACACGGAAAATATCGCGGCGTCGCATCATGTCGTTCTCCAGCATGTCCGCGCAAATTGCGTGGCTTCGGCCTCGATCCTAGCATAAATTGACGTTACGTCGTGGTCGAGCGAAGAGGGGTCGGGCGAGGAGGGGCACATGATATCGAAGACCATTGTGGGGAAGACCATTGTGGGCGCCGGACTTGCTGTCGCCTTGCTGGCCGCTGTCGCCGGCACGGCCCTTGCCGACGATACGCCTGAGCTCACCGAACTCAGCCCGGACGGCAAGGATGCCTGTTTCGGGCGTATCTACGATGCCGCGCATCTCAAGGTGCACCCGAACCAGAAGGTGGGACGGATTTTCTTCTATTTTGGCGGGGATCCAGTCAGCCCTCCGAACGAGGAGCCGAGCAGTGGTCCATCCGGCTACAACGGTTTTTTGGCGACGACGGTGCGCGGCGCCAACAAGCCTGAATGGGTCGGCGGCTGGTGCGGCAAGGATGATCCGCAATCGGGCGAGATCCATTGCGGCATGGAATGCGACCGCACCATGGCCTTGCTGAACGTCGACGAAAAAGGCCGGCTGATCGTCTCCGGCGTGCATCGCAGCCTTTATCTCGATACCGGCGCCGAGGATGAACTTGGCGAAAAGGAGTTCGCCAGGCAGGCACTCGGCACGGAAGACGACGGCTTCCGGCTTGACCGCCATGCCGGCGCAGACCTGCAAGGCCGAATTCGCGCGCATCGATCCGGTCGATCCGGCGCTGGGAGCACCGTTGCGCGAGCGGCTGAAACCGGACCAGCCGTTCTGCTACGGGCGCGACTACGATGCCGCGCATCTCGGCTCGCATCCCGATCAGCTTACCCACACCATCCGGGTTTTCAGGGGCCCGATCGAACTGGCCGCCTTCGCCAAGGACGGCGAGACGGCAAGCTGGCCTGATGGCGCCGAGATAGTCGTTTCCGTCACGCGACACAATGCCGTAGAGGTCACGCAGAGCTACAGTTGTGACGGCGAAGCGGACCAGTGGCGCTGTGTGGCGAGCGCAAGGACGAGCGACTTTTCCTGCGACATCGCGGCAAGGGAGATTTATCTGCGCCGCGGCGCCAACGGCACGATGATGCTGGCCAATCCCAACAGCAGCCTGCCGATCGTCGACCTCTGCTCGAAGGCGACCGACGGCGAGACCGCATCCGACGACAAGGTCTATCGGCTGGAGCCGATGCCGCAGGCTGCCTGCGCGCCTTGATCGGATCCTCGGATCAGAATGGCGGCGGCAGCGATCCTTCGCGCCCCCCTCTGTCCTGCCCTCTTTGCCCCCACTTGGCATCTCCCCCACGTGGGGCCCACGAGGGGGGAGATTGGCGGCTTCAGCGTCCCGCCCACTCTTGCACCATCAGAGATTGGCGAAAGCCGGGAAGACGGCCGATCTCCCCCCAAGTGGGGGAGATGACATATTTTGGCAAAGGGAGGGCAGGACAGAGGGGGGCGCTGTCCCGCCGGCATAGAGGTTCTGCACCGGCTCGACGTTTTTGATGTCATGGCAGGGAAGCCGGCGTCTCTCAGGCCTCACGCGAACGGCACGGCCGTCGTGCCCCTGGGCAGTTTTGCCTCGTCATCGGGCTCGACATGGATGGTGACACGCACCGAGCGGTTTTCCGCCTTCAGCGCATCCTCGATGCGGTCGCAGATGACGTGGCTGGCGCCCACCGACATGTCGGCGTCGACGACCAGGTGGAACTCGATGAAGGTGGCGCGGCCGGCAATCCGCGTCTTCAGATCGTGGACCTCCAGCGCGCCCTTGCAATTGGCCGAGATGATGTCGCGGATGCGCATGTGCTCCTGCGTGTCGACGGCGCGGTCCATCAGACCGTTCATCGACGAGCCGATGACGTGCCAGCCCTGCCACAGGATGTTGAGCGCAACGATGACGGCAAGAGCGGGATCGAGGACTTGCCAGCCGGTCAGCACGGCGCCGACCAGGCCAATGAACACGCCGACCGAGGTCGCCACGTCGGTCATGATGTGCCTGCCGTCGGCGACCAGTGCCGGTGATTTTTCGGCACGGCCGGCACGGATCAGCGTCATGGCCCAGAAGGCGTTGATCACCGTGGCGACGCCGTTGATGGCGAGGCCGGTCCAGGGCTGTTCGAGCGGGACGGGATGCCGCAGGGACCACCACACTTCGTTGAGGATCAGAAGGGCTGCCAGCACGATCAGCACGCCTTCCAAAACAGCCGAGAAATACTCGGCCTTGTGGTGGCCGAACGGATGATCCTGGTCGGCCGGCTTGTGGCTGACCTGGATCGCCCAATAGGCGGCGGCAGAGGCAATGACGTTGACGATCGATTCCAGCGCGTCCGAATACAGCGCCACGGAGCCGGTGACGTACCAGGCCGCCAGCTTCAGGCCGAGCACGACGAAGGCGACGATGATCGACCAGAAGGCGAGGCTGGCGACCTTGCGCTTGCTGGTCGCCTTGATTTCGGCTGTTGTCATTGAGGAAGCCGCGTTCTTCGGCGCCCCCCTCTGTCCTGCCGGACATCTCCCCCACAAGGGGGGAGATGGGCTGTCATGGATGACGTCGTGCGAGATATTCGGGCTAGATCTGCAATGCTTGAGATTGGCGAAAGCCGAAATGAGAGACAATCTCCCCCCAAGTGGGGGAGATGTCCGGCAGGACAGAGGGGGGCGACGTAGGGCGCAAACCTCAACACGAAAACTCCTCGCCCTAAGC
>NZ_JBVVPV010000036.1:66449-73722 GCF_055811735.1 Mesorhizobium sp. WSM4850 | reverse complement strand
TCCCAATTGTAGATGTGGACGTCGGTACCGCAGATCGCGGTCTTCTTGATCTTGATCAGAACGTCGTTCGGGCCGATTTCCGGCACCGGCACTTCTTCCATCCAGATGCCCGGCTCGGCCTTGGCCTTGACCAGCGCCTTCATCATGTTCGACATTCTTTTGTCCCTTGAAACTCTTGATCCGGAATCTCTTTTCGCTTCCGGCCGTTCAGGAAATCACACCAAGTTCGCGCCCGACCGCGCCGAACGCCTCGACCGCCCGGTCGATATCGGCGGCCGAATGGGCGGCCGACATTTGCGTGCGGATGCGCGCCTGGCCCTTGGGCACGACGGGGAAGGAAAAGCCGATCACGTAGATGCCGCGCTCAAGCAGCATGTCGGCCATTTGCGAAGCCAGCGCCGCATCGCCGATCATCACAGGAATGATCGGGTGGTCGGCTCCGGCCAGTGTGAAGCCCGCTTTTTCCATGTTGGCGCGGAAGCGCGAGGCGTTGTCGTAGAGCCGGCGGCGCAAGCCGCCGCCCTGCTCGATCATATCCAGCACCTTCAGCGAGGCCCCGGCGATCGCAGGCATCAGCGTGTTGGAAAATAGATAGGGCCGCGAGCGCTGGCGAAGCCATTCGACCACCGGCCTGCTCGCCGCCGTGTAACCACCCGAGGCACCCCCCAGCGCCTTGCCGAGCGTGCCGGTGAGAATATGGACCCGGCCCTCGACGCCGCAATATTCCGGCGTGCCGCGGCCGTGCTCGCCGACGAAACCGACGGCGTGGCTGTCGTCGACCATCACCATGGCATTGTACTTGTCGGCGAGATCGCAGACGCCCTTCAGATTGGCGATGATGCCGTCCATGGAAAAAACACCGTCGGTGGCGATCAGCTTGAAGCGGCTGCCTTCGGCCTTCTTCAATTCCTCCTCGAGCGCCGCCATGTCGTTGTTGGCATAGCGAAACCGTTTTGCTTTGGAGAGCCTGACGCCGTCGATGATCGAGGCATGGTTCAGCGCGTCGGAAATGACGGCGTCCTCCTCGGAAAGCAGCGTCTCGAACAGGCCGCCGTTGGCGTCGAAGCAGGAACCGTAGAGGATCGTGTCCTCCATACCGAGGAAGCTCGATATCTTTGCCTCGAGCTGCTTGTGTTCCTCTTGTGTGCCGCAGATGAAGCGCACCGAGGCCATGCCGTAGCCGTAGCGGTCGAGCGCGGCCTTCGCCGCTTCGCGCAGCTCTTCGCTGTCGGCGAGGCCGAGATAGTTGTTGGCGCAGAAATTGAGCAGCTTGCGGCCGCCAACCTCGATCTCGGACGACTGGGGGGAGGTGATGACGCGCTCGCGCTTGTACAGGCCCTCCGTCTCGATCTGCGAAAGCAGCCCGCCAACGTAGTCTTTGAGAGTCGGTGCCATCGTGCTTCCACTTCCATTGGTGATCTTCGCGGTCTTGCTCATGCGATTTCTCCCCGGAGCACGCGCAACATGCACTCGAAGTGACTTGGATCGTGTGTTTTGAGGAGCGCAGCTTCCCGGGGCTGGTACAGATCCCAGAGACGCGATATCCAAAAACGAAATGCTCCAGCGCGCTGCATCGCAGGAAGCAATAGGCGTTCGGGTCCAGTGAGCGCGCGAACTGACTCATACGCGCCGAGAAAGGCGGCAACTTGCTTAGTGTCTTGGCGGCCGGTGCCATTGTCGACGCACCAGTCATTTAGGCACACGGCTATATCGAACAGAAAGGAGTCGCATCCGGCGAAGTAGAAATCGAAGACGCCGGTCAGGTGACCATCTTCAAACAATACGTTGTCGCGAAAGAGATCAGCGTGCACCGGCCCCCTTGGGAGTTGCTCGTAGGTGGAGGACGCAGCAATTTGGTTCTGAAAGGCAAGTTCGCTCGTGAGCAGCGAGCGCTGTCCCTCAGATACGCAGCGGCCGACCACCGGCACCACCTCGTTCCACCATTCGAGGCCGCGCGGATTGGCCTGCCGCCGTGGGTAATCGCTCCCGGTCACGTGCATTCGCGCCAGGATCTCCCCGACAGCGCGACAATGCGACTCTGTCGACGCCGTCACGCTCTCGCCAGGAAGCCTGTTGACGATCACGGCAGGCCGGCCTTTCAGCGTGTGAAGGATTTCGCCTCTGACGTTGGCAACCGGATCCGGGACCGGCATTCGCCGCGCCGCAAGGTGCTTCATCAGGTGAAGGTAGAAGGGCAATTGCTCGAACGTGAGCCGCTCGAACAGGGTCAGCACATATTCGCCTGCCTCGGTATCCACAAAGTAGTTCGTGTTCTCAACTCCGCTCGCGCTGCCGCGAACGGAGTTCGGCTGTCCCAGGCCCAGAGCCTGAAAGAAAGTTGCGACTTCGTTAGGTGACAACTCGGTATATACGGCCATGGCGAAAGAGGTCCCGGTCGTGGAAGCAGCCTTTCAGCAAGCCTGCAGCGTTTCAGCGATGTAGGTCTTCACGGTCTGTGCATCGGCGGAAAGCAGTTTGAACCGTCTCGGCAAGCCCTCTATGCCATCGAACCGTTGCGGAGGAACTGGCTCTCGGCCCAGGGCCTCCCTGATGGTCTCCGCAAATTTGACCGGCAGGGCCGTCTCGAGCACGATCATCGGCACATCCGAAACCGAATGCTCGCGCGCGACCTTCACGCCGTCTGCAGTGTGTGGATCGATCAGCGCGCTGAAGCGGTGCCACGCGTCACGGATCGTCTGCAACCGGTCGGCGTGGGTGCTCTTCCCGCTGCGGAAACCAAAATGGTCCGCCGCCTTCCCGAAGGCGGGATCCCCGCTGAGATCGAACGACCCGCATTCGCGCAGTTGATCGTCGAACAGCGATCTCGTCCGGCTGGCGTCGCGACCGAGCAGGTCGAACACGAAACGCTCGAGATTGGAGGCCTTGGAAATGTCCATGGATGGGCTCGAGGTTTCATGGGTATCCGCCCGGCCCCGCACGCGATACACCCCGGTATGGAAAAACTCATCGAGCACGTCGTTCTCGTTGGTCGCAATGACGAGACGGGATATGGGAAGGCCCATCATGCGCGCAACATGACCGGCGCAGACGTTGCCGAAATTGCCCGAGGGAACAGCGAAGTCGACCTCTGACGAATTCTCTTCCGTCACCTGAAAATAGGCAGAGAAGTAATACACCACCTGAGCGACCAGCCGGGCCCAGTTGATCGAATTGACGGCGCCGATCCGGTGGCGCCTCTTGAAGTCAGCATCGCCGGACACGGCTTTCACGATGTCTTGGCAATCGTCGAACACCCCTTCGATGGCAATGTTGTGAATGTTGTCGTCCTGCAGGCTGAACATCTGGGCTTGCTGAAAGGCGCTCATGCGTCCGTGGGGCGACATCATGAAGACGCGGATGCCCTTCTTGCCGCGCATGGCATATTCCGCCGCGCTGCCCGTGTCGCCACTGGTTGCCCCGAGGATATTCAACTCCGCACCCCGCCGCGCCAGTTCATACTCGAGCAGATTGCCGAGCAACTGCATCGCCATGTCCTTGAACGCCAGGGTGGGACCGTTCGACAGTTCCGCCACATGGAGACCGCTCTCAAGCATTCGCACGGGCGCGATCCTGGCGGTCCCAAAGACCTCGGGCCTGTAGGTCTTTGCACAGATGGCCTTCAGGTCAGCGGGCGGAATATCGTCGATGTAGAGCGACAGGATTTCAAAGGCGAGCACCGGGTAGGACAAGCCCCGCCACTGATCCAGCGTGGCATCATCCAGCCGAGGGTAGACCTCAGGCACATAGAGGCCGCCATCCGGGGCGAGACCTTCAAGCAGAATCTCGCAAAACTTCCTGCGTTCGGGATGGCCGCGCGTGGAGATGTAGTGCATGTGATGCTGTTCCTTGTTGCCGCTATCGTTCGGCAAGGGTCGATAGACCGCCAACCGTTCGGCCTTCAGCGGCTGGCGCGCCACCAGGCGATACGGTCCTGCAGGGCGTAGCCCTTGATAACGGCCGGGATGAACCACGGATTGCCGCGATAGAGCGGGATGGCGGCAGGCGGCCGGAAATCGAATGCGGTGCGCGCCCGATCGCCATGCCCCATCAGCTTGTGAGCCGCACGCGTGCCGACCCATGGCGCCCAGACCACGCCCGAACCACAGAAGCCGGTGGCATAGACCACGCCGTCCTTCTCGAAGATCCTGGGCAGCATGTCGCGGTGCATCGCCACATTGCCGAACCAGCTGTGCGAAAGACGAACATTCTCCAGTTCTGGGAAAATTTCGCCCAGCCCGTTGCGCAAACGCAGCGTCGGGGCTGCCGGATCGCCTGCACGCGAGCTGTCGCGCCCGCCGAGCAGAATGCGTCTGCCGTCCGGCGAAGGGCGATAATAGAAGCCAAGCTCGCGGCCCTCACCCATCATCATCCGCTTCGGCATCAGGTGCGCCATCAGCTCAGGCGCGAGTTCCTCGGTGGCAATGATCCGGCTGCGAACCGGCACCAGCCGGCGGCGCAGGAAGGGATTGGCGCCGTCGGTGTAGCCATTTGTGCAGACCAGCACCTGGCGCGCCTGCACTGTTCCCGCCGAAGTGGCGACGCGGAACCCGGAGCTATCCCTTTCAATCGAGGTCACGGGCGTGTTCGAATGCACCGCCAGTCCCGAAGCGAGCGCCACCCGCAGGAGCTCCGCATGGAATTTGGCCGGGTGCAGCCCACCGATGTCCATCCGGACCATGCCGCCGCGATAGAAGTCGGTGCCGACGTAGTTGCGCTGCTTTGTATATGGAACAGCGTAAGATTCGATCCCCAGTTTCCTCGCCAACGCCTCGGCGCCGCGGGCCATCTTCTCGTACTGTTCATATCCGATGGCGCCCTTGAACAGGCCAACCAGTTGAAAGTCGCAGTCGAGCTTTTCCGACTTGATGAAGTCGTAAAGGAATTCGCGGGCGACCTTGCCCTCGGCCTCGATTGCCATGGCCTTTTCTTCGCCGAAGCGCCGGGTGATCGTGGCGTAGTCCAGCCGGATGCTCCCGCTGGTAATTCCGCCATTGCGCGACGAGGCCCCCTCTCCCGGATTCATCGCATCAAAAGCTGCAACCGAGCGCCCATCGCGCGCCAGCGCAAGCCCGGCCGAAAGGCCCGCATAGCCGGCGCCGACGATCGCCACATCGACCGTCCTGGCCAGGGGCTGCGGCGGCAGCGGCATGACGGGCGCCGCTTCCCACCAGTAGGGGGTGCTCTTGTCTGCGACTTTCGGCTCGTGCATGAGAGTCACTTCTCGCTGGGTTTTCGGGTGAGGCGCGGGCCGCTTTTGTGATCAGACACGGTCGTCCCGCACGTCGAGCGCATCGCGCAACCCGTCGCCGATGAAATTAAAGCTTGTCACGGCGATGGTGATGGCTGCCCCGGGAATGATCGCCAGCCAGGGCGCACTGTTCAGATACTGCTGGGCGCCCTCGAGCATGTTGCCCCAGCTCGGCAGCGGCGGCTGAATGCCATAACCCAGGAAACTGATATAGGCTTCCAGGAGAATAGCGTGCGCGACTGTCAGCGTCGCGGCCACGATGATCGGGCCCATGGCGTTGGGCAGGATCTCGCGGAACATGATATGCGCACCGCTAAGCCCCAGCATGCGGCCGGCCAGCACAAACTCGCGCTCGCGCAACGACCGCACCTCGGCCTCGACAATTCGAGCTACCTCCATCCAGCTGGTGACAGCGACGATGACGGTGACCATAGCCGGGCTCGGCTTGAGTGCCGCGGCCAAGGCAAGCAGCAGGAAGATGGAGGGGAATGACAGGAAGCCGTCGACCGTGCGCATCAGCGCTGCGCCGATCCACCCGCCGCGGTAGCCCGCGATCACGCCGACGAGCGTTCCGATCATCGTCGACAGCAGCATGGCAAAGAAAGCCACCAGCAGTGAGGTCCTCCCCGCCATGAACAGTCGCGCCGCCACGTCCCGCCCCAAAGGATCGGTCCCAAGATAGTGGTCGCCCGTCAGCGGCGGTGCAAAGCGGGCGCGCAAATCGATGTATAGGGAATCATAGGGCAGGAGATGAGGGCCGAAGACGCATGCCAGCGTGAGAAGGGTGATCATCGCGAGTCCCAGCAACGCCAGATGATGGCTGGTGAAACGGCGCACGGTGCGGCTGCGCCACCAGCGGCTTGGTCCTGCATTTGCGGCGAGAGCGGTCATTTCGGGTGCCTCCTGTAGGGTGTGAGGGTTACGCGCTCAACCCAGACGAATGCGCGGGTCGACGATCGCCACGGCAATATCTGCGATCAGGTTGCCCAGAATGACGAGAATGGCCGAGAACATCAGCAGTCCCATCACGACCGGGTAGTCGCTGTAGCCGAGGCTGTCCAGGAACAGTCGACCCATCCCCGGCCAGGTAAACACTGTCTCCGTCACCAGCGCGCCGGTCAGGATGCTGGGAAGCTGCACCCCGGCCAGTGTGATCATCGGCAAAAGCGCATTGCCGACGACGTGCTTCATGATGACTCGGCGCTCGCTCAGGCCCTTGGCGCGGGCGGTCTTGACGAAATCCTGGCTGATGGCGTCGAGCGTCGCCGATCGCATGTAGCGGCTCCAGATCGCGACATGCACCAGCGACAGCACGATGCTTGGCATGATCAGGTGATGCAGGTAGTTCAGGACCGAACCGTCGCCGATCGTGTACATGTTGCCTGCAGGCAGCCAGCCCAGCTGCAGGGAGAAGATGTAGATGCCGACGAGCCCGAACCAGAAGGTCGGGATCGACAGCGCGACCATGGCTCCGACCGTCGCCATATAGTCGAACAGCGAATAGCGGTGCGTGGCGCCACGAATGCCGATCCAGGTGCCGATGGCGATCGCAATCGCGGTGGACGTCCCCATCAGCAGCAGCGTCGCAGGGACGTGCCGGCCAATCACTGCCAGCACAGGCGCGCCGTCGCGGAAGGAGTGGCCCCAGTCGCCCTGGAGAAGCCGCCAGGCCCAGTCGAGATATTGGATAAAAAGCGGACGGTTCAGCCCCAATTGCTCTTTCAGGCGCTCGAGATCGTCCTGCGTCATGCCGGGATCGAGCCCGAATTGCGCCAGCGGACCCCCCGGCAGCAGGTTCAGGACGAAAAACCCGATGACCGAGACGATCAGGAGCAGGATGAGGCTCTGTGAGAGCCGGTTGAGCAGGAAGCCGCGCATTCATCTCTCCTCTTTCAAGACAGCGCTGATGACTGGCGGGGGGGGCGCGGCGGGCGGGGGCGGCGGGGGGGGGGGGGGAGGAAAAAAAAAACAAAAAAACACAAAACGAAAAAGCACAGTTGGGAATTTATAATAAAAAAGAAAACA
>NZ_JBVVPV010000036.1:0-66439 GCF_055811735.1 Mesorhizobium sp. WSM4850 | reverse complement strand
AAACCACCCCTCCTCCAGCCTTTTTGTGTGTTGTGTGCTGCTCGTTTCCCCACCCCATCATAAAAAAAACCCCCCCCCACCCCCCCCCGCCCCCGCCCCCCCCCCCGCCCCCCCCCCCCCCGCGGCGTATGGATGTCAGGCCTTCCAATACCATCCGGCGGCATGCCAGGATGCGACGCGGGTGTTGGAATTTGCCTCGAAACCCTCCAGCCCCTCCTTGCAGCCAAACACGTTGGTGTAGGCAAACAGAGGCAGGAACGGCAGATCCTGACGGACGATTTCCTGCACGCGCAGATAGATGGCGCGCCGCTGTTCCCGATCGAAGGTGCGGGCGCCCTTCTCGAGCAGCGCATCGACCTCCGGGTTGGAGTATTGGCCTGTGTTCGAGCCCTTTCCGCCCTTGGCGACGATCGCCTTGGTATGCAGGCGGTTGAAAACGTCGGGGTCGCCCGCGATGAGATTGGTTACACCGGAGATGGCTGACTCGAACTGCGATTTGAGCCAGAAATCGCCCCACATGACGGCGGCCGGCAGGTTCGAGATGGTCATCTCGACGCCGATCTCGGCGAATGTCTGCTGCAGGAACTGCTGCGTCTGCTCGCGCAAATGGTTGCCGGAAGTGGTGGAGTTGGCGAACGACAGACGCACCCCGTCCTTCGCCCGTATTCCATCGGCTCCGGGCACCCAGCCGGCCTCGTCGAGGATCTGGCCCGCGCGCTCGATGTTGAACTCCTGCGCCGGCAGGTTCGGATTGTAGTAGTAGGAATTCTGCGGCATGAACGTCTCGGTAGGGGTGTGGACCCCGTAATAAAGTGCTTCGAGGATCGCTTTCCTGTCGATTGCGGCGTAGAGCGCCTGGCGGACCGCCGGATCCTTGAATTGCGGCTTCTCAAGATTGAGATAGATCGACTCGACCGATGACCCGCGCTCCAACATGACCACCCGATCCGATAGTTTGCTGGCTTCCGCGTAGTGGTCGGCGGTTATGAATGCCTGGTCGACAAGATCGATGTCGCCGCTCTTGAACTGGGTATAGAGCACTGTCATGTCGGGGATGTATTTGAAGACGAGCCGCTCCAAATAGGGACCCTCCCCGGCATAATCCGCGTTCGCGACGAGTTCGATATGGTCGCCGGCAGTGCGCTGCGCCCATTTGAATGCGCCAGTGCCGACAGGCGCCTGATTGAAGGCGGCGGCGTTGGGGTCGGCCTCTTTTTCGAGGATGTGCTTGGGAACCATGAAGGTTTCGGCGAGAAACGACAAATAGGGGGCGAAAGCCTCCTCCATCCGCCAGGTGAGCTCGGTCGGCGAGACCACCTTGATATCGCGCACCAGGGAATGGCCCGCCGTGCGCCACGCGCGGAATTTCGGATTGGTGATGAGCTCGAGAGTGAATTTCACGTCATCGGCAGTGAAAGGCTCGCCGTCGTGCCAGCGGACGTCATCACGCAGGCGGATGCGCCACACAAGTCCGTCCTCTGAAATGCCGCCGTTTTTCTGGCTGGGCACTTCGACAACGAGATTGGGCTGAAGAACACCCTTAGGGTCCATGCGAACGAGTGCATCAAACACCGAGAAATGCACAGCGTCGTCGCACTCGGTATGCGGCATCAGTGGATTGAAGACGGTGGGTTCCTGCGAAAATCCGACGACGACGCGGCCGGTTGGGCTCGCTGGAGGCTTCTGGGCGAAGGCGGGTTTGCCCAACAGATTGGGCGCAATGAGGCCTGCAGCCCCGCCTATCGCCATCAACCGCAGTGCATCGCGTCGCGAGTAGTTTGATTTGGTGTTTGAGTGTTCAGTCATTGGAATTCCCCTTGTTCTGGCGGTATCCGCCGTGGCTCTTACCCATTTGCTGCAACCGGACGGGTAGATCCCGGCTGCTCTCCAGGAATCGCCGCCACCAGCTCACGTGTGTAGGCTGATTGCGGGTCGAGGAAGATTTGCGATGGCGGTCCCCGTTCGACGATCCGCCCTTTCTGCATCACCGCGATTTCGTCGCAGATCTGGCTGGCGACGCGCAAATCGTGGGTGATGAAGATCATCGAAACGCCGGTCTCTCGCTGGATCTGGTCGAGCAGCTGCAGGATCTGGGCCTGGATCGACACGTCCAGCGCCGAGACAGCTTCGTCGGCGATCAGCAGCTTCGGCTTGAACATCAGTGCCCGGGCGATACCGATGCGCTGGCGCTGTCCACCGGAAAATTCATGCGGAAAGCGATCAAAGGCGCCGGCATCGAGGCCGACATGGGCCAGCAGCGCCTTCGCCTCTTCACGCGCCTGGGCATAGGGCGTGCCGTGGGCGACCGGGCCAACGGTCAGGATGTGGCCGATCGTCGAGCGCGGGTTGAGCGAGGCGAAGGGATCCTGGAAGATCATCTGGACCCGCGGCCGCAGCGGGCGGAATTCGGCTTCGGAAAGCTTGGCGATGTCGCGGCCCTCGAACAGAATCCCGCCGCCGTCGCTGTCCAGCAGCTTGATCAAAAGCCGACCAAGCGACGATTTGCCGGAACCACTTTCGCCGACAACGCCCAGCGTGCGCCCGGGCGCCAGATCGAACGAGACCTCGTTGACCGCGGGCACGACGCGCTGCGCGCTGAACAGGGAACTGCCGCTGCGGTAGGTCTTCATCAGGCCTTCGACCTTCAGGATCGGCGCTTTGTCGGCCGTCTCCAGGGGAACGCGGTCCTCACCGGTCAGGTGCGGGACGGCTGCGATAAGGCGCCTTGTGTAGGGATGGCCCGGCGACTTCAGGACCTGCTGAGCGCTACCCTGCTCGACGATGTGACCCTTCTCCATCACGACGACGCTGTCTGCGATCTCGGCCACCACCCCGAAGTCATGGGTGATGAACATGACGCTCATTCCCTTGCGGCGCTGAATGTCGCGGATCAGCTCCAGAATCTGTGCCTGCGTGGTCACGTCGAGCGCGGTCGTCGGTTCATCCGCGATCAGGATCGTCGGCTCGAGTGCCAGCGCCATGGCGATCATCACCCGCTGCCGCTGCCCGCCGGAGAGGCGGAACGGATACTGGTGGTACATGAGTTCCGGGTCCGGCAGCCCCACTTCGGTCAGCAGCCCGACAGCGCGGCCGCGACGGGATTTCGGAGTGCCGACGCCGTGCGCCGCCATGACCTCGTCGATCTGTGCACCCACGGTCATCAAGGGATTGAGCGCCGACAGCGGGTCCTGGAAGATCATCGACACCACTCGGCCGCGCAGGCTGCGCAGCTTGTCCTGCGGCATGCCTACGATGTTCATTCCATCGAGGTGGATGGCGCCCGAGGAGACGCGGATCACGTTGGGCAGCAACCCCATGATGGCGTTCGCGGTGACCGACTTGCCGGATCCGGATTCGCCAATGACGCACAGGATCTGGCCGCGTTTCAGATCAAAGGAGATGTTCTCGACGGCATAAGTCCGTTCCATGCCCTTCGGCAAATTCACCGTGAGGTCGCGCACCGAAAGCGCCACATCGGCGGGGGCTACAGGCTGGATCCTTGCGACCATTGCGATCATCTCCCGTTTGAACCGAGCGGGTCCACACTGTTGCGGACCACATCATCGCGCTTTGAGCAGAAGCGCCTCACTATAGCGTCCGTCGTCTGGTCATCTCGGCGCTTCGAGCGCTGAGGCTGCGAGAGACGGATTCTGCTCATCCTGGCGGCTCCCTTGATGAAATTCGGTCCGTGGACCGGACACTGTTCCCTTTTGTTGGAGAACTCTCCGAAGGCGTAAGCCCTGCCTATCGGAAGTCCTCTGGAGCTTACCGTTATAAGGAAGGGTTGCTCCGTTCTTTCAGCCAGTTTGACTGTTCTGTCTCCGCATAGTCGTCGAAATTAGGCCCTCGGGCGGCAGGAACTTCTGAAAAGAACGTCAGGTTCGGCATTTCACTCTGCTCCCGTTCCGGCGCAGAAAACCGGGATCAGACAACCAGGTCCTTCTTCCGCTAATTTGTGCGCGACAGGCCTTGCGTCACTGCGCGCCGCGTCCCGAAAAGCCCATGCCGTAGATCACGCGACTGGATGAAGTGTACTCCTGCTTGCCCCTGCGAGGTTGGGGCCAGCGAGCGCTTTTCGGCAACAATTGCCTGTTCCAAGGGCTGCAAACCGCAGGAAATTCCGTCCAGGCATGAACTCCGCAGCCTGCCTCTGCGGGCCGCAGGCTAGGATGTTTCAAATTTACCGGAGTCCCATCCATGCCCGCGCCGCTCATTCACATCGAGTCCAGCCCATCCCTGCCTCGCGAGGCGGACGTCGTCGTCATCGGCGGCGGCGTGGTCGGCGTATTCACGGCCTATTATCTCGCACGCCGCGGCATCAGCGTTGCCCTGCTGGAGAAGGGGCGCGTTGCCGCCGAACAGTCCAGCCGCAACTGGGGCTGGTGCCGTCAGCAGAACCGTGACGCACGCGAGTTGCCGATGGCAACCAGGAGCCTCGATCTCTGGGAAAAAGTGGCGCAGGAGACCGGCGAGGACACCGGCTTCCGCCGCTGCGGCCTGCTCTATCTCTCGCAGGACGAAAGCGAGCTGGCAGGCTGGGCAAAGTGGCGCGATTTCGCAAGGACGGTTGGCGTCACGACGCATGTGCTGAGCACGCAAGAAGCCACCGAACGGGGCAAGGCGACCGGCCGCAAATGGAAAGGCGGCGTGTTCTCGCCAACTGACGGAACGGCCGATCCATCAAAGGCGGTGCCGGTTGCCGCGCGCGGCATCATGGCGGCCGGCGGCACCGTGCATCAAAATTGCGCGGCGCGCGGGCTGGAACTGAGCGCCGGCCGGGTCAGCGGCGTCGTTACAGAAGCCGGAACCATCCGCACAACGACCGTGGTCATGGCCGGAGGCGCGTGGGCTTCTTCCTTCTGCAACCAGCTTGGTATCCGTTTCCCGCAAGCTGCCGTGCGTCAGTCCATTCTAGCCGTAGCGCCGGGAGCAGAAGGCCTGCCGGATGCGCTGCATACCGCGCGCGTCTCGCTGACGCGGCGCAGCAACGGCGGATACGCGCTGGCGATCAGCGGGCGGGCGCGAGTCGATCCAACGCCGCAGCAGCTCAGGTTCAGCCGCGAGTTCGTGCCCATGTTCGCCCGCCGCTGGCGCAGTCTGGCCCCGGGAGCGTTCGAGGGCTGGCGTCAAGGTCATGAAAGCCTGAGGAAATGGGTACTTGACGACGTGACTCCAATGGAACGGAATCGGATTCTCGACCCCAAGCCTGACATGAGGCAGATTCGCCTGACCTATCGAAGAGCCTGCGAATTGCTGCCCGAGTTCCAGCGCGTCGCGATTTCTCATGCTTGGGCGGGCTATGTCGACAGCACGCCCGATGGCGTCCCGGCAATTGGTGAAGTGGGGGGGATTCCGGGCTTTCTTCTCGCCGCGGGATTTAGCGGCCACGGCTTCGGGATCGGCCCCGGCGCTGGACATATGATCGCCGATATCATCACCGGCAGCGAGCCGATCGTCGATCCGCGTCCCTATAGGCCTGAGCGTCTGAATTCAGCTGCGTGGGGCAAGGTCGCCGAATTCTGAGAAGACCGTTTGCCAAGCTACATCAGGTCGCACACGAGATCGGGGCCGCGAGGCGGCCAGCACTGAAAACAGGGCCAGCACTGAAAACGGGGAAAGTGACGATGCGCGAATATGAGATTGCCGCCATTCCTGCCGACGGGATCGGCCCAGAGGTCATTGCCGCCGGTCTCCAGGCGCTTGAGGCGCTGCAGCGGCGCTGCGGCGACTTCAAGCTGCGCGTCCAGCACTTCGACTGGGGCTCAGACTACTACAAGGCGCATGGTCGGATGATGCCCGAAGATGGGGTGGCGCAACTGAAGCGCTTCGACGCTATCTTCTTTGGCGCGGTAGGCGCTCCCGATGTGCCCGACGACATCACGCTCTGGGGCCTCCGGCTGCCGATTTGTCAGGGCTTTGATCAATACGCGAACGTGCGGCCGACCAGGATATTGCCCGGTATTGTTTCGCCGCTGGCCGGCGTTGGCCCTGGCGATCTGGATTGGGTGATCGTGCGGGAGAATTCCGAGGGCGAGTATTCGGGCCACGGCGGCCGAGCCCATCGCGGCCTCCCCGAGGAGGTCGGAACCGAGGTCGCGATCTTCACGCGCGTCGGCGTCACCCGCATCATGCGCTATGCATTCCGGCTGGCGCAATCACGGCCGCGAAAGCTCCTGACAGTCGTTACAAAATCCAACGCGCAGCGTCACGGCATGGTAATGTGGGACGAAATCGCAGCCGAGGTCGCGCCGGAATTTCCGGACGTCTCCTGGGACAAGATGTTGGTCGATGCTATGACAGTGCGTATGACGTTGAAACCGCGGAGCCTCGATACGATCGTCGCCACCAATCTCCACGCCGACATATTGTCGGACCTTGCGGGCGCGCTCGCGGGCAGCCTCGGCGTTGCACCGACCGCCAACATTGATCCCGAGCGGCGCTATCCCTCGATGTTCGAGCCAATTCACGGCTCGGCATTCGACATCGCCGGCAAGGGTATTGCCAACCCGGTCGCCACCTTCTGGACCGCCGCCCAGATGCTCGAACATCTGGGCGAGAGCGCAGCGGCCGCCCGGTTGATGAACGCTGTGGAATCGGTGACGAATGAGGGCGTGCTGACGCCGGACGTCGGAGGGACAGCGACCACGCAGGAGGTGACGGACGCCGTCTGCCGGACGATCCGCGGTTCCAACGTTTGACAGGTTTCCAATGAAGCTCGACAAGATCGACATCAAGATCTTATCCCAACTGCAGAAGAACGGGCGGGTCACGAATGTCGAGCTCGCCGACCTGGTGAACCTTTCACCGAGCCCTTGCCTGATGCGGGTGAAGAAGCTTCAGACGGAAGGCTTCATCACCGGCTATTCCGCCCAGATCGATGTGTCCAAGCTCGGGCAGACTCTGACGATCTTCACCGAAGTCACGCTCAAGCACCACCAACAGAACGACTTCGCGAGATTTCTCACCGCAATTCAGAAAGTCGATTCTGTCATCGAATGCCATCTGGTATCAGGCGGTTACGACTACCTTGTGAAGTTTGTCACAGCGGGCATCAGCGAGTACCAGACGATCATGGAGCGCATGATCGAACTGGATATCGGAATCGACAAATATTTCAGCTTCGTCGTGCTGAAGTCACCGATCGTCAAATCCCATTTGCCTCTCGACGCGATATTCGACAGATGAGAAAGAGGCTGCCGCGCGCATGCGGCGGCAGCCTGGACGATCATCCCTTCATCGCCGACCGCACGTCCTGGTCCTCGAGGGTTTGATCCAGGGTCATCCGGGTGCGTTCGAGGATTCCATCAATATCGTCATCGGTGCAGCAGAGCGGCGGCGCAAAGCCGAGAATGCCGCTGTTGAAGGCGCGGATGACAAGGCCGTTCGCCCACGCGCGCTCGAAAATGCGGCGCCCCGGATCGGCCGCCGCCGGCAGCGGCGTCTTGCGCTCCTTGTCGGTGACCAACTCGATTGCTGCCAGCATGCCACGGCCGCGAATGTCGCCAACCAGCGGGTGGTCGGCGAGCGAGCGAAGGCCTTCCATCAGGCGCTTGCCGGCCTTGCGCCCGTTCTCGAGCAAGCTGTCTTCGTAGAGACGCAGGCATTCGAGCCCGACCGCCGCGCTCACGGGATGGGCCGAATAAGTATAGCCATGGCCGACAGGCGCTTTGCCGGCTCCGTCTGCGATCGTATTGTACACATGGTCCGAGATGAAGACGGCCCCCATCGGCACGTAGCCCGAGGTCAGTCCCTTCGCCGTGGTCATGAGATCCGGCACGACCTCGTCTTCCTCACAGGCGAAGAGAGGGCCGGTGCGGCCAAAGGCAGTGATGACTTCGTCGACAACGAACAGGATGTCATGTTCCTTGCACACGGCGTGCAGAGCCTTCAGCCAACCTGTCGGTGGAACGAGGACACCGCCCGAGCCCTGGATGGGTTCGGCGTAGAAGGCGGCAACGCGGCCCGCGCCGAGTTCCGCGATTTTGGCCCGCAGGGCCGCGACCGATGCATCGATGATCGCCTGCGGGTCGGAACCGACCGGATTGCGATAGGCGTAGTGCGAGGGAATCTTGTGCTGCCAGTCGTAAGGCACGCCGAAACCCGCATGGAAAGCCGGAATCGCGGTCAGGCCGGACCCCGCCGTCGAGGAGCCATGGTAGCCATGCTCGACCGAGATGAACTGGTCCTTCTGTGGCGTGCCCTTGGCATGGTGGTAATAGCGAATGAAGCGGATCGTGCTGTCGATTGCGTCGGAGCCGCCAAGCGTGAAATACACATGGTTCAAATCGCCGGGCGCCAGTTCGGCAAGCCTGGCAGCAAGGCGAATGGCAGGCTCGGACCCCAGCCCGAAATATCCCGTGGCATAGGGAAGCTCTCTCAGCTGCTTTGCGGCTGCTTCAACGATACTTTCCTGGCCGTAGCCGAGGTTTACACACCATAGACCGGCGAATCCGTCCAGCAGGGTTTTCCCGCTTGCATCGGTCACCGTTGCGCCCTTGGCGGATTTGAGCACCCGCACGCCCGTCTCCTCGTGGCTCCGATAGCATGAAAACGGGTGAACCAGATGTGCGCGATCGAGTTCGATCAGTGAATTTGCCAGCATTTCTTCCTCCGATTCAACCGAGTGCCTGATTTAACCGAGTGCCTGATTTAACCAAGTGCCTGACTGACCAACGCATATGTGCGATGATGCGCCGGCTTGCTTTCCCTGTGCGTGGCCATGGAGCGTCGCATCGTGATCCCCCCGCCGACGTGCGCGAGGCCGCGCCCGGTGAGCCATTCAGCAAGATCCGTTGAGACGTCGGTATCGACACGGACGAACTCGCCCTGATGATGGGCGAGCAGAAAGTCGATCAGGGCCTTGGCCTCGGTACCATTCCTCGCCACCACCGGGCCGATGACCAGCCCCCGGCCGAATGGCCGGATGGCGGAAAAGGCCTGGGTATTGCCTTCATCGCGAATGACAGCGAACTTCGCGCGCTCGAAAAGCCGCCTCATCAGCGCCGAACGGTCATGGCCAAACGCCTCGCGATCCAGCACCTCGATACGAGCAAGATCGCCGATCTCTGCCCAGGATACACGGGCCGGCGCCGAAACTGCCAACGCCTCGCCCTGATGCTGCACGATCTCGCCAGTCGTTACGAAGCCCAGCTTCTCATAGAGCGGCAGGCCTTCCTGTGTCGCCGTCAGGCAACAGGTGCGCTCACCCGCCTTGGCCAGCGCCTCTTCCATCATCTTTCGGCCGAGTCCGCGGCCGCGCATGGCCGCATCGACGATCACCATGTTGATGGCGGCGGCATTGTCGCCGTAGGGGGTCATCATGATCGTCGCCACCACGCGTTGTTCTTCCAGAGCGACGATCCCCTGGCTGATCGAATGGGCCAGTTCCCAATCGTCGCGACGATGCGGCCATTTAACTTGGCGAGACAACTCGACAGCACCTTCCAGGTGCCCCGGTGTCATCTCTTCAAGGATGATCTGTCGTGTGGTCATGATGAATTTCCAGCCTTCGTCTTCAGGTGCTAACGGTAGACCACCAAAGACAGCAGTTCCTCCCGACCGGCAGCCAAGCGCGACCCGTTTTCACTATCCTTCGCCGCTCGTGCCGCATCTTCTGCCGAAGCATGGCCGACAGGCCGCGCTGCTCCCAAAGCTCGAAAGGGCAACTGGCGCAACTCTCTGCCAAACCGGCGATGCAATACGAAACGATCTGCTTCAGGTCGCGGCGAATGCGGCCGTTTGTCTTCCAGATCTCCGACTATGGTGATTGTGGTACAGGCACGCTGTGCCGAGAAAACCAGGAGGATGGTCGCCATGTCGACGCTTAGACCGAAATACATCACCTTCGACTGCTACGGCACGCTCACCAATTTCGATATGGCCGGCGCGGCGCGGCGCGTCTACGGTGAGCGCCTCTCCCCAGAGGCAATGGCCAGCTTCGTGGAGGCTTTTAGGGGCTATCGCCTTGACGAGGTGCTGGGGCCATGGAAACCCTTCCTCGAGGTGGTGCAGAATTCCATCGAACGCAGCTGCAAGCGCATCGGTATCCAGTTCAAACCCGAAGACGCCCAACGCATCTATGACGAAGTGCCGACCTGGGGTCCGCACCCCGACGTCCCGGCTGGCCTGTCCAGAGTAGCCAAGGAAATCCCACTGGTGATCCTGTCCAACTCCATGAACAGCCTGATCATGTCGAATGTGGAAAAGCTCGGCGCGCCCTTTCACACCGTCATCACCGCCGAAGAGGTTGGCGCCTACAAGCCGCTGATGAAGGGCTTTGAATACATGCTCGACAAGCTCGGCTGCGGCCCGGAGGACATCACTCATGTCTCCTCCTCCTTCCGCTACGATCTCATGACCGCCTACGATCTCGGCATCAAGAGCAAGGTCTGGGTGAACCGCGGCCACGAGCCCGCGAACCCCTTCTACGAATATACCGAGATCAAGGATATCGGCGGGCTGGCCGCCGCGGTCGGCCTGGAGCCCGTTCGGGAAGTTGCTTGAGGCCGGCGGGCGTCCGGCCATCGCGGCCTTCGAAGTATCGAATCGGGTAGGAGGGAGCCTTTCGGCGTCCCTCCTCCCACACCACCATGCGTACGGTTCCGTACACGGCGGTTCGTGTCGCGCTCGGCTTGAGGTCCTCAATGCCCGCCGCCCTATTGGCGCCCAGCCTTATCTTGCGGGTTCCTCCCGCTACTTCCGGCTCAGGCCCTCTCGCGAGGTACCTGCCCAAGGCGCTCGGAAATGAAGTCCGACCTCCATCGACACGTTCAGCCCTTCACCGGTTGGTCCGGCTACTACGGCCTCTGCTGACTCCTGCCGACCCACCCCGGCGCGCACCACGCGCCATGCCTGGCGCACAATGAGAAAGGGGCGGTTTCGACCGCCCCTTTCTGATTCTGGTGCCGCTGTTGCGACTCCGGCAAAGCCTACTGGTTCAACCCGCCGACGTGAAGCGTCTTGACCTCGAGATATTCGTCGATGCCGAGCTGCGATCCTTCCCGCCCCACGCCTGACTGCTTGACACCGCCGAAAGGCGCAACCTCGGTCGAGATCAGGCCGGTATTGAGCCCGACCATGCCGAACTCCAGCGCCTCGGCGACACGCCATGAGCGCTTGAGGTCGTCGGTGTAGAAGTAGGCGGCAAGGCCGAACGGCGTAGCGTTCGCGATGGTGATGGCCTCTTCCTCCGTCTCGAAGCGAAAAAGCGGCGCCACCGGACCGAAGGTCTCTTCCGATGCCAGGAGCATCTCGGTGGTAGCCTCCCCCAGGACGACGGGCCGTGCATATTGCCTGCCGTCCGGCACTGCCTCGCTTTGGGCGAGGATCTGCGCGCCTTTCGTCTTCGCATCCGCGATGTGACGCTCGATCTTGTCGATCGCGGCCGCGTTGATCATCGGGCCGATCTCAGTGCCGTCGTCGGTCCCCGCGCCAACCTTCATCCGCGTCACGCGCTGGCTCAGCTTTTCGGCGAAAGCGTCGTAAACGCCTTCCTGCACGAGAATCCGGTTCGCGCAAACGCAGGTTTGACCGCCATTACGGAACTTGGATACGATCACACCTTCAACTGCGTTATCCAGATCGGCGTCGTCAAAAACGATAAAGGGCGCGTTGCCGCCAAGCTCCAGGCTCAGCCGCTTGATGCTGTCGGCCGCGCCACGCATGAGCAGCGCGCCGACGCGGGTCGAACCGGTGAACGAGATCTTGCGCACCGTTTCGTTGGCCATCAGCTCTTTGCCGATCTCGCCCGGCATGCCGGTCACGATGTTGATAACGCCTGCCGGGATGCCCGCCCGCTCCGCCAGGACACCGAGCGCGAGCGCCGAAAAGGGTGTGAACTCCGACGGCTTGATGACAACCGTGCAGCCGGCGGCCAGCGCCGGTGCTACTTTGCGCGTGATCATCGCGTTGGGGAAATTCCACGGCGTGATGATGGCACAGACGCCGACTGCTTCCTTGAGAACCAGAATGCGTCGATCGGCGGTGGGTGACGGAATGGTCGAGCCACCGATGCGGCGCGCCTCCTCCGCAAACCATTTCACGAAAGATGCGCCGTAGCGGATTTCCGCCGACGCCTCGGCAAGCGGCTTACCCTGTTCCAGCGTCAGCAGAAGCGCCAAATCCTGTTCGTGCTGGCGAATGAGGTCGTGCCATCGCTCCAGCAATCTCGCACGCTCGGCATGGGTCGTCTTCTTCCAGCTTTTGAATGCCTCGGCCGCAGCAGCGATAGCGGCCCTGGTGTCGTCGCCGCCCATATCGGGAACGCTGCCAAGAACGGCCAGGGTGGCAGGGTTGGTGACCTCGACGGCGGCCTTTGTATCCGCTTCCCGCCACACACCGCCAATCAACGCCTGCTGGCGGAACAGGTCCGCATCGTCAAACGTGCCAATCTTGGTTATCGCATTCATGGTCTTTCCTCTGCCCTTTCAGCTCAACGCCGCAAGCACGGCTTGCGTGATTGTTTCAGTCCGGTCCTTGCCTGCGATCGTGCCAATGCCCCGCGCGGTTATGGACTCGATTGCCGACATCACTTCTGCCGCAGCATGCCCCTCGCCCAGATGCTCGAGCATCATCGCACCGGACCAGATCGCGGCGATCGGATTGGCGACACCGAGATGCGCGATGTCGGGCGCCGAACCGTGGACCGGTTCGAACATGGAAGGCGCACTGCGATCGGGATTGATATTGGCGGAGGCGGCGTAACCCAGCCCGCCCTGAATGGCCGCTCCAATATCGGTGAGGATGTCGCCAAACAGGTTCGAGGCGACGATCACGTCGAGGCTTTCCGGCGCCAGCACCATGCGGGCGGCAATGGCGTCGATGTGGTAGTGCGAGACCTCGACATCGGCATAGTCCTTCGCCACCTCACGCGTGACCTCATCCCAGAAAACCATGGAATGCTTTTGGGCGTTGGATTTGGTCACGGATGCGAGCTTCTTGCCGCGCGCCAGCGCCTGTTCGAAACCGAAACGCATGATCCGTTCGACACCGGCACGCGTGAAGATTGACGTCTCAATCGCGACCTCATTGGCCGTGCCGGAATGCACGCGCCCGCCGGCGCCGGAATATTCGCCTTCCGTATTCTCGCGAATGCACAGGATGTCGAAACCATCGGAGCGGAGGGGCCCCTGAACGCCCGGCAACAGCCTGTGCGGCCGTATGTTGGCGTACTGCGTGAACCCTTTCCGGATCGGCAGCAGCAGTCCGTGAAGCGATACTGAGTCGGGTACTTCCGCGGGCCAGCCTACAGCGCCGAGATAGATCGCATCGAATTTTCGGAGTGTCTCGATGCCGTCTGGCGGCATCATTGCGCCGGTTTCCAGGTAGTAGGCGCACGACCATGGGAAGCGTGTGCCATCAAGGGCGAAACCGCCCCGTTTGGCCGCGGCCTGCATCACCTGCCATGCCGCCCCGGTCACGTCCTTGCCGATGCCGTCGCCGGGGATGAGCGCTATGTCATAGGTCTTCATCGATCGAGGTCCTCATTCGCACTAGCGGAACCATAGCGGACCGCGTGCCGCATTTTTCGTCGAGAATGAGCGGCCCGACAGCGTCGAATCGCGTCGGGCCGAACTTGGATAGTCGATTGTTCTGGAACCGCCGCGCGCTCTACTCGGCCGTACCTTGAGCACTGAACTCAGTCGTAAACGCAGACGTAGATCTTGCGCACGGTCTCGATCGTGCGCCAGACACCCACGAAACCGGGCTTCATCACGAAACTGTCGCCGGCGCGGTAAGTCTTGGTCTCGCCGCCCTTCTCCTCGATTTCGATGAGGCCCGAAAGGATATGGCAAAACTCGTAGGTGGTGCCCTTGATCGAATGCGTCTCGCCGGGGGTGGCTTCCCAGACGCCGGTCAGAACCTTCTCACCTTTCGAGGCATCCTGCGCCCAGCTCTTGAAGGATGGAGTGCCGGAAATGAGCCGCTCAGGCAGCGGCAATGCCTCCTTCGGCGTGAAGGCGGGATTTGTGTCAATCGTGGTCAGCAGTGACATGTGGGTCTCCTGGTTAGTAGCCGAGTGTCCGATCGATGAGGCCGATCAGTTCTTCGCCGGCGCGGTGGCGCCGGACGTTGTCGACGGCGGCTTGCGCCGCCGTATGTGGTTGTGTCACCGAGGCAATGTGCGGCGTTATCATCACCTTCGGATGCGACCACAGCGGATGGTCTTCCGGGAGCGGTTCCGGATCAGTGACATCAAGCATCGCCGCGGATACGTGGCCTCTGTCGAGCGCGTCGATCAGCGCGGCCTGGTCGAGTTGCGGACCCCTGCCGACATGCAGCAGGCGCGCCCCTGCTGGCAGCAAGGAGAAGAGTTTTGCATCGAGAATGCCGCTGGTTTCCTGCGTCAGCGGTAGCAGGCAGACGAGAATATCCGTCTGCTTCAGAAAGCGGGGCAACTGATCGGCGCCGTGAAAACAGGTGACTCCCTCTATCCGCTTTTCGCTGCGGCTCCACCCGGCAAGCGGAAACTGGAATGGCTTCAGGCGCTCGATAGCCGCCTGCGCCAGCATGCCAAGACCAAGAAAGCCGACCCGGCGCTCGGCCGCCTGTCGAGCGGCAATCGGCTGCCAGAGGCACCTTTTCTGCTGCTCGAGATAGGCGGGCATCTCCCGGTGGAGCGCCAACACGCCAAGCGCGACGTATTCCTGCATCATGCGGATGATGCCGTCCTCGACCATGCGCACCAGCTTCACATGGCTCGGCACGACGTCCTGCTTGAACTGGTCGACGCCGGCTCCGATCGAAAACAGCACTTCCAGATTGCGATAGCGGGAGATGTCGTCCGGCACCGTCCATGTGATGAGATAGCGCACCTTCTCCGGCTCCATCTCCTCGCCGGAATGGAAGAATTCCAGATCCGGGAGTTCGCGCGCGAAGATCTCGCGGAACACCGCGGCACGCGCCACATCGGAATTGAAAAGGAATGCCATGGAACCCGCCTCTAGTTCACGCCGCGAGACGCGCGCCGAGATCCTCGATCATGCTCTGGCAGGCAGCAAGCTCACCGATCTCGATGTATTCATTGGGACGATGCGCGCGGGAAATTTCGCCAGGGCCGCAAATGATCGCATCGATACCGGCCTGCTGATAAAGTCCGGCCTCGGTGCCGTAACTGACCGCTGTGAGCGGCTCCTGCCCGGTCAGCTCGGTCAGAACGGCCGCCAGCTTGCTCCCATCCGCCGGCGCAAGGGCAGGATAGGAACTCAACTCGTGCCAAGCCACCTCGAAGCCGCTGTCGCGTAGATCGAAAAGCCGTGCTTTGACCGGCTCGAGCAGGGATGCCGGAGAAACGCCCGGCACGGCACGCACCTCGATATCGGCTGTGCAGTGGCCAGCGATGATGTTGACGGCTTGTCCACCGGCGATGACGCCCACCTGCAAGGAAGAATATGGGGGCTCGAAATTGTGATCGAGCGGGCCGCCGGCGAGGGATTGGCCGTATGCCACCGCGTGCGTGATGACGCCGGCCATGGCGTGCACGGCATTGAGGCCGAGATCGGGGCGTGACGAATGACCGGATCGCCCGATCACCTCGAGCCGCGCGGCGGCCTTCCCCTTGTGCGCGCGCACAGGCTGCATCCGGCTCGGCTCGCCGACAATCGCGCCAAGCGGCCTCTCGCATAGGCTCGGCAACGCAGCCAAGAGATGCGGCACACCACGGCACCCCGCCTCTTCGTCATAGGAGAATGCGAAATGAACTGGCTGCCGCAGGTTCATTGCCGCAAGTCCTGGCAGCGCGGCCAATGCGCAGGCGAGAAAGCCCTTCATGTCGGTGGTGCCGCGGCCGTAAAGCCTGCCGCCCTCGCGACGCAGGACGAACGGATCGGAGCTCCATTCCGGCTCGCCGGCCGGCACGACATCCATATGTCCGGAGATGACGTAGCCCCGACCGGCACGCGGGCCGACCGTGACGAACAGGTTGGACCGGTCGCCCTCGGGACCGGGCAGAACCGTCACCTCGGCTCCGGCTGCCTGACAGTAGTCGCGGATCCAATCGACGATCTCACCGTTTGGCGTGCCCACAACTGAGGGAAACGCAATCAGGGTCGCGAGGATTTCTTCCACGTTCATGGCTGTCCGCTCTGCTTGCACACTGTAGGTTGCGACCAGCCTATCCCTGAGCAGCAGTGTTCCCTGCCGAATCGCGTCGTGCTTTGGCTGAAGATTGCGAAAAAACGCCTCGAACCAGCGAAACCTGCTGGCGTTCCCGTGTAATGCTGCTGCAAATGAGGCCTGTCGCAAACATGGCTATCGGCGCCAGGATTTAACACCGCGTGCCCTGGGCATTCGTTGAAAGACATTCGTTGAAGGAGCGGATCGACTGAGATGCAGAGATCAGTACGCCTGAAATCCTTTGAACTGGTCGCGCGAGACATCAATGATGTCGATGTTGATCTGCTGCATGCACTGTCGATTTCGGTCCGCTGGCCGCATCGCCCAAAAGACTGGGATCTGTTGCGCCGCGCCGGCCACGGCATCGTCGCCGTTGACGGAATTGGGCGCGTCTTCGGAAGCGCGATGTGGTTTCCCCAAGGGGACGATTTTGCCACCATCGGCCTGGTGATCACGACGCCTCGCGCACAGGCGCAGGGAGGCGGCCGATGGCTCATGGACCAGGTCCTCGAGCAGTGCGGGGATCGCAATCTGGCCCTGAATGCCACCCATGCCGCCTATCCTCTGTATGTGTCGCTCGGCTTCACGAACGAGGCGATCGTCTACATGCGCCAGGGCGAGATCCCACAAAAACTCCCGCCAATGCCAGCTCCGGATGGTGAATTAAGTGATCTGCCCAGCGGCAGACTTCGCGAGATCACCGAACTGGACGCGCGCGCATTCGGGACCAACCGTGCAAGGCTGCTTGCGTTGCTCTCGGAGGATGCCTCGATCGCCACTTTGAGTCGCGGCGGCGAGGTCGTTGGCTATTCCATGTGTCGCGAGTTCGGGCGCGGCCATGTGATTGGTCCCACAATAGCCCGAAACGACCAGGACGCGGTCCACCTCACAGCCGTCCATCTGAACAAGCTGGCAGGTCGATTCGCCCGCGTCGATACGCGCGAGAAGGATGGCGTGTTTGCCGAGTTTCTGCAGCAGAGCGGCCTCGGCATTGCCGAGACCGTGACGACGATGTCCAAAGGCCGCCGCTTTCTGAACCGCGAAAGCAACGGGCCCTGGGTCTATGGATTGGCCAGCCACGCCTGGAGCTGAATGCAAGCACGCTATCGCCGTCAAGCAGCAGAGGTGCGGGTTCGCGTTGCGCAACGCGATCTGAACGAAGCTTGTCGCCCAACGGGCCCTACGCCCTCACAACGACTCCAGCGCCCTGGACATGCGTTCGAGCCCTCTGCGCAACAGCGGACGAGGGCAACCGACATTGAGGCGAATGAAGCCTTCACCGCCGGGCCCATAGACGCGCCCGTCGTACAAATTGACCCCGGCTCGGTCGACGAAAAAGCGTTGAACGCCTCCGACCCTCCGATCGAGCCCGCGCGCATCCAGCCACACCAGGAAGGAAGCGTCCGGCCGCATCGGTGTGATGCCCGGCAGGCGATCCTCGGCGAACTTGAGGACGAAATCGACATTGCCGCCGATGTAGCGCGTCAGCTGATCCAGCCAAGGCGCGCCGGTGCTGTAGGCGACCTCTAGCGCCAGCCGTCCAAAGAAGTTGGCATTGACCATGAACGATGCCTGCATGGTAGCCAGAAGCGCCTCGCGCCGCTGCTTGTTGACAACCGACACGGTTGCGGAGGGCACGCCGGCCAGATTGAAGGTCTTCGTTGGAGCCGTGCAGATGAATGACTTTTCCGCGGCATCCTCCGAGAGGGACGAGAAGACGATGTGCGGGCGATCCGACAATCTGATATCGCAATGGATGTCATCGGATATGACAAGGATGCCGTAGCGCTCGCAGACATCGTTCAGCGCCGTCAATTCCCCGCGCGTCCACACCTTTCCAGCTGGATTGTGCGGATTACACAACAGGAAGGCCTTGGCGCCGGCTGCCAGTTTCGCGAAGTTCTCCAGGTCGAGTTCATATCGGTTATCCTGCAACCTTAGCCTGTTGACCAGCAGCTTCCTGCCGTTCCCCTGAATCACTTCGAAATAGGGCGAGTAGATGGGAGACTGCACGATCACCCCGTCCCCGGGCTTCGTGAAGGTCCGAAGCATCGCGGCTACCGACGGCATGATCGCAGGCGCCGGCAGCAGCGATTCCAGTGCCGGCGACCAGCCGTGCCGACGCGCGAACCATGATTGCACAATCTCGTAGTGACGGGGGTCGCGGCGGGTATAGCCATAGATTCCATGGTCAGCCGCTTCGCGTAGCCGCGCGATGACGGTTTCAGGCGCGCGAAAATCCATGTCCGCGGTCCACAGCGAAAGCAGATCTTCGCCCTCGACCCGAGGCGAGAATTCGTCCCACTGATTGGCCCATTTGACTGACCCAAACTGGTGGCGATCATAGATCCTGTCGAAGTCGATCATTCCAACATTTCTTTCCGCAACCGTCGGTTGCGATGCATCTACACACGTCATTGCCTGGTTTCCGGTGTGGTTTTTGCCGCTCGCGGCTGCTCGAACTTTTGGCGGGCTATTAGAGGATTTGCGCCGCGTGCCTCGCTGCTGAAACTGCCTGTCGCACATCCGCTTCCTAGCTCTTGTGGCCGCGCGCCAACGCGCGCTCCATCGACTGCGAGTACCGGGACATTCCGAAGCAAAAAATCCAGTAGACCAGCCCGGCGAAAAGATAGCCGGTCGAGGAGATCGTCGGCCCGGCCCAGTTCGGATCGACTCGCGCCGTTTCGACGGCTCTCAGGAAGTCCGCAATGCCGACGATCGCTACCAGCGTCGTGTCCTTGAACAGCCCGATGAAGGTAGAGACGATGCCTGGGATAACGATAGTGAGCGCCTGCGGCAGGATGATCAGACGCATCATGGTGAAATAGCTGACGCCGAGCGCCTTTGCCGCCTCATTTTGCCCCTTCGGGATCGCCTGAAGGCCTGCGCGCACCACCTCGGCCATGTAGGCCGACGAGAACAGCGCTATTGCAATCAGCGGACGCAGCAGCCGATCGGGCGTCAGATAGTCGGGGACGAAGAGCGGCATCATGAAATTCGCCATGAACAGCACCGTGATGAACGGCACACCCCTGACGACCTCGATGAAGATCACACACACTGCCCTGACGAAGGGAAGCTCCGATCGTCGGCCAAGCGCGAGAAGCACGCCGAGCGGCAGCGAGAAGACGATGCCCACGATCGACATGAGCAGCGTGATCAGCAGCCCACCCCACAAGACGGTATCGATGACCGGCAGATTGAAGGACGCGACACCGCGCAACAACGCGAAGGCGACGACCGGGTAGGCAACAAAGAACAGCATAGCCGCCACGTTGCGCCGCGGCGCCCGTTTCCACAGCAGCCAGGCGATCAGCACGGCGCCGATCGCCAGCGTCAGGTCCACCCGCCAGCGCTCGGAAACCGGATATGCCCCGTAACGGAAATAGTCGAATTTCTCGACGATGAACGGCCAACACGCGCCCTCAGGGTTGGCGCGGCATTCTTCCTGTCCGCCGGCCCAGACTGCATCCAAGACTGTAAAACGCACGAACTGATGCAAAAGCCATGCGGCGAGAACTGTGAAGCAGATCGTCAGAACGCCGGAGAACGGCGTCGAGAACAGGTTCTTTCTGATCCAGGTCGCCGGGCTCGGCCGGATTCCACAAGGCGGCGCCATAGGCGGCAGAAGCGGAGCGCTAACGAGGTGCGGATGCAGGGACTGGCCGCTCATGCATCACCTCTCGACAATCGCGAAACGTTGATTGAACGCGTTCATGGTCATCGACATGACGAGGGAGATCGCGAGGTAGACCGACAGCGTAATCGCCATCACCTGGACGGCGGCGCCAGTCTGGTTGAGCACCGTTCCCGCGAAAACCTGAACGAGATCGGGGTAGCCGATAAACACGGCGAGTGAGGAATTCTTCGTGAGATTCAGGTACTGGCTGGTCAGGGGCGGTATGATGATGCGCAGTGCCTGCGGAACAATGACCAGGCGAAGCGTTTTGCCCGGCGCAAGCCCGAGCGCATGGGCGGCTTCGGTCTGGCCTTTCGGCACAGCCTGGATCCCGCTGCGGACAATTTCCGCGATAAAGGAAGCGGTGTAGACGGACAGACCGATCAGAAGAGCCGCGAACTCCGGATAAAGCTGGTGTCCACCGCGGTAATTGAACCCTTTCAACTCTGGCGTCACGAACGACACCGGCGAACCGACCAGGAGGAAGACGATCAGAGGCAGTCCGATCAAGGCAGCGAGGCTGACCCAAAGCACGGGCAGCTGCTTTCCGGTGCGGTTCTGTGCGCGTCTGGCGTAGGACCAAAAAGCGACGCAGAAGAAGCTGGCCGCCAAGAATGCAAGTCCCACGGTACCTGCTCCTGCGTAGAGCTGGATTTCCGGAATGATGAGACCGCGATTGTTCAGATAGATGCCGCCGGGGAGTTCGATCGACGCCCTCGGCGCAGGCAGCGCTTTCAGGACTGCATTGTACCAGAACAAAAGCTGCAGCAATAACGGGATGTTGCGTATGATCTCTACATAGGAGGCCGCGACTTTTGAAACGATCCAGTTCGGTGACAGACGGGCAATGCCGACGACAAAGCCCAAGATTGTGGCCAGGACGATTCCAAGCAAGCTCACATAGAGCGTGTTGACCACGCCCACCCAGAACGCTTGGCCGTAGGTGGAGAGCGTGTCGTAGGGGATCAGCGTCTGATTGATGTCAAAGCCGGCGGCCTCGTTCCAGAAGCCGAAAGACAGCGGAATCCCGCGTGCCCTCATGTTCGACGCAGTCTGAACGGCAATGCCCACGGCCAAAGCCAGCAGGCTGGCCGCTAGCAAAAGTTGATAGATGACGCCGCGGACCTTGGCGTCGTGCAGGGACAGGCTCCTGCGCGAGGGCGCGGCGAGCAGCACGTCGGACATGACCCTGTTCCTGTGTTGATGTGGACTTAGACGCCGGCGCAATCGCTGGCGTCTTGTGGACCAACCCAGCCTAGCGGATCGGCGGGGCGTACTGGAGACCGCCCTCACTCCAAAGAGCGTTCAGGCCGCGCTCCATCTTGAGCGGCGAGGCCTTGCCGATATTGCGATCGAACACTTCGCCATAGTTGCCGACCTGCCTGATAACGTCCACGGACCAGGTATCGCCAAGCCCGAGATCCTTTCCGAGGCTGCCCTCCGCTCCGAGCAGCCGGCGAATGTTCGGGTTGTCCGACGACTTCATTTCATCGACATTCTGCTGGGTTACGCCCAATTCTTCGGCTGCGACCATGACAAGGAGCGTCCATTTGGCCACGTTGAGCCAATGATCATCGCCCTGCCGCACGGCTGGCCCAAGCGGCTCCTTGGAGATGAGTTCGGGAAGCACGATGCTGTCGTCGCCCTTCGCCATGCGCTGGCGCGATGCATTCAAAGTGGACGTATCGGCGGAGAGGACGTCGCAGCGACCTTCGTCGTATGCCTTTACGACGGCTTCTTCATCGGCAAACCCGACGGTCGAGAATGTCATCGAATGCGACCGGAAGTAATCGGCGAGATTCAATTCTGTCGTCGTGCCCTGGGTGACGCAGATGGATGCGCCATCCAGATCCTTGGCCGAACCGACGTTCTCCGCTTTGCGGACCATAAAACCCTGGCCATCGTAGAAATACGTGCCCGCAAAAAGTATTCCGAGAGACGTGTCGCGCGATGATGTCCAGGTTGCGTTATGTGCGAGTATATCGATCTCGCCCGACTGAAGCGCGGTGAACCGGTCCTTCGGCGTAAGCGGAATGAACCTTACCTTCTGCGCATCGCCCAGAACCGCTGCTGCAACAGCGCGACAATAGTCGACCACGAACCCGGTCCATTTGCCCTCATTGTCTGGAAGGCTAAATCCGGCCGTCGCTGAGTTGGTTCCGCAGGTCAGAACTCCGTTCTTCCTAACATTGTCGATCGTCGCGGCGGACGCGTTGGATACAACGAGCCCTACCGCTGCTCCGACCAGACTCTTGAGAATTGCTCGCATCTTGGTTCCCCTTATTTTTTGTGGAGCACAAAGGTTGCGCAGGCCTCATTATTGGTCAAATTCATTCTCGTCATGTTGACTATGAGGTCTGCTCATACAATGGCTGCACTCGTAATGGTTTCAGCCGTGTGTCTCCTGTTTATTTCTTCTGTTCTCTCTCAGAAACAATTTCTCTCTTTTTAATCTGTGACTCAGAGTAGATGTTTGAGAGAACTTCTTTGAGCCAGATCGTCCCTGGGTCCGTGGCCATCTGCGGATGAAGGAGCAACCACGCGCTCACGTTTGGGATCGGCAGGGGCGGCGAAAGGAGAGTCACTTCACTCGCTTTATCAAGGATTTGGAGGATTCCGTCACCACAATGAGCAACAAGTTCGGTGCCTCGCAAGACCCACGGAAGTGCCAGATAATTCGATATCGTCGCGACCACGTTCCGCCGCAAACCAAGCTCCTTGAGCGCGGCATCCGCAAGTCCGCTGGAAACACCATCGGCGGAAACCTGCAAGTGAGACGCTGACAGATATGTCTCCAATGACATCGCCGAACTTGCGATTTGGCTGCCGCTCCAAACTGCGCAGAAGAGACGATCCTGGCCCAGTTCGATCTTCAAAAGGCTTGGGTCATCCTTGATCACTGCTCCAGTCAATGCACAGTCGATCTGTCGAAGATGAACCGAGGACGGGATATCGAGCCCGTTCGCTGGAATAATATTCAAGGTGGCACCGGGCGCCTGCCTGGAAAACTCCCGCAGAAGACGGGGTATGATTATCATCGCATGGTAGTCGGTGAGTCCGACACGAAAGTTCCGCCGCGTGGTTGCGGGATCGAAAGTTTGATGGCGATCAATCGAGGCTCGAATCGTTGCCAATCCGGCCGAAATGTCTGGCAGAAGCTCAACCGCGCGCGGGGTCGGCCTCATAACGCCTCCATCGCGCGTGAACAGCTTATCGCCGAAAAGGTGCCGCAGCCTGGACAAGGAATGGCTGATCGCAGATTGCGTTCTTCCCAATTCGCATGCCGTACGCGTGACGCTTCTTTCGCGCATCATGACGTCGAACACGCGCAGCAAATTCAGGTCGAGGTCATCGAAGCTCATGAGCCGAAAAGGCCTTGGTTTTTCATCATGAGACGAGAACGTCCACGTGGCGTTCGAACACGCAATCCTCGTTCCGCTTCTGGCGCTGGTCCATCCGTTCAGCCACAACGCTTCCTAAGCCGCTCGAGTTCGGGCACATCGACCTGGGTCACTGCGCTGATTGCAATGACTTTCTCCGCGCGGAGCCTGGACAACTGCCGCGAGACGGTCTCGATGGTCAGCCCGAGAAAATCGGCAACGTCACCGCGCGTGAGCGGCAGAATAAACTTGCGGCCCTTCTGCTCGCTGTCCGCTGAGGGATCGAGGTGCGTGGCGATGAGATAAAGGAAGCTGGCGACCTTCTCGGCAGCCGTCTTCCGCCCCAGCGTGACCATCCATTCGCGGGCTTCATCGAGTTCCCTGAGCGTCTGCTCCATCAACCGACGCTCCAGTTTGGGATTCGCCGCGATCAACCGTTCCAGACCGCTCTTCGACACGCGGCAGAGATCGACGTCGGACGCAGCTTCGGCAGTTACGGCACTGTCAGGCGTGAAAAGTCGCCCGAGGAAATCCGGGGCGAACTGCAGCCCGACGATCTGCTGGCGGCCGTCTTCCAGCACCTTGGTCAGCTTGACTACGCCCCGCATTACATTCGCATAGGACTCGACGGGCATGCCCTCCGCGGCGAGTTCCTCTCCGGCAGAATGCCGGGCCAGGCGCGTGTGGCGCGAAAGCGCAACAAGCGCGGCCGAATCGAGCACGCCGCACATTCCCTTGTGCCGGGCCTCGCAGCTCCGGCAAAGCACGGGAATGTCGGAGTTGTGTATGTCCTTGCGGTTCGTGTCCATGGCGCTGTCGGGAATATCGGACACTCCGGCGCCGAATGCCAGCGTGGCGTACACAAGGTTCGCATATTGCCGCAGACGCAGCCGATCCAGAGACTCGTCCGCAGGTTTGATCCATGTCAAGAGAGCTCCGGCCGTTGCCGGATAACGCTGGCGCAAGGGAGGCGCCTGGTTCTTCTGGGCAATTGACAGAGGGTTCGACCGAAGCGGAGATAGCCCTGCCAACGCAACCCCGACGTACACGTACCTGATCCAGGAACTGAAAGGCCTGATCCAGGAACTGAAAGGAAAGAGTCGGGATTTGGGAGGATAGCATGGGCGAGGTTCTACCCGGTCATCATGCCGACCGCATACAGGCCGCAATCATTTCGGATGCCGCTGCGAAGTCGGCGCTGGTCGCTTCATGGCGACGCTCGTCTAGGTTGCACAAGCTCGATCCAACCGATCCCAAACCGCCGCGATACCTGACTGAAGCCGAATTTATCGATGCCAGGCAACGGATCGAACCGCTGATCCGAGCTGCCCAATCAAGCCTCGACAGACTCTACCTGGCGGTGGGAGGTGTTGGATGCTGCGTACTTCTCGCTGACCGTGAGGGCGTGCCGGTCGAACGACGCGGTGCACCTGCGGATGACGAGACGTTTCACAGCTGGGGGTTGTGGACAGGCTCGGTCTGGAACGAGGAGAGCGAGGGCACCAACGGCATCGGCACCTGTCTTGTCGAGCAGCGCGTGCTGACGATCCATCGCGACCAGCATTTTCACACGCGCAACACAGCGCTGAGCTGCATCACCGCGCCCATCTACGATCACGAGGGAGACCTCGTCGCCGCCCTCGACGTGTCTTCCTGCCGGGCAGATCTAACCGAAGCCTTCGCCAATCTTATTTCGGTGGCCGTGGTCGACGCCGCGCGACGCATCGAGGCGGAGAACTTCAAGATGGCATTCCCGAAGGCGCGCATTCTGCTCGCGCCAATAACCGACAAAGGTTCGGGCGGGCTGGTCGCGGTCGATGCGGACGACCTTGTGGTCGGCGCGACCCGCTCAGCGCGACTGGCGCTGGGAATCACGCAAAAAAGCCTTCGCAAGCCGCTCCCCGCGGCCGATCTGCTTGGCGGGGCGCGGAAGGTCACCGAAGCCCTCGCCGAGGCGGAGCGCGGGGCTCTGCAACGGGTGCTGGCACGGACAGATGGAAATGTCTCGGCCGCGGCCGCAGCACTTGGGATCAGCCGTGCGACGCTCCACCGGAAGCTCAACCGCCTCGATCTCCATAGATCGCACTGATCTTTTCGAATCCCGGCATGACTGTCGCAGTTCTGCGACACGTCCTGCGGGTCCACTGTCCTCACCATCGTGACAGCGAGCGGGCAGATGCGGCAAGTCTTTCCGCCGAAGCGCCGCATCCCGCGGCGTTGTTTCGGGAGGTTGATATGAACAAGGTTGAATTCTCACGCTCCGTCAAGGCGCCCTTCGACAGGCGTTACGGCAATTTCATTGGCGGCAAATGGACCGAGCCGCTGTCCGGCAAGTATTTCGAGAATTTCTCGCCGGTAAACGGTCAGCTTCTCTGCGAAGTCGCCCGTTCCGACTCCAAGGATATCGAGGCCGCGCTCGACGCGGCCCATGCTGCCAGGGACGCATGGGGCCGCACCAGCCCGGCCGAACGCGCTTTGATTCTCAATCGCATTGCTGATCGCATGGAGGAGAACCTCGATCTCCTCGCGCGCGCCGAGACCTGGGACAACGGCAAGCCGATCCGTGAGACGACCGCCGCCGATCTGCCGCTGGCCATCGATCACTTCCGCTACTTCGCCGGCGCGATCCGCGCCCAGGAGGGCAGCCTCTCCGAGATCGACCACGACACCGTTGCCTATCACTTCCATGAACCGTTGGGTGTCGTCGGCCAGATCATCCCGTGGAACTTCCCGCTGCTCATGGCGGTTTGGAAACTGGCCCCCGCGATCGCGGCCGGCAACTGCGTGGTTCTGAAACCCGCAGAGCAGACCCCGGCGGCGATAATGCTCTGGGCGGACCTCATCGGCGACCTGCTGCCGCCGGGCGTGCTCAACATTGTCAACGGCTTCGGCCTCGAGGCAGGCAAGCCCCTCGCCTCCTCCAACCGGATCGCAAAGATCGCCTTCACCGGCGAGACGACCACTGGCCGGCTGATCATGCAGTACGCCAGCCAGAACCTGATCCCGGTAACGCTCGAGCTCGGCGGCAAGTCGCCCAACATCTTCTTCCAGGACGTCACCGCCGAGGACGACGATTTCTTCGACAAGGCGATCGAGGGTTTCGTCATGTTCGCACTCAACCAGGGCGAGGTTTGTACCTGCCCGAGCCGGGCGCTGATCCATGAAAAGATCTACGACCGCTTCATGGAGCGGGCGCTGAAGCGCGTCGAGGCGATCGTCCAGGGCGACCCGCTGGATCCGGCGACGATGATCGGCGCGCAGGCCTCGTCCGAGCAGCTCGAGAAGATCCTGTCCTACATCGACATCGGCAAGCAGGAAGGCGTAATAGCCGCCGGCGAGATCGCCCGGCAGCTCGTTGCGCGCGCCGCCAGTGAGCACTTCGGCCGTCAAGCCGACGGTGTTCAAGGGTCACAACAAGATGCGCATCTTCCAGGAGGAGATCTTCGGGCCGGTGGTTTCGGTGACAACTTTCAAGGACGACGACGGGCCTTGTCGATCGCCAACGACACGCTCTACGGCCTCGGCGCCGGCATCTGGAGCCGCGACGCCAACCGGCTCTACCGCTTCGGCCGGGCGATCCAGGCCGGCCGCGTCTGGACCAACTGCTACCACGCCTACCCGGCGCACGCGGCGTTTGGCGGCTACAAGCAGTCCGGCATCGGCCGCGAGACCCACAAGATGATGCTCGACCATTACCAGCAGACCAAAAACATGCTGGTCAGCTACAGCCCCAAGAAGCTCGGCTTCTTCTAAGGACTGCCTCACGGGGCGCGGGACGTTCCCGCGCTTCGCTTTCCGGAGGAGGATGGAATGCACGACAAGGTGAGCGCCACGCCGGCGGCGCTGGAGTTCCTGGCGGAGATCATCGCCGAGCATGGGCCGGTGCTGTTCCACCAGTCGGGCGGCTGCTGCGACGGTTCCTCGCCAATGTGCTACCCCCAGGGTGATTTCGCTCTGGGGGACAGCGACGTATTGCTCGGCGAGATCGGCGGCGCGCCGTTTTACATCGGCGCGGCGCAATACGACGCGTGGAAGCACACCAACCTCGTCATCGATGCTGTGCCCGGACGCGGTGGCATGTTCTCACTCGACAACGGCAGGGAGAGACGCTTCCTGACGCGGTCCACGGTGTGCCAGGTGGGAATCTGAATTTCGAGCACCAGCGGACGTCCAGCCTCGGCCACACTGGACGGGAGATCGTCGCGGATCGGACCGTTCTCGCAGCCTACATAGCGGTTACATTGGGAGCTGTCCTGCGGGTCGCGGCGCCGTTGGCAGGAGACTGGCACGCGCACTTACTGATCTGCGGCGGTGCGCTGTGGAGTGCCGCCTTCCTGCTGTTCGCCATTCGCTATGCGCCTGTCCTGTGGGGGCGCAGGGCCAACGCTTGAGATGGGCGGATACTCCGAGCTTCGAAAGCAAATGACGTCATCCATCAACCGTCGTGATCTACTTAAGGCGCACGCGGAGCCGCTCGCGGCGGCGTCGGCCGGGATCGTTCTCCCGGCCACGGCGCAGCCCGTTCCCGGTGGCGTCGAATCCGGGCCTAGTGCGTCACCCGCGCCTCGCCCGAACGCTCAGCCACCGATCATTGGGCTTTCCGATGCATCGACGTATCTCGCTGACGATCCAGCCGGCGTCTGTGAGTGCGGACCGCAGGGCAGGCTCGCGCCAGTACGTCTCGACGTAGCGCCGAGGCGCTGCAGCGCAGCCGTGTGTGGACACATCCTCGCCATCGCCCTCTCTAACCGAGGCGTGCAGTCGACCACCGGGCCGGGTTGCCTCGGCAAGCCGTCCAAGCACCGTGCCGAAATCCTCGCGCGCGACGTGAATCAGGCAGGCACAGGCCCAGATCCCGTCATACGGCGTGCCGGGACGCTGCGGGTCGGCCAGGTCTTCGGTCAGCGGGTCCAACAGGTCGGCCTCGAAGCCACTCTCGCGAAGCAGTTCGACGAAACCCTTCGAAATGTCGGTGCGCCGGACGCTGATCCCCCGCTTCTCAAGCTCAAGGGCATCTCGCCCGCCACCGCTTCCGATCTCCAGCACCCTGCCAGAGCCACCCAGCTCGGTCACGAACGCATCGATCTCGGTCGCGACCCATTCTGGCATCGCCGCGGCCTCGGCAGCGTACTCCGCCGCGACCGCATCATAGGACCGCACGGTATCCCGGTCGGTGCTCATCCTGGCGCTTCTCCTTCAAGACAAGAGGCTCGATGAGCGAGAGGCCCATAAGCCCGTGGAAGTTGTCACCGAGGGACATTGATCTGAGACAACGACGATTGTGTGCGATGCGCGCATTGTGAGACCTCGATGAGGAGTTCCGCCATGATAATTCGACAACTATCCCTCGCCCAATGCACCGCCCTGATTTCTGAGAACCGGCTCGCGCGGCTCGCCTGCTCGTCCGGTAACCAGCCCTACCTTGTGCCAATCTACTACGCCTACGACGACAGATGCACCTATTCCTTCACTATGCCGGGCCGAAAGCTGGACACCATGCGGGGCAACCCTCAAGTGGCGCTTCTGGTCGAAGAAAAAGGTGAGGCCCGTTCCTGGAAGAGCGTCGTCGCCGAAGGCCGCTTCGAGGAGTTGCCCGACCGCATTGACATCAAACGAGAGCGCGACCGGGCCTGGTCCCTGCTCAGCCAGCACGCCAACTGGTGGGAACCCGGCGCGCTGAAGCCCGTCATTGCACCGCTCGTCGACCATGCTTCGCACGTCTTCTTTCGAATCCATGTCGAGCGGATGTCCGGGCGCGAGGCCCATGAGAAATGAGGCGGGGCGGTGGATGCGCGTCGACGTCGAGCGTCACAGGAGCTGCTCGACCGGCAGGGCGAACGCTTTCCTGACGGCTGTCCCAGTGCGGTTGGCGCCAGACGCACTATCTAATCAAGACAAGCAGCGTCATCCGGCCAGCGTCATCCGGCGCGGCAGCTGCCACGAAACCAAAATGGGAAGCGTTCAAGCAATAGCAGTCCCGTCACGGCTCCGCTTGAACGGCTCTCTCTCTGGATCACGTTCGGCGCTGGTCGCGCTTGTAACCTAGGCTAGGAAGGTAGCCCAACGTCCTGGATGCGAAGCTTCGCGGATGAATTAGGCAGGCCTTCGCAAGAGATCAGCAACGAGGCTTGGCGCGGCCTCCGGCCGCTCGCCGTTCTGCAAGAGCCGCCGGTCCTCCTTGGAAAGGAAGACCGGCGGACGAGGTCGGCGAAGTCGTGGCCCGGGTGGCAGCGGCCATATCGCCGCGACGTTTCCTCCCGGATCGCGGGATCGTGGTTCGGCGCGCCTTGGTGCCAAGCCTGCCTGTCCGCTCGGTCCATCACTTACGTCTCCTTGACGCGGCCCCCGCCGTCCGCGCCAATTCGCGTCTGTTGACCCGCGCTACCTGGCCGCCACGGCCTGGCCGAAGAGTTCGGCGAACACGGCTTTGGCCTTGCCGGTCTGCTTGACGGCCTTGGCTGCGTCGAGGTTGACCGGCTGGCTTACCTCGATCAGCGCGACCATCCCCATTCCGTAGTGCGGCGCACACTTGACGCCGTAGACGCCTTCCTTGTCGAGCGTTACCGTGAAGACCTCGTTGAACTTGCTCTTGAAGGCCTCGGCGCCTTCCGGGAGCATGCCTTTGATCGTTTCCACGTTGTGGCCCTTGTCGGTCGGCACGAAGCGAATGGTGTCGCCGGGGGCGGCGCTGACGAAGTCGGGTTGGAACACCATCGCACCCTTCTCGCCCTTGTTCAGCATCGTGACCTCGATTTCGGCTGCGCCAGCCGCGCCTGCGACCGCAACCGCCGCGCCTAGCGCCAGCGCTGCGATGAGCTTCTTCATTTTCCTGGTCCTTTCCTGGTATGCGGCTCCATTGCCGTTGAAGGCTTTATAGTGCGTGACGCCAACAGGCAGTTTGCGCTGGCGCAAATAGCCGCTAGAAATCGAACAGGAGCGAGGAGGCCACGTCCTTCTTCCTGCTCCTGTCGGGTCATATCCGCGTCGTCCGCACCTCGCCCGAAGGGCATCAGGTGATCGCTCGATACATCACCGAGGGTGAACTCTTTGGCATCGCCATCGCCATGGGCAGGACGACCTATCCGGCGTCCGCGGTCGCGGCGGTTGATTGCGTCGTCCTCGCCTGGCCCAATTCCGCGTGGGCAGAACTGCAATCGCGTTTCCCGACGTTCGGGGCCAGTGCCTACCGCACGATCGGTTCCCGCCTCCAGGAAACCCAGGCGCAGGTCATGGAGATGTCGACCCAGCAGGTCGAGCAGCGCATCGCCCACGCGTTGCTGCGTATCGTCAGCCAGTCCGGACGAAAGACGCCAGAAGGGATCGAGATCGACTTTCCAATCACGCGTCAGGACATCGCGGAGATGACCGGAACGACGCTGCATACGGTCAGCAGGCGGCTCAGCGCCTGGGAAGACCAGGGTATTGTAAGGAGCGGGCGCCAGAAGGTCACCGTGACTACCCGCATGCGCTCATGCTGGTGTCTGAGAACAGGCGCAAGGGGCCGGCTGCATAGCGCCGCCGTCACGTCGCTGGCAGGAAAAGGACGCGTTCAATACGAGCTTTGTAGAAAGGGAGTAAACCGGGGTTCTGATAAAGTTCCCACCGTCGATTCTCGTCGAAAGCCGACTTCTACGAAACGGGCCAGGTGAATATTGGCCAACTCCGGACGCGTTCTCGCAAACTTTGATCTGGATCAAGGCGCATTCAGCAGCGAGCGGCAATCGACATCAGCCAACGTTTGGAATTCCAATGATCTCGGTGACAGATCCGCCATTTTGCCAACTGCCTCTCCAGGTGGAGCGTGCCGCACGCGGCGCATGCGGTTCAAAGCGCCGCGATGCCGCCACCGAGGACGGCCGACGGCGCGTTCGCAAGCGGATCGCTGCTTATCGCCTCGAGAAGTTCCTGGGAGAAGGATTCCAGGTCGACCCGATGGGCGTGGCATGCGTCGGCGACCGTATGGAAGATTCCGATCGGACAGCCGATGCAGAGCATTCTGTTTCGGATCATCACCCTTATGGTTGCCGGCCATCGCCGCATGATCTCGTCGACCGTCATATCGGGATCGATGGTTTCAGGTTGGTTCACGATAGTCGTCTCCAAAGAAGGCCATCTAAACCGTCCGCCTCGCCCGGAACTTTGCGCAGGCGCAAACAAATGGCGGAACGAGCGGGCTGGGACGAATTGAGCGCTTGCCGTGCGGAAGTCAGGCACCTAAAAGTAGCAGACACAATACCACTTTGTGTGCTGCGATGAATTCTGCTGTTTACGATCGCGCCCGCCCGCAGGCGGAAATGCCGCTGTCCCACCCGTTGGTCGACCGCGGGTTCATTGCCGCGCTTGTCCGCGATTTCTACGTCCGCGTCAGGTCGGATACTCGCCTCGGACCAATCTTCGCTGCGGAAATCCACGGCGACTGGGAACCGCATCTGGAGAAGATGACCGACTTCTGGTGTTCGGTCATTCTGAAGAATGGCGCGTACAGCGGCCGCCCCGTGCCTGCGCACCTTAAGCTGAAGCAGGTGCGCGAGGAGGATTTCGACATATGGCTCGGTCATTTCCGCAAAACCGTCGAAGAGCGATGCCCGCCTGAGGTAGCCGAAGTGTTCGTCGACCGCGCCGAAAGGATCGCGCGGAGCCTGAAGGTCGCCATGTTTTTCCGGCCTGATCGCCCGACCGCGGGGGCGACGGGATGATAAACGCGGAAGGGCAGGCTTTTCCCGCCGAGACGACGGCTTTCCTAGCGTGGGCGGGCATGCTCGCGCTGACGTCGCATTTTCGTCTAGCTGACAGCCTGCTAGGGTGGGTTCTTTCTGCGATGAGAACCAGGAATCCGCGGGATGCGTCTCACCTTTCAGACGGACTATGCGCTCAGGATGCTGATCTACCTGGCGGTCCACCGGGAAAGACCGTGCCGAGTGACCGACGTGGCCGCGGCATACGGGATATCACGCAATCACCTCCTGAAAGTGGCTTTCAGGCTCGGGCGACTGGGTTATCTCACCACGGCTCGGGGGCGCACCGGCGGCATAGCGCTCGCCCGGCGGCCGGAGGACATCAACTTGGGTGAGGTCGTGCGGCACATGGAAGACGACTTCGCTCTGACGGAGTGTATGCGCAGGGATGGCGGCTTGTGCGTCATATCCCCTGCCTGCCGGCTCGAGGGCGTCGTCGTCAAGGCGCTGCAGGCGTTTCTCGCTGTCTTCGACGGCTGTACTCTGGCTGACATAGCCGCAAACAGATCCGAACTGGTGGAGTTGTTTGAAATGCACAGAGTTTCTGGGGAAGTTGCCTGAGCGAATGCCGTACCTGGAGGGAATGCATGATATCGAACCTCAAATCCTCTGAACGGCAGTACGCCTTGCTCATCGCGGTGGCAGTAGCGCTCGCGGGTCTGGCCATGGCCGCCCTCGGACGCTCGGACACTCTCGGGGTGCACGGCGTCATCGTCATGCTTTTCGCGGGCGTCGTAATCTACCTCCTCATGTCGTCGTTCTACGGCGCCGAACCGACCGAAGACCGAGCAGTCTCCTATTACGACGATCCCATCAAGGTCGGGATCGTGCTGTCGATGGCCTGGGCTGTCTTCGGCATGTTCATGGGCGTGTGGGTGGCCGCGCAGCTCGCCTGGCCAGACCTCGCCTTCGATGCGGCCTGGTCCAGCTTCGGGCGGCTGCGGCCCACGCATACGTCCGGCGTCATCTTCGGGTTCGGCGGCAACGCGCTGATTGCGACCTCTTTCCACGTCGTGCAGCGCACGTCTCGGGCGCGGTTGGCCGGCCAGATAAGTCCTTGGTTCGTGCTTCTCGGCTTCAACCTGTTCTGTGTTCTGGCCATTTCCGGATATCTGCTCGGTACCACCCAGTCGAAGGAGTACGCGGAAGCCGAGTGGTATGCGGACTTGTGGCTGGTGATCGTCTGGGTGACCTACTTCATTCTTTACATCGCCACGATCGCGCGTCGCAAAGAGCCGCACATCTACGTCGCCAACTGGTACTTCATGGCCTTTATCCTGGTCGTGGCCATCCTGCACATCGTCAACAACCTCGCGCTGCCGGTGTCGTGGGGGCACGCCAAGAGCTACACGATCTGGCCGGGCGTGCAGGACGCGATGGTGCAGTGGTGGTATGGCCACAACGCGGTTGCGTTCTTCCTCACCGCAGGTTTTCTCGGCATGCTCTACTACTACCTGCCGGTCCGTGCGCAGCGACCGATCTTCTCCTACCGTCTCTCGATCCTGAGCTTCTGGGGCATCACCTTCTTCTACATGTGGGCGGGTTCCCACCACCTGCACTACACCGCGCTCCCCCACTGGGTGCAAACGCTCGGCATGACCTTTTCCGTGATGCTTCTCGTGCCTTCGTGGGCATCCGCGGGTAACGCGCTGCTGACCCTCAACGGCGCCTGGCACCGGGTCCGGGACGATGCGACCCTGCGATTCATGATGGCCGCGGCAGTCTTCTATGGGCTCTCCACCTTCGAGGGTTCGTTCATGGCGATCAGACCGGTGAACTCTCTCTCGCACTACACTGATTGGACAGTCGGCCACGTCCATGCCGGAGCCTTGGGCTGGGTCGCGCTCATCACCTTCGGCTCCGTCTACACGCTCGTCCCGGCGCTCTGGAAACGCGAGCGGATGTATTCGGCAGCGCTCGTCGAGGTCCATTTCTGGCTCGCCATCGCCGGAACGCTGATCTACGCCTTCGCGATGTGGAATTCCGGCATCATCCAGGGGCTGATGTGGCGAACCTATACCGACGAAGGCGCTCTCGCCTATTCGTTCGTCGATTCACTGGTGGCGATGTATCCATACTATATCGCCCGCGCCTTCGGCGGACTGCTGTTCCTGCTGGGCGCGCTGGTCGGCTGCTACAACATCTGGATGACGGTCCGTATGGTGCCGCTCGCGGCAGCCCGTGAGACCGACGCACCCGTCATCCCCGCCGCAGTACCGGGAGAATGACGGATGCCTGAACTCTTCCATCGCAAGCTCGAGCGGTCCGCGATCCTCTTCGTACTTGGAATAATAGCTGCGGCCAGCGTCGGCGGCATCGTCGAGATTGCTCCCCTGTTCACCATCGACGAAACCGTCGAGCAGGCGCCCGACATGCGGGTTTACACCCCGCTGGAGCTCGCGGGCCGCAACATCTATGTCCGTGAAGGCTGTTACGCCTGTCACAGTCAGATGATCCGCACCCTGCGCGACGAGGTCGAGCGCTACGGTCCGTATTCGCTCGCCGTGGAATCCCAATACGACCGGCCGATGCTCTGGGGGTCGAAGCGGACCGGACCCGACCTTGCGCGTGTTGGGGGAAAATATTCGGATTTCTGGCATGTCGCACATCTGACGAATCCACGCGACGTCGTGCCGGAATCGAACATGCCCGCCTATACCTGGCTTGCCCGCACGACGCTGAAGACGGACGACCTGCCGCAGCATCTGGCGGCCCAGCGGGCACTCGGCGTACCCTATACCGAGGCGATGGTGGAAAACGCTGCCCGCGACGCCTACGGGCAGGCGACCCCCGACACTGATTTCTCAAGCGGGGTGACTGAGCGGTATGGTGACAAGACCCAGGTGAGCGCATTCGACGGCGTCACCACACACGTCACCGAGATGGACGCGCTGGTGGCCTACCTGCAGGTGCTGGGCAGGCTGACGGGAGCCGCGTACGAGGATACGGCGGCGCCGGAAAAGAAGCCGGACCCGGAAAGCTGACGGGAGGACCGATGATGGATTTCGACCACGACACGCTCGTTGCCCTGTCCAAGAGCTGGGGCCTTTTCTACCTGATGGGCTTCTTCCTCTGTGTCGTTGTCTACGCCTTCTGGCCGTCCAACCGAAAACGTTTCGACAGGGCCAAGACCAGCATCCTCGATCGGGACGACAAGCCATGGAAGTAAGCGAACGCGATCCCGCTACCGGCCGCGAAACGACTGGCCACGAGTGGAACGGCATCAAGGAATTGGACACGCCGGTCCCGCGCGGGGTCCTGATGTTCCTGATCGTCACGCATATCTGGGCGCTCGCATGGTGGTTCCTTGTGCCGGCATGGCCGTTGGGAACGACATACACCAAAGGGCTTCTAGGCGTTGATCAGCAGACGACGGTTGAAGCACGGGTGATTGAAGGCCAGCGCGAGCGCGCCGCCTGGACGGCCCGGCTCGAATCCGAACCTTACGACGCCATCATGGCGGACGAAGCTCTGATGCAGACCGTCCGTCACACCGGGCAGCAGCTGTTCGGCGACAACTGCGCCGCCTGCCACGGACGCGACGGCAAGGGCGGCGCGAACTATCCCGATCTCACGGACGACGACTGGCTGTGGGGCGGCGGTCCCCAGCTGATCGAGCAGACGATGCGCGTCGGCATCAACACCGCCCATCCCGAAAGCCGTATCGGGCAGATGCCTGCTTTCGGCCGCGACGACATGCTCGACCGGAACCAGGTGCGCGACGTTGCCGCCTATGTCTACTCGCTGACAAATCCCGACACCTCGACACCGCAGAACCTCGGCCGCATCAACGCCGGCAAGGAAGTCTTCGTGACGACATGCGCGGCCTGTCATGGCGAGAACGCGCAAGGCAATCGCGAGGTCGGAGCGCCGAACCTGACCGACGCGTACTGGATCTACGGCGGAAGCATGGACACCATCATCGCTTCCGTCCACGGTGGCCGGCAAGGCCACATGCCGACCTGGGACGAGCGGCTGACCACCGCGGAAATTCGGACACTTGCGCTTTTTGTCCATGACCTGGGGACGCGCCAGCCATGACCCCCCGCAGAAGCACTCGCCTTCCCGGCGGATGGATCCTCTGGTTGCTCGTCCCGGCGGGGCTGCTGCTCTTCGCCGGCGCCAACGCGCATCTTGTCTACGTGGCGTTCCAATCGCAGCCGGACTGCGTGGCGCACGTGAAGGATACCAGCGACGGCGGCGGATATCGCGCCGCCAAGTCAGCCTGCTGAAGGAGAAAGACATGGGCGAGGCCGACGAATCCTACTGGCTGCTGAGCGAGACATCCGGCATCGGGGAAACCCGGGATCCCAAGCTTCAACGCCACCTTCCGGTCCTGGAAGGATTGCGTTGGCTCGCTGAGGGCTGGCGCGATTTCTGGACCCGCCCCGCCTCCAGCCTCGCTTACGGTGTCGGCGTTTTCGTGCTTTCGGTGGCGTTCGTGTGGACCCTCGTCGAGTTCGGTCGCGACTATATCCTGTTCCCATCGCTTGCCGGCTTCCTGATCGTCGCACCGTTCCTGGCGATCGGGCTTTACGAGAAGAGCCGCGCGATCGGCGAAGGCCGCGAAATCGGGCTTGCTTCGATGCTTCATGTGCGACCGAGAGCGGGCGCGCAGATCTTCTTCACGGGCCTGCTTCTCTGTCTCCTGATGCTGCTCTGGATGCGGGCGGCGGTTCTCCTGTGGGCGCTGTTTTTTGGCGTGACGGCGTTTCCGGGCCTCGACAATGTGATCGGGATACTGATTGGCACGCCGTCGGGATGGGCGATGTTGATCATAGGAACGGCGATCGGCGGTCTGTTCGCATCCTTCGCGTTTTCGATCAGCGTGTTTGCCGTTCCTATGCTGCTTGACCGGCGCGTCGATGCTCTGACCGCGATGGCCACGAGCATGAAAATGGTGTGGAACAACCTGCCGCCGATGATCGCCTGGGGTGCCATGGTGCTCGTGCTTTTCGGCATCTGCGTCGCCACTGGCCTTATCGGCATGATCGTCATCTTCCCGCTGCTCGGACACGCGACATGGCACGCCTACCGGGCAGTGGCCCGGCCGGAGGCCTGATCGATGAGTTGCTGCGCGCCGGGATCCGAGGCGGCCCTGATGATTGGGCCCGGGCGGCGCGAGATCGTCTCGCAAGAGGTGGTCTTTGCGAGCCGAGATCTCGACGATGGTACGATTCAGACGGACTTTTCCGTCCCTCAGGTGCATTGCGCAGGCTGCATCGGCGCGATCGAAGGCTTGCTCAGCCAAGTCGAGGGCATCGTTTCCGCACGGGTGAACCTGACCGCAAAACGTGTCGTAGTGAAGTGGCGGCGGGACGGCGCCGTGCCGCCGATGATCGAAACGCTTCGAAAAGCCGGTTACGAAGCAACACTCGCCGAGCCTGAGAACGGAGACGGCGATCCGGAGATGGGCCGCTTGCTGCGCGCCACGGCCGTTGCCGGCTTCGCCGCCATGAATATCATGCTTCTTTCCGTCTCGGTCTGGTCGGGAGCGGACGCCGGCACGAGGCACGCATTCCACCTGATCTCCACGGCCCTCGCGTTGCCGACGCTGGCCTATTCGGGCCGGATTTTCTTCGCTTCCGCGTGGAGCGCCCTGCGCGGCGGCCGGACGAACATGGACGTGCCGATCAGCGTCGGCGTGCTGCTCGCATTCGGCCTCAGCGCATACGATACGGTGACGGGCGGAGCCCATGCTTACTTCGATGCGGTGACATCCTTGCTGTTCTTCCTGCTGGCTGGACGCGCTGTGGACCAGGCGATGCGCGGACGCGCTCGCGAAGCGGTCAGGTCGCTCGCGCGGATGATGCCGCGAGGCGCCACGGTGCTCACGCCCGATGGCGAACGCGAATATCGCGACGTATCCGCTATCCGCAGCGGCGAGACTGTCCTTGTTCTCGCGGGAGAGCGCGTGCCGGCCGATGGCACCGTAATTTCCGGAAACGCCTCGCTCGACCTGTCGGTTGTGACGGGCGAGTCCGCCCCGGAGTCGGTCCGACCGGGGGCCAGCGTGCTGTCGGGATCGCTCAACCTCGACGGGCCGCTGACGTTGCGTGTCGACCGACCTCAGAAAGAGTCCTTCCTTGCTGACATGATGCGGTTGATGGAGGCTGCCGAAGGCGGCCGCGCCCGTTATCGGCGCATCGCCGACCGGGCCGCCTCGCTTTATTCGCCGGTGGTCCATCTGCTTGCCTTCGCCACCTTTGCAGGGTGGATGATCACCACCGGAGACTTGCACCGATCACTGACGGTGGCGATCGCCGTCCTCATCATCACCTGCCCATGCGCGTTGGGCCTGGCCGTGCCGATGGTCCAAGCCGTCGCTGCGCGGCGTCTCTTCGCTCTCGGTGTGACCCTCAAGGACGGCGCGGCTTTGGAACGGCTGGCCGAAGTCGATCACGTCGCACTGGACAAGACGGGTACGCTCACCTCAGGCCTGACAAAAGTGGCGTCTTTCACGGTGCCGGACGACGAGATCGAAGCGGCCTCCGCGCTTGCCCGGTTCTCTCGGCATCCTGCCTCGCGAGCGGTGGCGGCGCTGCATCCGGCCGGGCAGGCTGCCGTCGAGCAGATTCGGGAGGAGCCCGGAAACGGCATCGAAGGCACGGTCGGCGGCCGCGTTTACAGGCTCGGCCGCCAATCTTGGGTCGACGCCCGCTCCACTGCCGGTTCCGCCTCGGCCGAAGCCTGGTTGTCGGCTGACGGCCGCGTCCTCGGCGCGTTCCGGATTTCCGACAGCCTCCGTCTCGGAGCCGCCGCCGCTACAAAGCGCCTGCGCAGTCTCGGCCTCGGCGTCGAGATCCTGTCCGGAGACGTGGAAACGGAGGTAAGGAAGGTGGCAGGCATGCTCGGCGTAGCAGCAGCCACTGCCGGGATGCTTCCTCGCGACAAAGTCGCGCGGTTGGAAGTCCTGCGCGCGCAGGGCCGCAAGGTGCTGATGGTCGGTGACGGCCTCAACGACGCGCCCGCATTGGGAACGGCTCACGTGTCGATGGCGCCCTCCTCGGCCGCGGACGTCGGGCGCAACGCGGCCGATCTCGTGTTCCTGGGCTCCAGCCTGGACAGCGTTCCGAAAGCGATCACCATTGCCCGCAAGGCCAGGCAGCTCGTCACCCAGAACATTGGGCTCTCCATCCTTTACAATGCGCTGGCCCTCCCGCTCGCGGTTACAGGCCACGTTACGCCGCTGGTCGCGGCGGTGGCGATGTCCACATCATCCATCCTGGTGGTTGCCAATGCGCTTCGTCTTTCGGGTCCGAGCCGAGATCCGCAAGGAATACAAGGTGGCGTGACGTCCACTCATCTCGCGGAGGCTGCATGAGCCTGCTCGCCTGGCTGGTCCCCGTAGCACTCGGCATGGGCCTGGTTGGGCTTCTCGCCTTCCTCTGGTCGATGAAAAGCGGCCAGCTCGAGGACCTGGACGGAGCAGCGGAGCGGGTGCTTCTCAACGAGGCGGCCGACACCCCGCTGCCGGATGTGGAACAGCCATCACCGAACAGGCGTTGATCTCTAAGGGAAGCGACAATGGGCGAAACTGCCGACAGAAAATTTGACTGGATAGCGGGGCTGGCGACTGTGTCCGGCGTTGCGGTGATGGTTCCAAGCCTTGTCGCGCTTGCAGTCGCCCTGATCGCGGTGATAGCCGCTTTGTTCTAGGCAGGAAACGACGGCCACAGCCCGGCATCACGGCCGCACGGCCGGCGTCTCGACCAGAAGGCCGCGGGCCCGCTCCGTCAGATGGAGCTCCAGGTCGACGAGTTCGGCTGCGCCGAATTCGAAGGGCTCGGCTCTGACCCCGATCATGCAGTTGCGCAGGCGCCGCTGCAGCGAGCCGACCGTCTGCCATTCCAGGCGGTAGAGCGGATAGCCGGTCGGATGCGCCTGCGGGATGACACTGCCGCCAAGCCGTTTGCCCCAATTGTCGTCATGGCAGGAGGCGCAGGAAAGCTCGAGCTGTCCGATGCGGCTCTGGAACAGACGCCGGCCGTTGTCGCGAAACGGCGCGAGCCGGGCGTCGGTCGCCGGTGTGATTGGCATGCCGCGCGACTGAGGCGTCACATAGGCCGTCAGGGCGAGCAAAGCGTCGGACTCCGGCGCCAGCGGCTCGGCCTGCTGCCGCTCCGCTCGACAGGAGTTGATGCGCCCGGCAAGGTCGATCGGCCGGCCGGTCGCCGCGTCAAAGGCCGGGTAGCGCGCGGCAACGCCGCGCATCGTCTGGCGGGCATCGTCATGGCAGCCGGAGCAGGCGACATCCGCCCTGCCCTGCGCCTGTTGCCAGAGCTGTTCGCCCTGCAGCACCCACAGCATGCCGGGATTGCTCATGTCGTCGGCCTGCAGCGCCTGCGTCTGCGGCGTCATGAAGTCGAAGCCGAAGCGCTTCTCGACGTCTTCGATGTCGGCGGCGATGGCAATGCCGCAGACGACCGCCGCGATAATCCCCACCAGGCCCGCGAGGGCGCGCATCAGCTCACCGTGATCGTCGCCGACGCCGTTTGGGTCTTCCCGGCATCGTCGGTCCAGGTGAAGTCGATCGTGCCGCTCGTCGTGGCAACGAGCGTGAAGGCAATGAACGGATTGGCCGATACCGCTGGAAAGAGATCGGCCGAAAACACCTCCTCGCCATTGTAGGTGCAGGTGAAACGGCGGATGATGTCGCGGGGGATGTTGGAGCCGTTCGGGCCGATACGATAGCCGGTTTCCATGGGATGGGCGATCATCGCCTTGATCTCGACGACTTCGCCCTGCCTGGCCACATTCGGCACATTGACGAGCGCGCGCGCCATTATGAAAGGTCCTCGATACAGGCGGCCAGCGTGACGATGGCGCTCGCCCGGCTCGACCAGAAGCTGCCGTCGCTCATCTCAGCGACCGCGACAACGACCTGCGAGGTCGCGAGCCGGATCCGCGTCGAGACCATGGCGCGGCCGGAGCGCGCCCCGAGGTGCAAAACCGCGACATTCGCCTCCGGGTTTTTCTCGTTGAAGACCGCGATGCGCCGGACATGGTCGTCTTCGGTCATCGGGCTCTCGGCGACGACTGTGATCCCGACCGCGTTGCCGTTCTCTACCAGAGGCGGCAGGTCGAGCCGGACGCGGCCATCGAGAACGTTGGCGCCCCCGGTGAAGGTCCGGATCGCTTCCTCGAGGCTCGGACGGGCAACGGCCCAGCGCGGCAGGCTGATCGCCAGCAGGCCGGTCATGCCGGCCCGAAGAAACTGCCGCCGTCCGACCATGCCTGCGTAAACTCCCGGGCCTGCGTAAACTCGAAGCGGGTCTTGGTGCATGATCACCCCTTCAGCGTCGTGAGATAGGCGACGATATCCTCGATATCGGCGCCGCCCAGGATCGGCTTGCTGCGCCCGACGGTGGCGACGCGCCGGCCCTGCTCATCCGCTACCCGATAGTAGGAAGGCATGATCGTGTTCGGCACCAGCCGCTTCATGTCGACGACGCGCAGCCGGATCTGGCCTTCCGAAAGTCTTGCCCCGACGCCGGTCAGGTCGGGCGCCAGCGTGCCGTGCAGATGCGCGTCGGGAAACGGCCCGCTGTGGCAGAGCGTGCAGAGGCTGCGCTGCCGGTCCGCGATCAGCGCGGCGCCGCGCGTCGGATCACCCTTGTCGACAATCAGAGGTTGCATGATCGCATCGCCGGTCACGACATAAGACCCCGTCTCCTCGCCGGCACCGGGCGAGGCCGCAAGCTGCAATCCCATCAGAGCCAGAAAAGCCACCCTCATCATCCGAACACTTCACTGGTGATCGTCCGGAACCAATCCTGCGCATAGACCGCTTCCAGTTCGCGCACGGAAAGCGGCGCTTCGAGCGGGCTGGTGCCGCCCGCTCCCTCCACTTCGGCAAGCAGGCCGTCACGCGGCTGGTAGACGCCGGCGATCGAAATGCCGTAACCGGGCGCGACCAGGCTGTAGCAGGTGTTGATGAGCTTCGGCTGCGCCGGCTGCCGCTCCCTGACCAGGGCGGCGACCGCGGCGGCGCAAGCTTTTGCCTGGGCGTTGGCGCTGAAGGCGGATTTCGGCATCGCCCCGCCGATCGCCGCATCGCCGATGACGTGGATCGCCGGCTGCAGGCGGGACTCGAAGGTGACCGGGTCGATCGGGCACCAGCCCGTCTGGTCGGCAACGCCGGCCGACTGCGCAATCGCGCCCGCACGCTGCGGCGGGATCACATTGGCGACATCCGCCTTGTGATCGCCGAACTCGGTCAACAGCGTCTTCGTCGCCGGGTCGACTTCCGTCACCCTGCCGCCCGACGACAGCGGCACCCATTCGATCAAGCCGGGATAGAGTTCTTGCCAGGCCGCTTCGAACAGCCGCTGCTTCGAAAAGGCGTCCTTGGCATCGAGGATGATCAGCTTGGAACGTGGTTTGCTGGTCTTGAGATAATGCGCGATCAGGCTTGCCCGCTCGTAGGGACCGGGCGGGCAGCGAAACGGATTGGCTGGCGCGGCGAGGATGACGACCCCACCGTCCGGCATCGCCGCGAGCTGGTCGCGCAGCAGCAGCGTCTGCGCGCCAGCCTTCCAGGCATGCGGCATGATCGCCGCCGCCGCCTCGTCGTAGCCCGGCAAGGCGTCGAAGCGCAGGTCGACGCCGGGCGCCAGCACCAGCCTGTCGTAGTCGATGTCCGTGCCATCCTCCAGCCGGACGCGCCGGCGCTCGGCATCGACGGCGACAGCCCGCTTGCGGATCAGCGCGATGTCGCCGAACTTGTCATAGCTGAAAGTCTGCGCCTCGATGCCGCGCAGCCCGGCAATCACGGCATTGCTGAACGGGCAGGCCAGATAGGCGGCCTCCGGCTCGATCAGCGTCACGGCAAGATCGCGATCCAGCCATTTCAGCGCGCGGGCGCAGCTTGCCCCGGCAAAGCCGCCGCCGACGACGATCACGCCGGGCTGCGTCTGTGCGCGCACCTGCGGCGCGGCAAGAACGGCCGCGGCGACGCTGGCCGCCACGCCGCCGATCAGGGCTCTACGGCTGGGCATGGCGTGCCGCCTCCGGCTTGGCGAGCCATTCGGCGATGGCGCGCGTCTCCTCCTCGGTAAATCCGCTGGCGATGCGGTCCATGACCGTCGCCTTGCGCTCACCGGAACGGAAGGCTTGCATCTGGGCGACGATGTCGTCTGCCGCATGGCCGTCGAGCGAAGGGATGGCTGAGCCGAGCGCCGCCGGCCCGTGACAGCCGGTGCATGCCGCGGCGCCTGACGCCGCGTCGGCCCATGCCGGCGCGCTGGCTACCAGCGCCGCAAGCAGGACAGGCGCGAGCGATCGTCCGCCGCGCCTGTCCTTCGCGCGCCTCATATCATGCGAGGTCATGGTTCTTCAGCGGCAGTGTGCGGATGCGTTTTCCGGTGGCGGCGAAGATCGCATTGAGGACAGCCGGCGCGGCGACTGCGATGGTCGGCTCGCCGACGCCGCCCCAGAAGCCGCCGGACGGCAGGATGATCGTCTCCACATCAGGCATTTCGGCCATGCGCAGGACCTCGTAGCTGTCGAAGTTTTCCTGCTCCATGCGGCCGCCATTGACGGTGCATTCGCCGTAGATGCAGGCGGAAAGGCCATAGACGAAGGAGCCCTCGACCTGCCGCTCCACCTGTGCTGGGTTGACGACATGACCCGGGTCGGTGGCCGCCACGATGCGATGGATCCTGAGTTGCCCATCGGTGACCGAAACCTCCGCTGCCGCCGCCACATAACTGCCGAAGCCCATGATCTGCGCCAAGCCGCGGTGAACGCCGGCCGCGGGCGGGGTGTCCCAGCCGATCCGTTCGGCAACCGCCTCCAGCACGGCGAGATGTTTTGGATGTTTGGCCATCAGCTTGCGGCGGAAGGCGAGCGGGTCGACGCCGGCCGCATGGGCGAGTTCGTCCATGAAACACTCGACGTAGAGCGCGTTCTGGTTGAGGTTGACGCCGCGCCAGAAGCCTGGCGGGATCGGCGGGTTGCGCATCGCATGGTCGACAAGCAGATTGTCGACGGTATATCCCAGTGTGCCTTCGGTGCCGCTGAGGACGAGGCCCTGGAAGACCACCGGGTCCATGCCGTTCTGCATGCCCTGCGGCCGCACCGCGGCAAGGATCGACTGGCCGGATATGCGCATGTGCAGAGCGGTCAAATTGCCGTCCGCGTCGAGTGCGCCCGTCAGCCGGCATCGGGTGGTCGGGTGATAGGCGCCGTGCAGCATATCCTCCTCGCGCGACCACATGAGCTTTACCGGCGTTCCCGGCACCTGCCTGGCAATGCTGACCGCCTGGCGCACATAGTCCTGGAAGTTGCCGCGCCGGCCGAAGCCGCCGCCGAGATGGATCTTGTGCACCTCGCATTGCTGCACCGGCAGGCCGGCGGCCTCGGCCGCTGCAGCAAGGCTCGCCTCGCCATTCTGGGTCGGCACCCATACCTCGCAGCGCTCCGGCGTGTAGAGCGCCGTCGCGTTCATCGGCTCCATGGTCGCGTGGTTCTGGTAGGGGAAGGCATAGGTCGCCGTGACCGTCCGGCCGGCGGCGGACAGGACAGCACCGGCGTCACCTTGCCTGGCGCCGATGAAGGCGTCGTTTGCGGCGAGCCCCTCTTCGAGCATCGCCGCGATCGAGGCGCTGGTGACCTGCCTGTTGGGGCCTTCGTCCCAGACGATCGGCAAGGCATCGAGAGCGGTCTTCGCCCGCCACCAGGTGTCGGCGACAACCGCAACGGCGGTCTCGTCGACCTGAACGACAGTGCGCACGCCCGGCATGCCCGCCACCGCCGCCGCGTCGAAACTCTCCACCTTGCCGCCGAAATACGGGCAGGCCCGGATCGCCGCGTTGAGCATGTTCGGCAGCTTGAGATCGGCGCCGTAGACCTGGCTCCCGTTAAGCTTGTCGGCCGTGTCGAGCCGCGGCAGCGGCTTGCCGGCTATGGTCCAATCCTTCGGGTCCTTGAGCGTGACATTGGCGGGCGGCGTCATTCGCGCGGCGGCGGCAGCCAGCTGTCCATAAAAGGTGGCGCGATCCGACGCTGCATGCGTGACCATGCCCATCCTTGCGGTGCATTCGCTGGCCGGGACGCCCCATTCGGCGGCCGCGGCGGCGATCAGCATCTCGCGCGCAACGGCGCCGCCAATGCGCACATACTCGTGCGACTCGCGGATGCCGCGGCTGCCGCCGGTCGAGAAATTGCCCCACACGCGGTCGCGCGCCAGGTTCTGGGCCGGCGACGGGTATTCCGTCGTGACCTTGGACCAGTCGCAGTTCAGCTCCTCGGCGACGAGTTGCGCAAGGCCGGTCAGTGTCCCCTGCCCCATCTCGGAGCGGGCAATGCGGATGACCACCGTATCGTCGGGCCTGATCACCACCCAGGCATTGATCTCCGGCGCCGCCTCGCTGCCATCGGCCAGTGCCGGCTTGATGAACGGCACGTTGAATCCGAGGGACAAGCCGCCGGCTGTGGCGGCCACGCCAATGATGAAGCTGCGGCGGGAGAGGGAAATTGTGGCGTTCATGACTGCTCTCCTCAACCGCGTTGCGTGGCTTCGCCGGCCTTGGCGGCCAGCTTGATCGCGGCGCGCACCCGGTTGTAGGTGCCGCATCGGCAGATGTTGGTGATCTCGGCGTTGATGTCCTCGTCCGCGGGGTTCGGGTTCTGCATGAGCAGACCCGCCGCAGCCATGATCATGCCGGCCTGGCAGTAGCCGCATTGCGGCACGTCGAGCGCCAGCCAGGCCTGCTGGACCGGATGCGAGCTGTCCGGCGAAAGCCCCTCGATGGTGGTGATTTGCTGGTCGGGCTCGACCGCGCTCACCGGAAGCACGCAGGAGCGCGTGGCGACGCCGTCTATATGGATGGTGCAGGCGCCGCAGGCGGCAACGCCGCAACCGTACTTCGTTCCGGTAAGCCCGATCTGCTCGCGGATCACCCACAGCAGCGGCGTGTCCGGATCGACCTCGATGTCACGTGGCGTGCCGTTGATGATCAATCTGGCCATTGTGCAATCCTTTCGATCAAAGGCTGGCGAGGATCGAGTCTGGATGCCGCCCCTGGCGACAAAGACCGGACGTCCCGGCTAGCGACGGGGCCAAGTTAGGCGGGAGCTGTCGCAGAACCTTGTCCCGAACACCGGCAGTTCATCGCAAGTTGTCGCGGGCGCAGTGCTCTGATACATTTCGTTACACTTCTCACGCTTTGTTGATGTCGGGCGAGATTGCCGCCATGGCGCGGAAGGTGATCATCCGTGTAGACGCAAACTAGATATCGTCGATACTGACCGACTATTCAGCGGCGACCTTGGGAGCATTGCATGGAAGTGGCGCAGCACATCGCGGTCGTCGACGACCACAGGGACATCCGCGATCTCGTGGGGAAATACCTCACGCAGCAGGGTTATCGCGTCAGCGTCGCCGACAGCACGGCCGCGCTCAAGCGGCTGCTCGACCGCAGCCTGCCCGATCTTATCGTCCTCGACGTCATGATGCCTGGCGAGGACGGCATTGCCGCCTGCCGGCACGTGCGCGGAACGGTCGACGTTCCGATCATCTTCCTTACCGCCATGGCCGAGGAGGTCGACCGGATCGTTGGCCTCGAGATCGGGGCAGACGACTACCTGACGAAGCCGTTCAATCCGCGGGAATTGCTGGCGCGGATCAAGGCGGTGCTCAGGCGCGTTCACAGCCTGCCGCCGCAGCGTGGTCGGCTCAAGTCGAACGCGCTGCGCTTCGACCGCTGGACCCTGAATGTCGGCCGCCGTGAACTGGTCGGGCTCGACGGCGTGGCGGTCGCGCTCAGCACGGCCGAATTCCGCCTTCTCACCGCTTTTATCGAGCATGTCGGGATCGTGCTCAGCCGGGATCAGTTGCTCGACCTCACCGTCGGGCGCTCGGCCGACGGTTTCGACCGGGCCGTCGACAACCAGGTGAGCCGGCTGCGCAAGAAGATCGAGGCGGACCCGAAGAATCCGATGCTGATCAAGACGCACTGGGGCGGCGGCTACTGCTTCACCGCCGAGGTGGCCCAAGCATGATGCTGTTATGGAGACGCAGCTTGGCGGCCCGCTTCCTCATGCTGGTGCTGCTTGCGCTCGCCCTGTCGCAGGCGATCACCTTCCTGATCTCATGGGACGAGCGCGGACAAGCCCTGCACGCAGCGGCCAAGGGCGAGTTCGTCAGCCGCACGTCCTCGCTTGCCATTTTGCTGGACACGACGCCGCCCTCGCTTCGACCCGACATCCTCACCGTCAGCGGCACGGCCTATACCCGCTTCTGGACCTCGCAGTACGGGCCGAGCAATCCCCTCGCCTGGCAACAGGAGGCGCTGACGCAACTCGCCAAGCCGCTGCCCGGCATTGCCGCCAAATATGCAGCCTATATGAACGGGCAGGCCTCGAACGCGGTCGCTGCCGCCGATCCTTCGGTGCCGCCGCGCATGCTGGACCTGTCCGGCAGTGGCAGCCCGTTCACGCGACCTGCCAAGTTTCTTTATCTGGACGGCGCCCCAAACGGCATGGGGCTTTCCGTCCGCCTTGACGACAGCACCTGGCTGAATGCCGCCTACGCCAAGGTGATGCCGAGCGCCTTCTGGACCGCGCAATCGGCGATATCGCTGGCGCTCACCGCGCTCATCCTGTCCGCCATAGCGATTTTCGGGGCGCAGGCAATCGCGCGTCCGCTGCGACGGCTCGCCAATGCCGCGGAACTGTTCGGCCGCGGCGAGGCCGTGCCACGGCTGCCGGAATCAGGGCCGGACGACATCCGCCAGACCGCCGAGGCGTTCAACCGCATGCAGGAGCGCCTGCAGCGCTTCGTCGAGGACCGCACGCGCATGCTGGCGGCGATCAGCCACGACCTGCGCACGCCGCTGACCTCGCTGCGGCTGCGCGCCGAGTTCGTCCAGGATCACGATCTTCAGGAAAAGATGCTGAAGACCATCGAGGAAATCCAGACGATGACAGAAGCGGCGCTCGCCTTCGCGCGCGAGGACGCCGCGGTGGAGGAGACGCGAACTGTCGATCTTTCGGCGCTGGTCGGCAGCCTCTGCGACGACCTCGAGGAGCTGGGCCAAAACGTCACCGTCAGCGACGGGCCCAAGGTGCTGTATCGCTGCCGGCCGGACTCGCTGCGCCGGGCGATCCGCAACCTCGTCGAAAATGCCGTCCGCTATGGCGAGCAGGCCAAGGTGAGCCTGGACAGGCGCACCGACAGCCTGGACATCGTGGTCGAGGACGCCGGGCCCGGCATTCCGCAAGCCGACATGGAACAGGTGTTCGCGCCCTTCTTCCGCCTGGAGCAGTCGCGCAACCGGGAGACTGGCGGCGTCGGGCTCGGCCTGTCAATTGCCCGCGCCATCGCCCGCCACCACGGCGGCGACATCGTGCTGGAAAACCGGAGCAACGGCCTTCGCGCGGTCATCAGGCTGCCGCTCATCGACATGGCCAGGCAGCTTGCCCCGGCGCCGGTGCCTGAGACCAGCCCTCCGACCGGACTGCGATCCTTGCCGGCTTGACCGAAAGCCGTCCCGCGATCGCGCCAGGCCCGCTGCATAGGCTCAACGGGTGATAGATTGGCCCGAGTTCGTCCCACCCGCGAGAGACTCGCCTCCGTCAGCGACCAGTGCATGGCCGGTCATGTAGGACGACTTATCGGACACCATGAACAGAATGACCTCGGCGATCTCGTCGGTCGTTGCGAAGCGGCCCATCGGGACGATGTTGGCGATCGCGTGCTCCAGCGCTCTGCGGCCGCCGAGTTGGTCCGTGTAGGGATCGTTGAACGGCGTATCGACCCAGCCGGGGCAGAGCGAATTGATGCGGATGCCGTAACGCGCGACATCCAGTGCGATCTGGCGGGTCATGGTGATCGATGCGGCCTTGCTGGTGATGTAGGCGGTCATCGCTCTGTCGAGGAAGACGCCGGAGTTCGACGACGTATTGAGGATGACGCCGCCGCGCTGTCTCTTCATGACCGGTAGGACTGCTTGGCAGGCGACGAACTGGGCATGCACGTTAACCGCCCAAGAGTGATCGAAACCGGCGCCGTCGATCTCCTCGACGCTGCCCGCGACCTGCACACCGGCATGATTGTGCAAGATGTCGATGCGCCCATGTCGATCGGCCACGTCCTGGATGACGCCGACGACGGCTGCATCGTTGGTGACGTCGACTCGGATGGCCTCGCCGCGCCCGCCGGCGGCGGCGATGGAGTCGACCGTGCCACGCGCGGCATCGAGATCGCGATCAGTGACGATGACCGTCGCGCCCTCGCGCGCCATGGCCTCCGATCCGGCCTGACCGATGCCGGAGCCGGCACCGGTGACGATGGCGATCCGCCCCTGAAGTATCATTCGATTTTCCCCTAGTACCGGCGGCGAAACAGATTGCGGCGCTCGTAAACGGCGACCGCTTCGTCGATCAGCGCCGCGATGGTGTGCGCGCCGTATTCGCGACGCAGCAGCTCGGCGCGCTCTTTGAGCAGATGGGCTTCGGGAATTCGGCCCGGCCGCAACATTTCATAGGTGTCCAGAATGAGGTCTTGCGGGACGGGGACGAGGTCGGCGGCGCGTTCGAGATTGAGCGCAAGCCGGTCGCGACCCGCATCGCGGGCGATCGATGCCTGAAGTCTGAGCACGTCGGCCGAAATCCGGATGTCTTCGGCACCGATCCGTTCCGAAATCACTGCGTCGAGCGTCAAATCGGCAAGCGGCATGCCCGACGCCGACACCGCCTGATCGGGCGCGTTCTCGGAGATGGGATAGAGGTCGAGAGGGGATGTCACGGACGAAGCCCTCCTTGTCCGATTGCAAACGCGACATCGAGCGGCGGGGCATCCGGCACTACCAGCCCGGTCTCTATAGCGTAGAGCATGGCGACGCGCACATGGTAGCGGGCGCCAAGGGCCTGACCTTCGGTCGGCACGATGACGGGTTCCGGCGCGAGCCCCAGCGCGTGGAGCGCGGCGTTGCGGCCCATTGCGCGGTAGTGGTCGAGCGTCGTGATCGGTGCATTCGAGAACAGTTCGATGTTCATGTGCGGCAGCCGGTCGGCGCGGTGGATGACTGCGGTGCCCTTGGCCTGGATGCCGATGGCATAACCCGAGCCGGAGAGGCGCGCCGCGGTGAGGCCGAGGAAGGACGTGTCGGCGGTATGTCGGATGCGGACGAGGCGCGGCACGCCGCCGCCCTCGCTCACACCATCGGTCAGGGCCAGCACCACGTCGATCAAGTCGTGGCCGGCTGTCGTTTGCGTGAGCTCGTTGCCGAATGCGGGGCTGAGGCCAATCACCACCTCGCGCGGATCCGTGCCTTTGCCGGCCTCGCCGCCTGGAATCAGCCATGGCTCCGAGGTCGGGTCGACGCGACGCTCGCTCTCCAGCACCTTCTCGCGTGTCTGAACATCGCGCACGCCTCGGACCGCTTCCCATCTAGCTTCGGACATCCGATATCCGCTGCCCGGCCCCCGGTAGTCGTTGGGATCGTTGAGCGCGCTGATGACCTTGCCGTCGCGCAGGATGGCCGACGTCTGCAGATAGTCGCCGGAGATGCGCTGGCGAAGCATCAGCAATAGGTTCTCGGCCTCGCGCCCGAAGCCCCGTTTGTGCAGCGCCCGCACCACATCCACCGCCGTTAGTCCGCGATCGCGAATGGCTTCGCTGATGCGCGTGACCTCGCCTGTCGAGAAGGTTTCGGTATCGAGCGAGCCCGAGGCGGCGGCGACGGAGAGCATCCAGGCTTCCGGCACTTCGGCGAGGCCAAGCTCCTGGAAGACGGCGGCCAGCGCCTTGATCGCTTGCATGCGGAGCTCGCGGATATTGCTCTCCTCTATGGGCGTCAGCCCACCATCCGCCTCGAGGTCACGCTGCAGAGCGAGGAAGTCCTCGACGTCCTCGCCGTTGAACAGGGATGGGTTGAACGAATTGTCGTATTTGCGGATCGATCCCATGCCGGAACACAACAGGTCGGAGCCGGCCATGAGGAAGGGCGTGATCTTGGCGCCAACCCGGATCTCGGACTCGCTGACGCGGGTGTCGTTGCCGGAGGCGCATTCAAGGCCGAGCCAGACGGCGATGAGGTTTTCGGCCATGAGCTCGCGCATGCCCCCCGCCATCGAGACGGTCAACGGCGCGCCGTCGATGCCGCCGTTCTGCGTTCCCTGTACGCCCATGGCGCGCTGCAGGCAGAGGCAACGGGCTTCCAGGTAGAGAACGGACTGATGTTCGTGAAAACCCATCAGCAGCTCGGAGGATGCGCCAGACGTGCAGCGTGCCTTGATGCCGCGCGAGGCGTAGGCGGCGGTGAGGAAAGCCTTGGACCAGGGTGTGTCGTCGCCATCGACGAACGCAGCTTCCGTGCCATAAACCGATACCGTCTCGGCATAGGAAGTGAAGCCAGCCATGCCGATGCGCAGCTCTTCCGCTTCCTCGATCGAGCACTGGAACAGCACGCCGCCACGCCCAACCGACGCGCCGACGGCGCAGGCGACGGCGTTGGCCCAGGAGTTCGACGCAACGCGCATCGTCGTCTCGATCTCGTCGAAGCCGAGCGCCACGGCAACGGCGGCGTCTGCTGCAAGCTGCAGAGGATCATCCTTAGCGTTGGTGACGTGCGCCTGGTTTCCCGGCGTGCGGCGCTGCCGCATTTTGGAATAGGCGAAGGTGATCTCCAGTGACGACAAGTGCGACACGACGGAAGCCAGCTTCGCCGGCGTCATGCCGCGAGCCAGCCGCTCGAGCCTTTCGCGCGGCACGTTGATGTCGACCAGCATGCGGGCGACTTCGCCCGAATCCATCGCCATCGCCTCGTCGATCACGTCGAGATCGAGATGATGTGCGGCGATGAAGGAATCGAGGATGTCGAAGTCGGCTTCCGGCTTACCGTCGATCTCGACCACGCGTCCGTTCTCGACTCGCGCCGACGGCGCGGGGTCCCACGGGCTGTGAAAGGTGGCAAAGCCCGCTTCCGGATCCTCCGCGGCAAAGCGGTCGTGCCGCAGCGGCCGCGTGTCCCATTCATCGAAGCGGCGCCAGCGCGGGGGCGAAGTCATTGCGTCCCTCCCATATGTCGAGCGCTCAGAACCATCGCAGCCACACAAGCTGGATGAGGATTAGCACGATCACGTCCCAAAAGATCACCTCGCCGATCGTGAACCAGCGCTTCATGCGGTTGACGCGCCAGAAGCCGAGCCAGACGATCGCTGCCAGGATGAGCGGGACAAAGCTGGCGGCGGTCACTCGACCCTCTTTCCCGTGGCAGCGTCGAAATAGTGCAGCGCCTGCTTCGGGAAGGAGACGCTCACCGGCTGTCCCGGCTCGATCGCATCGCAATTCGTCTGCGTCCGCAGCGTGATTGCCTGCCCGCCCGCGTTTTGGAAGATCAGCAGCGTGTCGGGTTCGATCGCTTCTTTCACGTCCACGGTGAGCGTCATGGCTGCCGGTGCATTCGACGCCATGAATTCGATCTGCTCCGGCCGGATGCCGAGCGTGACCGGCCCGTCGGGGCGATCGACCGAGCAAGCCACCGCGCCAGCCTTGAATATGCCGCCTTTGACCACTCCGTCGATCGTGTTCATCGCCGGGCGGCCCATGAACTCGGCGACGAAGCGGTTGGCGGGCCGGCGGTAGATCGTCTTCGGCTCGTCGAACTGCACTAGCCGGCCCTCCTTCAGCACGGCGATGCGCGTCGCCAGTGTCATCGCCTCCTCCTGGTCGTGCGTGACGAAGACGAAGGTTTTGTCGAGCTTGCGATGCAGGCGGTTGAGCTCGGTGCGCATATGCAGGCGCAGCAGCGCGTCCAAGTTGGAAAGCGGTTCGTCCATGAGGCAGATCGCCGGTTGCCAGACCAGCGCGCGCGCTACGGCGACACGTTGCGCTTGGCCGCCGGAGAGCTGCGCCGGCTTGCGCTGCAGATAGTGGGCGATGCGCAGAAGCTCGGCCATGTCCTTCACCGAACGCTCGATTTCCGCGGCGGCCACTTTGCGGATACGCAGGGGATAGGCGATGTTCTCGAAGACGGTCTTGTGGCTGTAGAGTGCGTAGTTCTGGAACACCATGCCGATGCCGCGGAAGCGCGGCGGCACGTTGGTCACGTCCCTACCTTCGATCTCGATGCGGCCGCTCGACGGCTGCTCCAGCCCGGCGAGCAGGCGGCACGCAGTTGTTTTGCCAGAGCCCGAGGGCCCAAGCAGCACGATGAATGCGCCGAGATCGAAGTCGAGATCGAGCCGATCGAGCGCGACGGTGCCGTCCGCAAACCGCTTCGTCACTTCCTTGAACGAGACTGCCATTGGATGCTCCGCTGGTCCTTAGCCCTTCACCGCGCCGAAGGTCAGGCCGCGCACGAGGTGCCTCTGGACGAGAAATGTGAAGACAATGATCGGCAGGGTGGCGACCACTGCCACCGCGGCGACCTGCCCCCACAGGGTGCCGTGTGGCGTGATCAGGCCGGGAATGCCGACCGTCAGCGGCCGCCCCTCGAACGCCACGAGGATGAAGGCGTAGAGGAACTCGTTCCACGACATGATGAAGCAGAGCACCGCCGTTGCCGCGAGTCCGGGCGCGGCCAGCGGCACGATGACACGCACGAATGCTCCGAGCTTCGAGCGCCCGTCCATCATCGCCGCTTCGTCGATCTCCTTCGGTATCTCGGCGAAGAAGCCGCGCATCATCCAGACGACCAGCGACAGATTGAAGCTCGTATGGGCAATCACCACGGCGTAGATCGTGTCGGTCAGGCCGATTGTCGTGAAGAACAGGAAGAGCGGCACCGCGATCGCGATCGGCGGCGCCATGCGCGTCGTCAGGAAGAAGAAAAACAGGTCTTCCTTGCCGGCGAAATCCGTGCGCGCGAACACATAGGCGGCCGGCGCGCCAATCAGGATCGACAGCGCAGTCGATCCCAGCGAGATGACCAGCGAATTGAAGACGAGGGGGAGATATTCCTTATCGATGAAAACCGCCGGATAATTGGCGAAGGTCGGCATGAAAAACCAGGTCGGCTGCGTCGAGAGGATATCGAGGCGGCCCTTGAAGGACGTCAGCAAGATCCAGACGTACGGCGTGAGCGCAAGCACCAGGACGCAGGCGAGGATTCCGATCGCGAGGATCTTCCAGGATTTGCTCATGGCCTAGCCCCTTGGTCCGCCGACTTCCAGTACACGGCCTTGTAAAAGACCGAGCACATGATCAGCACGACGAGGTAGACCATGAACGAGACCGCGGCGCCGTAGCCGAGGTTCCAGGTCTTGAAGTTGACGCGGTAGGCGTAGATCGAGAGCAGTTCCGAGACGGTACCGGGGCCGCCGCCGGTCATGATGAAGACCTTGTCGAACTCTTTGAAGGCGTCGATGCCGCGCAGCAGAAGCACCAGCGCGATGATCGGGCGCATCAGCGGCAACAGGATGTCGGTGAACTGCCGCCACGGCCCGGCACCGTCCATTGTCGCTGCCTCGAAGGGCGAGCGCGGCAAGCTCATCAGCCCGGCCAGGATGATCAGCGTCACGAAAGGCGTCCACTGCCAGACGTCGATGGCGATGATGGTGGGCATGACGAGGCTGGGCGACGAGAAGACGGCGCTGGATTGCGACAGCAGGCCAACGGCCCGCAGATAGTGCGTCGCCATGCCGAAGTCGCCCTGCAGCAGCAGGCGCCAGATCAGCCCGACAGCGACAGGAGCTAGCATCATCGGCACCAGCAGCAGCGTCGTCAGCAGGCGCTGCCGCTCGATGTAGCGCCAGATCAGCCATGCCAGCGCGAAGCCGAGCAGGAACTCGATCGACACCGCGACCAGGACGAAGCGGATAGTACGCCAGAAGGAGCCCCAGAAGATTGCATCCTCACGCACCAGCCTGCGAAAATTGTCGAAGCCTATGAATATGCCCTTCTGGTCCGGATTGGCGAAACTCAAGTCGGTCATCGCCGTGTAGACCATGTAATAAAAAGGCCCCACGAGGAAGACGAGGACGAGCAGCGCCGCCGGCAGGATCAGGGGCATAGATGCGCCGCGGTCGAGCAGGAACTGTCCGCGCGAAGGTCGAGTGCCTTTGGTCATGATATGCCCGGCGTTCTCCCGGGGGTTGTCCCCACGGGATTAGGATAGCAGCCCTTACTGCACCGGATATTTCATCGGTGCGCAGGCCCCGAGCAGCGCCGAGATCTCCTTGGCCGACTCATCGAGCGCCGCCTTTGCTTCCTTCTCGCCGGCGAGATAGGAGGACAATTCGCGCACTAGGATGTCGGTCATCTCGCTCGCCTGCGGGATCGTAGGCTTCGGCTTGGCCACCTCATTGGACGCCATCGATGCCTTGGCATACGGCAGCTTCTGCACCTCGGCGGATGCATAAACATCTGGCCTTGCGGAAGCGCCGCCATTCAGATGCTGGTTGAGCTGCTGTTCGTACTCCAGCATCCACTGGATGAAGAGGTATGCGGCCTCCTTGTTCTTGGACGCCGTTGGAATGAGGTATGACCAGCCCTCCACCTGAGCGACCTTGCCGCCTTCACCCTGCGGCACGATGTCGAAACCCATCTTGCCGACGACCGTCGACACATTCTCATCGACGGCGACGGCGTAGGTCGCGTCGTTCCACATGATGAGCTCGGCGACCTTGCCCTGCTGCATCAACGCCATGACGTCGTCCCAGAAGTAGTTGAGCGTGTCCGGTGGCGAGAAGGCCATCAGGCTCTTGTAGTATTCGGTCGCGGCAATGGCCTGCGGGCTGTTGACGATGACCGGGCCGCATTCGGAGCCCGACTTCACCTCCAGCATGTCGCCGCCGAAGGAGTAGAGGAAGTTCAGCCACTCGTACCACAGCGCTTCGTGGCGCTTGCCCTGCAGTGCGGTGCCGTAGAGACCCTGGTCAGGGCGGTTGAACCATTCGGCGATGTCGCGATACTGCTTCCAGTCCTGCGCCGGGCCGAGGTCGTAGCCGTACTTGGCCTTAAAGCCGTCCATCTCCTTGGCGTCGGTCAGGAGATCGGACCGATACCAAGCGTACATTGTGAGCGCGGTGAACGGGAAGCCATAGGCCTTGCCCCCGTACCAAGAGATTTCCTTCCAGAGACCCTGGTACAGCTGTTCCTCCGGCTTGAACTCGGGGTCGCGCAGCGTCGCCGAGGCCATAAACTGCTCGATCGGCTCGACGTGGCCGTTGGTGACGAACTTGCCGACATTGCGGTGCTGCTGGAGGATGAAGTCGTAGCGGCCGCGCTTTGAGTTGAGGTCGAGCATCACCTTGCTGGCGGTCTCGGACGCCTCATACATCTCGATCTCGACCGTGATGCCGGTGCGCTTCTCGAACTCGGGCGCCAGCTTCTTCATCGCCTCGAGCGGCGGCAGCGCCTCGCCAATAGTGCGGATCGTGGTGCCCTTGTACGGCGCCGCCGCTTCCTCCAGCGTCCAGGCACCGGCCTGTCCGGCAATGCCGAGCGTCGCGAATGCCGCGAGCGCCGGTGCCGTTATCAGCATGCGTAGGCGTGAACTGTCTCCAAACATCGAGATTCCCCTTTGGTTAATTGTCGTTGCGGTGCTGTCCAACTTGGCTGGGCTTGAATGCTGGTCCGCCGGGGGATCGGGCCGTGCCCGGGCCGCCCGTGAGATCTATGGCGTGTTGGCGGCGATCCGCCATTCAAGTCCTCCACCACTGCGCGCGGAATCGCCCGACTTGTCCGCGAGGCCTCAGGTCCGCAAGGCCTCAGGGTGTCAGTATATGCTATCGACGCCTGCCTGCGTAGCTCTTGGTACGAAGAAGGCATATTCCACAAACTAGACAAAGCCTATAAGAGCATGCCGATCATGGGATATTTCCCTTACAGTGTAATCCAAAACGCATATGCATTTGGGGATAGGAGCGACGGTGAGGGACGAAGCCTCTGCAGCAGCGTCAGGCAGGCGCCTGCTGTCGCATCCCGAATGGTTTGACGCCCTTGGCGAACTTCTCGCGCAGGTGGGATCGCACCAGTTCCCCGACGCATTCGCCAAAACCATCCATCGTCTCGCACCATTCGACTACACGGTGAGTTTCGCCTATAGCGGCCCGGGCAAGCCGCTGTGCGTGCACCACACCTTCGCCCCGAAGCAGTTCGACATCCACGTTCGGGAATACGAGATCGGGCCTTACCTACTCGATCCGTTCTATAAGGCGACGGCGAACGGCACGCGGTCGGGAGTTTACCGGCTGTCCGACCTTGCGCCCGACCAATTCTACAAGAGCGAATACTACAAGTCCTATTATGTGCAGACCGGACCGGTCGACGAGATCGCCTTTTTCTCCCCCGGCAAGGACGGGTGGATCGTAGCGACGTCGCTGATGCGCGCGCCCAGCCGCCAGAATTTCACCGCGCACGACCTGCGCACGCTGCGTATCGTCGAGCCCTTGGTCCGGCGCATCGTTGAGATGCACTGGCGCACCGACGAAAGGCTCAAGACCGCGACGCCGGTCGAAGACGACAAGGCAGTGATGCGGCGCACCGTGCAGGATGCATTGGAGGCACGCGGCATGCCGCCGCTGACCCCACGAGAACTGCAGGTCGTCGGCCTCGTTCTTGAAGGTCACTCCTCCGAGTCGATCGCCAACCTGCTGGGCATCTCAGCCGGGACCGTCCGCATCCACCGCAAGAATATCTATGCCAAGATGCGAATATCCTCGCAGCGCGAACTATTTGCAATCTTCGTCAAGGCGCCGGCGACCACCTCGTGGCCGGTCACGTCTGGGTAGGCTGGTGCGGCTGGTGCCGCTATTTCGCGGCCGATCGACGAGCCAGGAAGATGGATGCTCCAACATCCCCTCTTGGATGAAGGGAATGTCGGCCTCTGCTGCCGAAATGAGGCGCCTTTCGGACGACGGCCTTGCGGCTGCTGGCAGACGGACGGGGCCGTCAGCTGGCGGGCGGCTTTCGGGAATGAGGTGGAGCATAGTTGCCGTTCACGCATTAGAGTCGCCCGACGACGACATATAGGCCCTAAACGGATCTGGCCCATCGACGCTGCCCCTTCCCCGCCGCCAGCACCTGGCCATGATCACCTCGTCCAACTCCTTGGGGTCGACGCCTGCCCGTGCGAGCGCCTCGCAGTGGAGCTTAGCCAAGAGGGGCCCGGTGACCTCGTGGCTGCGGCCGTTTCATATTGCGGCCCTGGTGGGAAGGTCGCGAGGTCGTCCACTGGCCGGGGGGTACTTCACCCCTTCCTTTTCTTTTGTGCTGGCGGTGTCTTGGCAGCCGGCGCTGCCTTCTTCTCTTCAGTGCGCAACCCTCGGCCTTCGTCAGCGTCAGCTTGATCGTGCCGCTATCGCCGAACGCGCCAACCGGCGTGGTGATCTTCCACGCCCCGGTGAGCGCCATCGCGCCTCCGCCACTATCGAGCGAGACCGTGTAGTTGCCGGCACCCGACCAGGGCACGCCGGCGGCCATGCCGCCAACCGTGAAACTGCCGCCGTCGCCTTGGGGAGCTAGCGAAAAGAGGATCCCCGCCGATGCCCCGGTGCCTGGCAATTCGAATGGTTTGGTCAGGTCGCACACTGTGTGATCGATGGTCAGATCATTGTATCCGCCCTTCGCTCGATAGGCCTTCTTCTTGCAGAGCTTGTCGAACAGACTCCTGGCGATCGCCTCGGCCGCCTCCGCCACCTTGTCCTCGCCGAGAAATCCCTTGTCGTCGGCAATCAATTTCCCGTCGCCATCGGTGACCTGCATGATCCAGGTCACGTCGCCGTCACCGATGCCGACCACCCCGTCGATGAACGTACCGACGCGCAGCTCCTCGATCACGAGGTTCTTTGGGGCATAACCTTCATCCATGAGCTTCTTTTCGGTGGCGCGAGCCTCGGTTATCGTGCTGCCGATATCGACGATGACGGCCTCGCAGCTTCCTTCGGCCTGCGCTTTCTCGACCAGCATAACGAGTTCGGAGCCGACCAGATGCTGAATCTGTTTGGCAACCAGTTCGGAGGCCGGGTTGGCGGGCAACACCTCACGTACGGCAATGCGCTGCTCGCCGACGGCTGGCATCGCGCCAAGCGACAGGGCCACCGCCAGGATAGCGGCACGGATACTAACGGGGTACATCGGCTCTCCAACGGGGCGACGCCATGTCCCCGGCAACCAATTATGTATCATGTTGGACACTCCGGATTGATGCGATTTCTTAGCACTGCCCGTTGTTGGAAGGAGTCACTTCTCAGGCAGACGTTCGCACTGCGATCGCACGACATCAGCCAGCGCCTCTACTGTCAGAAGCGACAATGACCTTCCCTACTTAATGGGAGTAGCGTCCAAATCGACAACGCACCCTTCTTACCCTTCCACTCCCGCCCGACCGCGATGAAGCTCGGCCCAACTTTGACATGACAGAACCCCGCACGATTCAGCCTGAAGATACAACGCTCTATGCACGGCTTGGTAGGCGTGACTTTTGTCATCGCCTGATGAGAGATCACCGACCGCAGCTCATGGCATCACACGGTCCAACTCCGTCCCGTCGGCGAGCCAGGTGAGCCGGCCGCCGCGCATTCCGTGCTCCACCCGTATCTCCAGCATCACCTGCCCCTCCGGCGGCCGAATCCACGGGTTCCCGCGCGAAAACGTCAACCTAAATATATAGCCATCGGGCAGGCCCACCGCCTCAAACGTGCGAGAGACGAGGTCGAAAATCACTTCCGCGCTGTAGCCATCGAGCGCATCCAGGGTGAACCAAGTCCCGTCCACCCCGCCATGGCGCCCGCCTCCAATGGAGGACACGGAGATTTCGTGCGCGGTGATGCTGAATTCCCGCGACAGCGTCAGGTCGCCCCCGTCGACGGCATGGGCCCTACCGCCTTGGGGATCGAGCACGATCTCGCGGAAGGGATGGCGGACCGGAAAGGTGGAAACGAGCCGGTCGATCACGTTGCGCAGGTTGGCGGGCGTCCACCAGTCCACTGCCGGGCGGCGGCCGGGGGGAAGGATTACCCGCAGAATCTCGCCGGCAGGACTTGCTACGACCTGCCATGCCTCGCCTTCGGTCCGGGTGATCCAGTTTCCCTGCTTCGCCGGGTCGCCGACGGTAAGCGTCCAGACAAGCCGCGGCGCGCCGATGCCGGTGATCGGACGGTTTGCCACGATCTTGAGCACCTGCGTGCCGGGCTCGTTCACCTTCTCCAGCACCGCCGCCTTGAGCGCGGGCAGCATGGCGAAGTCGATATCAGTGAAGGCGAACACATCCTCGGTCGGCGGCCGCATCGTGGCGGGCATCTCCATAAGCGGCGCGTTGACGCTCAGGCCGTTCAGCGTCCAGCGCATGCCCGTGGCCCGGCTGCGGCTCTGCGGGTCCATGTAGCTCACGTCGATGTCTCGCGGCTCGATCTCGACTCGAACGATGCTGCGGAGGGAGCCAAGGAACGCGAGATCCTGCGCCGCCATCGGCAGATGCCAGTCGTCCCGCGCTATGTCGAGGCCGCGGGCGCGAAAGGTGCCCGAGACATCGGCCGTGTGGATGCTGCCGTCCATGTTGAGGTAAACGTAGGAGCTTTCGCGCCCGGTGTTCCAGTGGACCATGATCCGCGCCTCGCCCAAGCGGGTGCCGCCCACGAGCAGGAGTTGCCGCTCGATCCGAATGGACTGCGGAAGTGCTGGCTCTTCAAGCATGGCGCGGGGCGAGATCCGGTCGATCAGTGCGGGCAGGTCGTCGAGCGGCAGGCGTTCGAGTGGAAAAAGGACGGTTGTCGGGTCGAGCGTCGCTACGAGCGGCTGGGCGATCTCCGGGCCGCGGATCTGCGTCGTCATGCCCATGATCAAGCCGCGGCCGCGTATCCAGGTCCACTTGTCGAGATGATGGGGGCGCGCGCCCTGCACATGCACAGTTATCTCAGAGCCCCGGATATCCACCAGCGCGACCCGCGGCTCGCGCCCGATGCGCTCGGCGATGGCTTTCAACGCCTCGGCGGCAAGACCAGGAGTGTCGAACAGCGGGGTCAGAGCGGGGCGGTTCTGGGCGCTGGCGGGATGCGCGCCGAGAAGAAGGATGAAAAACAGGGCGACAAGCCGATGGAGAAACCTGGCGTGCATCTGCTCCGACATCGGTACTTCCATTGCCTGATCCTAGCGTGGAGCTTAGCGCCGCTGGGGTTTGTTGACAACGACGGTGAGAGTAGCCAGCAGAGCACGATGCTGAATGCCTCCCCCGTATCGCGTCGAGGAGCGACGAGGCAGGCCAGCGGAGTGTGTCAGTTCGTCAGAGTCCTGAGGCACGCGATACCCGTTTGCAGGCGCATACGAGCGTGGGCGAATTCCATCCGGCTTGGATTGGGGCTAGGCTGCACGTTGCGGAAGACACCATCGTCGATGTCGAAGCATCCGGGCTCTGGCCCGGTAAGGTCGTGACCGAGGTGGTGCCGGTCAGCGATTTCTGGGAGGCCTAGCCGGAGCATCAGGACTACCTCGAGCGCTATCCCAATGGCTACACCTGTCATTTCCCAAGACCAAACTGGAAGCTTCCGAAGCGAGAGGAAATTCGCCGCGCGGGGTAGGCCGCTGCACTTTACAACTCCTTCTCGGCCAGTTCGCGGAATCCGTCGGGGACCGAGCACGGACCGTCCAGTGCTGTGGCGGCGTAGCCCATAGCGTCACGTCCAAAGCGGTCGCGAATAATTCACTGACGCTGCCGAGAACATGACAGCCCAAGCCCGCAGGTCGAGAGTCTCGTCTCAAATGCAGTTAATTTGAGAATCAGATCACCTGGATCCCACAATTAAATGCCAAGGCTCAACCAAATCGCCGCATTCTTACAATTAACTGCCAAGCGACAACAATAGCCAATGCTGGGTGATCCGATATACCGCATCGCTAACTATCGGTGCCGCGACTTGGTATCCCGGGAGTTGTCCATGACGATCTGACGCGCAGGCACAGCCGGGGTCCACGGTCATCGTCGCTGGTAGCCCGTCATCTCGAGATAGCCCTTGCCAGGGTGTGTGCCGGCCACCCGCACCGGACCTTCCCAATAGGGGATGCTGAGACCCATCCAAGCCTGAGAGTTGATCGCGCCGACGGTGACGTCGAGCGTACGGTCGGGCAAGACGAGACGCCAGCGCGTAGGAATTTCGCGCCCCTCCACCCAGCTCGTCTCCAGCGGGGTCGCAACGAGCTTGCCGTCGCCGTAGGGCGTCACGGCACCGTCCGCCGCGATCCAGGTGGCGGAGGTGAAGCCGCTGCCAGCGGCATCGCGCAGGCGGAAACCCATCAGCTTCTCGCCTGTGTCAAAGGAAAGCGAGAACCAATCCCAACCGTTTTGGTCGTCCGCCAGCGGCTGCGACGACCATTCGCGATCGAGCCACGCGGTGCCGCGCACCGGGATCTCACCTTCCGGCAGACTAATCTTTCCCTCAACTGAGAAAAAGGGCTGGGAATAGTAGTAGCTCGCCTGCCCTTTCGCCGACTTGACCGAGTAGCCGCCGGCGCCGTGGAAGACGAGCGGGCCTTCGGCATGCATCGCGATGTCGTAGGCGAAGTCATTGCCGGTCGCGCTGAGCTGAAGTCGGTCCAGGCTGTCGCCCTCCATCTGCCAGGCGTCGATCCAGGCCGCGAAGGGCTTGGCAATCACACCCGCCTGGCCGATGCCGCCGCGCGCGAAACGCTCCGTTGAGAGGTGGGTCGCGGCGCTGGTCACAGCGGCATGGCCGAACCACACCTGCGGGCTCTCCCATCCCTCGGCCTCGCCCGGCGCGAGCGCCGAGCGGAACAGCGTCCATTGCAGGCCGTAGTCCGCGCCGTCGGGCCCGGTGAGGTTCGCGGTCAGATACCACCACTCGATCCGGTAGTCCGGATGGGCTCCATGATCCTGCGGGAACTCGAACCGCTTGCCCGGTTCCGGAACGGCGAAGCCTTCGGCGTCTGTGCCGAGCCCGGCAAAGCCCTGGGCGAAGGCATTGCCGACACCCAGCAGCAGGAAAATGAGCGCCCTAGCGTTCATTGGCGAATATCCTCAGCAGCCCGGTCGGCTCCATGCGCGACAGCCGCCACGCTGGCCAGAGCGCGGCGAGCAGCGCGGCGGCGAGCGCGAAGAGCATCAGGCGGATGTATTCGACTGGAAACAGGTACATCGGCAGGCGCCAGCCGAACGCCTCGACATTGACAATGGCAAGCAAGACCCAGGCGAGCGCCAGGCCCAGCGGCAAGGCCAACACGGCCGTGATCGCGGCAAGCAGGACGGTACGCAGGATTTCTAGCCCGGCAAGCCGGCGCTGGGTGGTCCCCATCGCCCATACGGGCGCCATCTGCGGCAGTCGCATCGCCGCCAGCGTGAGCAGGCTCATCAGGATTGCAAACGCGGCAACCGCCAGCGTCAGCACGTTCAGCGCATCAGTCACGGAGAAGGTGCGCTCGAACACCGACAGCGAGAACGCCTTGATCGCCGCCTGGTCGATGATGCGCGCGGGTGGAACGTCGAACGCCTCCGTGAGCGCCCGGCGCAGGCCCTGAGGATTGCCGGTGCGAACGCCATAGCGGCTCGGCTCGATGGCTGGGAACGTCTGGCGAAACAGCGCCTCGCCGACGATGGCCTGGCCGATGGGATTTCCGTAATCGCCGACGACGCCCGCGACCGGCAGCGACAGCCCGGGGCCGAGCGCCAGCGTGTGGCCGACGTGCAGCGCGGCGCGGCGCGAGAGCTGCTCGTTGATTACGACCGCCCTGCCCGCTTCGATCTCGTCCCAGACGGCGGGGATTGCGTCGAGGAAGCGCCAGTTTTCGCGGTAGGTGTAGCCGACACGCACCCCGAAAATCTCCGCCGGCAAGCCGGCGAGCGTCGCTTCGACCGACATGATCGGCAGCACGGCGTCAGCGTGCGCTTCGAGAAAACGTTCCATAGCCGCCCGGTCCGCGACCGCGTCCGCATCGACGTACAGTTCGGCTGACAGGCGCTGGTCGAGGAAGCCGACAAAGGTCAGGCGGAAGCTCGAGACCATGGTGGAAACGCCGACATTCGCAGCCATGGCTAGCAGCAGGGCCATCAGTGCAAGCCCGAGGCCGGGCAGTTGCTGACGCGTATCGGCCCAGAACCATTGCGCCATGGCGCGAACGGCTTGTGCTTCGCCAAGACGAAGGATTGCCGCCAGGCAAGGCGGCAGTGCAAGTGCTGCGCCGAGCAGTAGACAGGCAAGCAGCGCGAAGCCGGCGGCCAGCCCGCCCCCAGTGACGGCCAGCACGCCCGCCGCCGCGAGCAGCACGACCGCGGCTGCAGCCTGGAGCGTTCGCGTCCGTCCCGAGCCCAGCGCCCAGGCGCGGCCGCCGGCGCTCGCAACGACTGGCATCCGCGCCAGCCGCCACAACGCGCTCGCGGCGGCGAGCAATGCGCCGCCGAGCGCCATGCCGATTCCCGAAAGCCACCATGCCCGGCGGATCTGCAGCGTGCCTGCAACGTCGGCGCCATAGAGGCCCCGTATCGTCGCGGCCACGTCCGGCAGCAGGAGCGCTGCGATGAGATAGCCGAGCGTGATGCCGAGCGCGCCGGCAAGCGTCGCCAGCACGACAAGCTCGGCGATCATCAGGACGACCAGGCGGCGGAGCGGCACGCCGAGGGCGCGCAGGGTGCGGATCACGCCACGCCGCTGCTCGAAAGCAAGGCCGATCGCACCGTGGACGATGAAGATGCCTACCGCGAAGCTGAGGAAGCCAAACGCCGTGAGGTTGAGATGGAAGCTGTCGGTGAGCCGGCCGACATCGGTCGCACCGTCCGCACGCTGGAGTAAGAGGTCCGGTGCGATATCCGCCAGCGGCTGTTGCCGTAAGGGCTGCTCCGGCAGGACGATCAGGCGGCTGATGCGCCCGGCGCGGCCAAGCAACTTCTGGACGACGCCGATATCGGCGAGCACGCTGCCCGGCGCGACCGCCTGATCGACCAGAACCGGGTTGGGCATGTTCGCCTCAAGGAGCGCGGCCATTTCCGGGCCGGCGACCAGCGTTTCCGCGCGCAAGAAGCGGTTGAGGTCGGTGCGGGCCAGTGCTTCGCTTGCAGCGGAACTCGGCGGCGCGGTCAGCGGATCGACGCCGACCAGCCTCACGGCGGTGCCGCCGACGCGCAGCCTTCCCTCCACCACCGGACTGACCAGCCAGCCGGCACGGCGCAACGCGACGAAAAGCGCCTGGGGCATGGAATCCCCCTCGCGCGGCATCAGCTGGTGGAACCGGCCTTCGGCCAGCGTAGCGGCAGCTGCATCATAGCTCGCGCGTGCCTCGGCGTTGATCGCCTGCACGCCTGACCAGAGGGCCGTCGCCAGCGCGAGGCCGAGCACCAGCGTCAGCAATTGAAGCCGGTTGCGTCGCCAGTGCGAAGCCAGTGCCTCGAGGACAGCGCCGGTCATGCAAGGCGGCCCTGGCTGAGATGCGCCCGGCGCCCGAGACGTGCCGCAAGACGCGGGGAGTGGGTTACCATCAGGAGCGCTGCGCCGGTCTCCGCCACGAGCGCGAGGAATTGCTCCATCACCCCGTCCGCTGTCGCCTCGTCGAGGTTGCCGGTCGGCTCATCCGCGAGGATCAGCTTCGGCCGCGCCGCGAGCGCGCGGGCGATCGCCACGCGCTGCTGCTGGCCGCCGGACAACTGCTCGGGGTATTTCCGCAGATGCGGCTCCAGGCCCAGTGCGTGGGCGAGTCGTGAAAGCTCCTGCGGTTCCGGCGTGCCGATCAGACGTGCCTGAAAGGCGATGTTGGCGGCGACGTCCAGGGAGGGGATGAGATTGAACTGCTGGAAGATAATGCCCACCGTGCTTCGCCTGAGCCGGGCGCGACCACTGTCGTCGAGCGCGGTGACCTCCTGCCCATCAAGCCCTACGCGCCCGCCGTCGGCAGCGTCCAGTCCTGCCACGAGGTGGAGCAGCGTGCTCTTGCCCGAACCGGATTCGCCGGTCAGCGCCAGCGTCTCGCCGGCGTCGAGCGAGAGTGTCACGCCCCGCAGGACCGGCACCGGGCCTTCCGGGCCGGAATAGGATTTCAGCAGGTCTTCGATCGAAAGCAGCATGCACCACAGCTACAGTCTGTGGCGAAAAGGAAAAGCGCTGCAGTTGATAATTCCCAGAGGAAGCGCTGGATGGAACAGATCGACGAGGCCGAGCTACCAGCTTTCAGGCGAGCAGCCGTCGAGGGCAACTGGCTGGCGCTGATCAACCATGCTCGGGCCGCTGCAAAGATGCAGCTGGACTTGGGCATCTAAACTTCCCCGGGCGGGGTCAGTCTATGCCCCAAGTTCGTGGCCCTGCCCGGGTTAGAACCGATCATAGCTCTGCGAACGGCGAGCGCCGGATTTGCCATTCGCGTAATTGAGCCTATGATCTGACATCGGCCGTCAATGCTTCGGATGCAGCCGACAGTGAGAGGGTACCTGCTCTTGCCCGTCTGGGAGAGAGCTATGTCCCAAGTCCTCCTGCGCAACCGCGTGTTGAAAGCCCTCTCCCCAGAAGATTTCGCGCTGTTACGGCCGTCAATGCATCGTGTCGAACTTGGTATCAAAGCCCAGTTGGAGATTGCATATCAGCCGATTGAGCAAGTGTATTTTCCAGAGGCGGGTATCGCTTCGGTGGTCGCCACCATGACCGGAGGGCGA
>NZ_JBVVPV010000035.1:0-74164 GCF_055811735.1 Mesorhizobium sp. WSM4850 | reverse complement strand
GGTTGAGGGCCTGTCTTCCTGGCCCCCATCTCCGTGTTCAGCCATGAAGCTCAGCCGCCGAACATGCCGAGCAGCTTCTTCTTCAGCCTTGTCGTCCGGCTTTCACCGGCATTCGCCGCCTGCGTTGCGGCCGGGGCGGCATCGGGGGACGACGCGATTGTCGCGGTAGCGACAGGCGCTTCGGCAGCGGCCCTGGCCTCCTCCTCTTCGGCCAGCGAATTGATCCTGGCCGTTTGCTTTTCGGCCAGAGCCTGAGCCTTGGCCGCCTCTTTCTCGGCCTTGGCCGCTTCTATCGCGGCAAGCCTTTGCTCCTTGGCCTTCTGCTTGGCGGCCTTCTCCGCGTCGAGCGCGGCCATCTTGCGGCCCGCCGGCGAATCGATGCGGCCCATGCGCGCCGTCTCGGTCACCGAGCCGTCGGCGTTGAACGACGGCGGATCGATCGGCACGCGTTCGCCACGGGCGCGTTTCTTCGACCACTCGGAAACGATGCTGGCTTCCTTGATCCCGCCGATGGTCGGCTTGGGCGCCGGCACGCTGGCCTTGACCGCGCCGTTGAAAGCCGCCTCGTAGGTGCTCTGGTAGGCATTGAAGGCGCTCTTCAGCGAATCCGGCTGCGTCGTCGCGGGGCAGGCGCCGGTCGGATCGAAGGTCTCGCCGTCAGGCGCGACCTGGTTGAAGACATAGCGCTTCTCGCAGACATCGACCTTCGGCGGCACTTTCGTGATCTCGAAATTGTCGTAGCCGACCTTCAGCATCTTCCAGAATTCGTAGTTCGGGTCTTTGCGATAACGCGCCATGTTGGCGGCGGTCATGCGGAACGGAAAGGCCTGGATCTGGAACTCGGTCTGCCCGCCCTGGAAAGCGTCGCGGCCGAAGGCGTAGATCTGCTCGATCTGCGCGTCGGTCATCGAATAACAGCCCGACGACGAGCAGGCGCCATGGACCATCAGATGGGAACCGGTGCGGCCATTGGCGCGGTCGTAGACGTTGGGATAGCCGATGTTGAAGGCAAGGTGGTAGCTCGACCGCGGATTCATCTGCGCCGGACGGACCGTATAGAAGCCCTCCGGCGCCTGGCGGTCGCCTTCGGCGTATTTGGGACCCAGCTTGCCCGACCATTTGCAGATGTCGTAGCTGGCGACCAAGTCATAGCGGCCGTTGGTCTTGGCCTTCCAGATTTCGAGCTTGCCCTCTTCCTTGAAGATGCGGGCCATCACCGGCGAGGTGCGGGTCATCCCCTTGGCCTTCATGCTGGCCAGGATTTTTTCGGGCAACGGCTTGTTGGCGTGGGGGGCAAAATCCTTCATCGAAGAATCGTTGCAGCCAGCGACGCCTATCGCGGCAATCACAAGTGCGGTGCGGGCAAGCTTGGCAAACATGGCTATGTCTTTTCTTTCGGACCGCAGGCATCAGGGCCGACAGGCCCAACCCTAAGCCCGTTAACCTTGAAAATTCCTTACCGCAGCGCCGGGCCTTACGGCAATCCGATTGAAACGAGTGCAGCGGCATTTTTGTGGCGAAGGTGCTTAATCTCGCCACATTGCGGCGTCGAAACCGTCCGGCGGTCCGTCCGACTGAAATCGGCCGGCCTGAATCCCCTTGTTCGACCACGCCTTTTGCGAAAACCGGTACCCACTTTTTGCTGCGCTGAGCTTCGGTTCGGGATCATAGTCTAGAGGTTTCGCCCCATAGCCAGATATTTCTCGCGGCGCTGCTCACGAAAATCGGTGTTGGCGCCGGAGAATTCCTTCATCGTTTTGGCAATGAAATCGCCGGTGGCGGCAATCACCGTTTCCGGGCCACGATGAGCGCCGCCGAGCGGTTCGGGAACGATGGCGTCGATGATCTTCAGCTCCAGCAGATCCTGAGCGGTGATCTTCATGTTGGTCGCCGCATCCTTCGAGCGGGTGGTGTCGCGCCACAGGATCGAGGCGGCGCCTTCCGGCGAGATCACCGAATAGATGGCGTGTTCGAGCATGTAGACGCGGTTGGCGGTGGCGATCGCGATGGCACCGCCCGAGCCGCCTTCGCCGATGACCACCGAGATCGACGGCACCTTCAGGCGAAGACAGGCCGAGGTCGAGCGGGCGATGGCTTCGGCCTGGCCGCGCTCCTCGGCATTGACGCCGGGATAGGCGCCGGCCGTGTCGACCAGCGTCAGCAACGGGATATTGAAGCGGTCGGCGAGTTCCATCAGCCGCACCGCCTTGCGATAGCCCTCCGGCCGCACCGAGCCGAAATTATGCTTCAGCCGGCTGGCCGTGTCCGAACCCTTTTCCTGGCCGATGATCGCCACCGGCTCGCCGCGGAAGCGGGCGAAGCCGCCGACGATCGCCTGGTCCTCGCCGAAATTGCGGTCGCCGGCAAGCGGCGTGAAATCGTTGAACAGCCCCTTGATGTAGTCGACGCAATGCGGCCTGTCCGGATGGCGCGCCACCTGCACCTTCTGCCACGGGGTCAGTGCCTTGTAAGTGTCGCGCAATGCGTCGCGCACGCGTTTCTCGAGACGGCTGATCTCATCGCCGACATCGACCGCCTCGCCATTCTCGGCGAGCTTCTTCAACTCGAGGATTTTGCCTTCGAGATCGGCGACCGGCTTTTCGAAATCGAGGTAATTGTACATTCTTGGGCGGACCGATAAGCCGGGAGGCAATGACTGACGGAACCTGGAAAATAGAGGCTCCGGGCGGTGGAACGTCGTCCTCACATAGCGATATGACGCCTAGTCGGCAAGCGGATGATGATCGTTGACCAGCCGCACCAGCCGCTCCTCCAGCACATGTGTGTAAATCTGCGTCGTTGAAATATCGGCATGGCCAAGCAACTGCTGCACGGCCCTGAGATCGGCGCCGTTCTGCAAGAGATGGCTGGCAAAAGCATGGCGCAGCACATGCGGCGATATTTTCGCCGAGGCGATGCCGGCCCGCGCGGCAAGGCCCTTCAGGTCGCGGGCGAAGACCTGTCTCGATAGATAGCCGCTGTCGCTTGCCGCCGGAAACAGGAACGGGCTATCCGCCAAAGCCGGCACCGTTGCCCGGGCAGCGAGCCAGGCCCGCATAGCGATGCGCGCCTTTGCCGACAGCGGCACCATGCGTTCCTTGTCACCCTTGCCGCGCACCATGAAGAAACGATCGTCGCGCAGCGCCACCGTCACCGGCAGGCCGACCAGTTCGGAAACCCGCAGGCCGGTGGCGTAGAGCACCTCGACCAGCGCATGCAGGCGCAGCGCCGCCAGGCCGTCGCCATCGTTCAGCGAGGCGCCAGCTGCCTCCTGCGCCGCACGGTCGATCAGCCGGCCGGTGTCGGCCTCGCTCATCGTCTTCGGCAGCGGCCGGCCCTTCTTCGGACTGTCCAGGGTTCCGGTCGGGTCGTCGCCGCGCAGACCCTCGGCGTAGAGGAACTTGAAGAACTGGCGCATCGCCGACAGCTTGCGTGCCTGCGAGGTGGCGGCAAAGCCGCGTGCGGCTATCTCGTCGAGATAGTTGCGGATATCGGCAGCGGCGGCACCAGCGAGCCCGCCGTCGATCTCGGCTGACGCGTCTTCGAGGTCGCGGCGATAGCTGGAAAGCGTATTTTCGGCAGCGCCGCGCTCGGCGCTCATCATTTCCAGAAAGGCTTCGATGCGGGCCGCGCTGTTCATGTCTCTCAGTTCTTCTTGGGAATGAGCTTTTCGGGAGGGATGCGCACGCTCATTTCGGCCTTTCTCGGCTCGACGAACATCGCCAGAGCGAACATCGCGCCATAGACAATGCCGGCCAGAATCGTGAGCGTCACGACAAAGCGGAACAGTGTCGGCATCAATTTTCGCCCGTCTTGTTGTTCTGCGTTTCCAAACCCAGTGCCCTTATGAGACGCCAATCCGGCCAATTCAAGGGCGAAGCGCGGACGACGTGCGGCGGCGCCACGCTTGACGCAATCAGGCTTTTGATGTCGATACGCCGGCAAAGAGGGGTCTAAGCAGGCATTCGTGGGCTAGCCCGAAAATGCCTGCCTGGATTCTTTGGCTTGTCGCAGGTTCTGTCGCAAAACCTGGGATAGCTTTGCGGAACCTGCTTAGAAACATAATGGTGTCATGAACGCGTTGCCAGCCAATCCTCCCGATGAGAGCCATGCCGCGCTGCTCGGCCGGCTGGGCAGCCGTTCCATTGTCTTTGTCGGCCTGATGGGCGCCGGCAAGACGGCGATCGGCCGCAAGGTGGCGGGGATGCTGGGACTGCCTTTCATGGACAGTGATCAGGAAATCGAAAGCGTGTCGCGAATGAGCGTCCCGGAACTGTTCGAACGCTATGGCGAGCCCGAGTTCCGGGCGCTGGAGCAGCGCGTCATCCTGCGCATATTGGAACACGGCCCGCAGGTGCTGTCGACGGGCGGCGGCGCCTTCATGAGCGCGCCGACGCGGGAGGCCATTGCCGGCCATGGCGTGTCGGTATGGCTGAAGGCCGAGATCGACCTGTTGATGGACCGCGTTTCCAAGAAGCAGAACCGGCCGCTCCTGAAAAGCGCCGATCCCCGTGCCGTGATCGCGCGGTTGATGGCCGAGCGCTATCCGGTCTACGCAACCGCCGATGTTACCGTGCCGACCCGCGACGATCGCAAGGAGGTCATCGCCGCCGAGGTGGTGAACGCGCTTTGCGGGTATTTCGGCGTGGCAGCCGCGACAGGCGAGGTGCGCCCGTGAAAAGCAACGCGACAGTCACCGTCGAAGTCGGGCTCGGCGATCGCGCCTATGACATATTGATCGGCTCCGGCCTGCTGTTGCGCGCCGGCACCGAGATTTCGCGCCGCCTGCCCGGCACGCGCGCCGCGGTGATCACCGACGTCAATGTCGCCGCCGCCCACCTCGAGACGTTGAAGGCCGGCCTCGAAAAGGGCGGCATCCAGCCTGCGGTCATTACTTTGCCGGCGGGAGAAAAGACCAAGAGTTTCGCGCATCTCGAAGAGGTGGTGGACGGCGTGCTCGCCGCGAGACTGGAACGCGGCGACGTCGTCGTCGCTCTCGGTGGCGGTGTCATCGGCGATCTGGCCGGCTTCGCCGCCGGCATCGTGCGCCGCGGCATGAATTTCGTGCAGATCCCGACTTCGCTGCTGGCGCAGGTCGACTCTTCCGTCGGCGGCAAGACCGGCATCAACAGTGCGCGCGGCAAGAACCTCGTCGGCGTTTTCCATCAGCCGAAACTGGTGCTGGCCGACACCGAAGTGCTCGACACGCTGCCGATCCGGGAATTCCGGGCGGGTTATGCCGAACTCGCCAAGTACGGGCTCATCGATCGCCCCGACTTCTTCGCGTGGCTGGAGGAAAACTGGGGCAAGGTGTTCGCCGGCGGCCCGCAGCGGACCGAGGCCATCGCCGAGGCCTGCCGCGCCAAGGCCGATGTCGTCGGCCGCGACGAGTTCGAGACCGGCGACCGCGCGCTGCTCAATCTCGGCCACACGTTCGGCCACGCGCTCGAGGCCGCCACCCGATATGACAGCGCCCGTCTCGTCCACGGCGAGGGCGTCGCCATCGGCATGGCGCTGGCCTATCGCTTTTCGTCACGCCTCAACCTGGCAAGTCCCGACGATGCGGCGCGCGTCGAGGCGCATCTTCGCGCCGTTGGCCTGCCCTGGCGCATGGCCGATATTCCGGGTGAATTGCCTGACGCCGAGGCGCTGCTTGCCTTTATCGCCCAGGACAAGAAGGTGTCGCGCGGCGCGCTGACCTTCATCCTGACGCGCGGCATCGGCCAGGCCTTCATCGCCAAGGATGTGCCGGCGTCGGAAGTGCTGTCGTTTCTGAGGGAGAACCATCCGGGTCAGCAGAACAGCCGCCCGGGTCGGCCGGGAGGCCGACCGGGTCAGCCGAGAGGCCGACCGGGATGAGCGAGGCCGGCTGGATTGTCGCTGCTGTCCTTGCCGGGCTCGGCCTGCTCGCCTTTGCCTTTCGCGCGCGCCTGCTCGCCGCCTTCGGCTATGAATTGCAGCGCATCGAGCCGCAGCATTCGAACCATGATGAATCGCGGGGCGCCGTCGACGATTTTCGTCGCGACGGACAGGTGGTGCGCGAGGATCGCGCCCGCATCGGTCGCCTGTCCGATCTCGATGAGCTCGAAGTGTCCGATGTCATGGTCCATCGCACCAACATGCGCTCGGTCAATGCCGACAATCCGCCGGAAGCGGTGGTGCGCGAGATCCTGCAGAGCCCGCATACCCGCATGCCCTTGTGGAAGGGCTCGCTCGACAACATCGTCGGCGTGCTGCACGCCAAGGACCTGCTGCGCGCGTTGAACGATGTCGGCAACGACTTTTCCAAGATCGATGTGATGAAGATCGCTTCAAAACCGTGGTTCGTGCCCGATACCACGACGCTGCAGGAACAGCTCAACGCCTTCCTGCGGCGCAAGGCGCATTTCGCTATCGTCGTCGACGAGTATGGCGAGGTCGAGGGGCTGGTGACGCTGGAGGACATCATCGAGGAGATCGTCGGCGAGATCGCCGACGAGCACGATATCGACATGCAGGGCGTCAAGCAGGAAGCCGACGGCTCCGTCGTCGTCGACGGCACTGTGTCGATCCGCGACCTGAACCGCGCGCTCGACTGGGACCTGCCGGACGAAGAAGCCACCACCATTGCCGGTCTCGTCATCCACGAGACGCAATTGATCCCGGACGAGAAGCAGGCTTTCACCTTTCACGGCAAGCGCTTCGTCGTCATGAAGCGCGACAAGAACCGGATTGCAAGGCTGAGGATCAGGCCGGCCGGCGAGATTTAGTTCTAATAGGTTCTTTCGCGGCTAATCAATCCTGGACGTTCGCCGCGCCGGCGTGCACTTTCGACCGGGCTGTCTGGAGGTGACGGTGATCGATCGGCGAACCCTGCTTTTGATGACGATGGCTTTGTCGACGGCCAGCGCTTCGGCGGCATCGCGCCGGCTTTCGCCATCTCCGCAAACTGTCGACTACGGTCCGGCCAGGCTCGACATCTACGCGCGCGCCGGCGCCAGCTCCCTGCCTGTGATCGTTTTCATCCATGGCGGTGCCTGGCGAGCCGGCAATCGCACCAACGTCGACGTCAAGCCGGACTTCCTGCTCGACAATGGCTTCTGCTTCGTCTCGATCGACTACCGGATGCTGCCTGAGGCTGATGTCTCCACCCAAGCCAACGATGTCGAGCAGGCCTATCGCTACGTGCGCGCCAACATCGCCAGATACGGCGGCGATCCGAACCGGATTGCGGTGATGGGCCATTCGGCCGGCAGCCATCTCGCCGCACTGACCGGGCTGCGCGGCGGTCTGCCCGGCGTCGCGGCGCTGGTTCTGAACGATACCAGGGCTTATGACCTGGAGGCGCTTGCGAGGAGCGGCAGCATGACACGGGCCTATGCGAAGGCCTTTCCCGACCCGGCGCAGTGGCGAACGCTGTCGCCTGCCACCCATGTCGGGAGCCGCAAACATCCGGCGACCTTCATCGCCTATTCGCGCGCAGCGGGTCGTGCGGCAGCCTCACGGGCCTTCGCCGAGCGCCTGCGGGCGACTGGAACGGAGGTGACACTGTTCGATGGCAGCGCCTATTCGCACATGTCGATCAATCGCGATTTCGGCGACGAAGGCGACGCGTTGACCGGTGCGGTGATGATTTTCCTGAAGGCAGCGCTCGGCTGAGGTCTACCACCTGGTCTTTTCGTCCGGCGCGGCCGGCTCGATCGCCAGCGCATGGACACCAGCCTTCAATTCGTCGGCCAGCAATGCGTTGACCGCGCGGTGGCGCTCGATGCGACTCATGCCGGCAAAGGCTGAGGAGACGATGCGGACGCGAAAATGCGTCTCACCGGTGCCGTCATAGGTGCCGTGATGGTCGGAGTCCTGATGGTGATGGCCGGCATGGAGATGGCTTTCGTTGATGATGACCAGCCGCTCCGGCGAGAACGCCTTCTTCAACTTGCCTTCCATCGTCGACTGTATGGACATTCTTACTTCCCTTCACCACATATGGCGGGTGCAACCCCCGAAAATCGGCGGCCTTTGCGCGTCTGGAAGGACGCGCGGCGCCGCCGTCGCGACAAAATTCGCCGATCGCCCGCTTTATGCCGCGATTCAGCGGTTAGGGCGATCATCGCGAAAATGTCAATTCTTGTTTCGCACCGGCGAACAGCCCATAAATGGGTGAGATGAAACCGTACCCCAAATATTTCGAGAAAATTCGCATCCGCCCTGAGAAGGATGCGGAGCTGAAGTCTCGTTCGCCGATCTGCCAGTGGGACGGTTGCAAGGAGGCCGGCACCCATCGCGCGCCGGTCGGGCGCATGAAGGAGGGCGAGTATTTTCAGTTCTGCTTCGATCATGTGCGCGAGTACAACAAGGGCTTCAATTATTTCTCCGGTGTCCCCGATACTGAGATCGCCCGCTTCCAGAAGGAAGCGATGACCGGCCACCGGCCGACATGGAAGATGGGCGTCAACGGCGCCTCGACGCGCTCCTCGCCCGATTTCGCCCAGCAGCGTTCCGGCCGCGCCGGCTACTACAACCGCATGCGCGATCCGTTCGACCTGTTCAAAGGCCCGAAGGACCCGCGCGAGGCGCGTGAGCGCAAGGCCAAGCCGCTTGAGGCCAAGGCGCTGGAAACGCTTGGCCTTGATACAAAGGCGACTGGCAAGGATATCAAGGCGCGTTATAAGGAACTGGTGAAACGCCACCATCCGGATGCGAATGGCGGCGACAGAGGTTCGGAAGACCGGTTCCGCGATGTGCTCCAGGCCTATCGCGTGCTCAAGCAGGCAGGATTGTGCTGAGCGACCTTACGGTCCGTGTCGTTTTCCAACTTTCATAAGGTTGGAAAAGGCTCTAAGACCGCCCCCGGACAAAATCGATTGCCGGCGAAATCAGGCGCTTCGCCCGTGGAGACGTTGATAAAGATGAACAAGGTCGATCGCGACATCGCCAACCTGCCCGACACCACCGTGCCGGTGAAGGAGAAATTCGGCTTCGAGTCCAAAATGGTGGTGCCGGCCTATTCCGTGACGAGCGAGCATGTGCCCGACATCGATCCCGACTATCTGTTCGACAAGAACACGACGATGGCGATCCTCGCCGGCTTTGCCTACAACCGCCGCGTCATGGTGTCGGGCTATCACGGCACCGGCAAGTCGACACATATCGAGCAGGTCGCCGCCCGCCTCAACTGGCCCATGGTGCGCGTCAATCTCGACAGTCATGTCAGCCGCATCGACCTCGTCGGCAAGGACGCAATCGTCGTCAAGGAAGGGCTGCAGATCACGGAATTCCGCGACGGCATCCTGCCCTGGGCCTACCAGCACAATGTCGCGCTGTGCTTCGACGAGTACGATGCCGGCCGCCCGGACGTGATGTTCGTCATCCAGCGCGTGCTGGAATCGTCCGGCCGGCTGACGCTGCTCGACCAGAGCCGGGTCATCCGCCCGCATCCGGCGTTCCGGCTGTTCTCGACCGCCAACACCGTCGGTCTCGGCGATACCACCGGCCTCTATCACGGCACCCAGCAGATCAATCAGGCGCAGATGGACCGCTGGTCGATCGTCACCACGCTGAACTATCTGCCGCACGACAATGAGGTGAACATCGTGCTGGCCAAGGCCAAGCACTATCGCGATGCCAAGGGCAAGGAGATCGTCAGCAAGATGGTGCGTGTCGCCGACATGACGCGTTCGGCCTTCATCAATGGCGACCTGTCGACCGTCATGAGCCCGCGCACGGTCATCACCTGGGCTGAGAATGCCGAGATCTTCGGCGATATCGGCATGGCGTTCAGGCTGACCTTCCTCAACAAGTGCGACGAGCTGGAACGCTCGCTCGTGGCCGAGTTCTACCAGCGCGCCTTCGGCCAGGATTTGCCGGAGAGCGCCGCCAACGTGGTTCTGGGCTAAGCATGGCTCTGAAAAGTCGCAACGCTTTTCGGACAAGGTCGTGCGCTACAGCGCCGCGCGTCCAATTGGACGCGCGACGGACGCTGTAGAACTTTGATTTCGCGCATGATCCTTTCCGAAAATCGTTTCCGATTTTCGGGGTCATGCGTCGGGGAATGATCGATGGCGGGTCCGGGCGACAACACGCGTAACAAGTCGAAGACGGGGTCTGAAGCCGACAGCTTCAAGCGCGCCGTCACCGTCTGCATGCGCGCGATTGCCGGCGACAAGGACCTCGAGGTCGGTTTCGCCAAGGATCGGCCGGCGCTCGCCGGCAGCCGCGCCCGGTTGCCTGAACTGCCGAAGAAAGCCTCGAAGGCCGACATCGCCATCACCCGAGGGCTCGGCGATTCCATGGCGCTGAAGCGCGCCTGCCACGACACGCGCATCCACACCAGGCTGGCGCCGGAGGGCAAACAGGCCCGCGCCATCTACGATGCGGTCGAGCAGGCCCGCGTCGAGGCGATCGGCTCGCGCGCCATGCAGGGTGTGGCCAACAATATCGGCTCGATGCTCGAGGACAAATACGCCAGGGCCAACCTCATCGATGTCAAGGACAAGGCCGATGCGCCGATCGAGGAAGCGCTGGCCCTGATGGTGCGCGAAAAGCTGACCGGCCGCGCCGTGCCGAAGAGCGGCGAGCGGCTGGTCGACCTCTGGCGCCCTTGGGTCGAGGAGAAGGCAAGTGCCGATCTCGACGGACTGTCGGCAAAGCTCGACGACCAGCAGGCCTTCGCCCGTGTCGTGCGCGAGATGCTGGCTTCCATGGAAATGGCCGAGGAACTCGGTGACGACCAGGAGACCGAAGACTCCGAAGACAACGATGAAAACCAGCCGCAAGGCGAGGACCAGAGCGAGGAGGGCGGCGAAGACGATTCCGGCTCCGAGCAGTCGCAGTCGGACGATACCGAGGCGTCGTCCGACGACGAGCAATCGGCCGAGATGGAGGCATCCGATGCTACCGCCGACGACCTGTCCGACGATGACGACGCCGATGCCGAGACGCCCGGCGAGGCGCGCCGCAACGACAATCCCTTCACCAATCTGTCGAAGGAGATCGATTATAAGGTCTTCACCACCGCCTTCGACGAGACGGTGGGTGCGGAGGATCTGTGCGAAGAGGAAGAGCTGGATCGGCTGCGCGCCTTCCTCGACAAGCAGCTTGCCAACCTGTCCGGCGTCGTCGGCCGGCTGGCCAACCGGCTGCAGCGCCGCCTGATGGCGCAGCAGAACCGGTCCTGGGATTTCGATCTCGAAGAGGGTTATCTCGATCCGGCGCGGCTGGTGCGCGTCGTCATCGACCCGATGCAGCCGCTGTCCTTCAAGCAGGAGCGCGACACCAAATTCCGCGACACGGTGGTGACGCTGGTGCTCGACAATTCGGGCTCGATGCGCGGCCGGCCGATCACCGTCGCCGCCACCTGCGCCGACATTCTGGCGCGCACGCTGGAACGCTGCGGCGTCTCGGTCGAGATCCTCGGCTTCACCACCCGCGCCTGGAAGGGCGGGCAGGCACGCGAGAAATGGCTGAAGGAAGGCAAGCCGCCAAATCCTGGGCGGCTCAACGATCTGCGCCACATCATCTACAAATCCGCCGACCATCCATGGCGGCGGGCGCGGCGCAATCTCGGCCTGATGATGCGCGAGGGCCTGCTCAAGGAAAACATCGACGGTGAGGCGCTGCTGTGGGCGCACAACCGCCTGATCGCCCGGCCGGAGCAGCGCAAGATCCTGATGATGATCTCGGACGGCGCGCCGGTCGACGATTCGACGCTGTCGGTCAATCCGGGCAACTATCTCGAACGGCATCTTCGGGCCGTCATCGAACTGATCGAGACGCGCTCGCCGGTCGAGCTCCTGGCCATCGGCATTGGCCACGACGTTACCCGCTACTATCGCCGCGCCGTCACCATCGTCGATGCCGAGGAACTGGCGGGCGCCATGACCGAGCAACTGGCCTCGCTGTTTGGCGAGGAAAGCATGCGCGACACGCGACGCGGCGGCATGCGGCGCGCCGGATGATTGTTTCGCGGGGCGGCTTTCGGCAGACGCTTTTCGCCGCCACAGCCCTGTTCGTTGCCGGCATCGCCTTGCCGCCTCCCATCGCTGCCGGCACCGCTTCGGTCGAGCCGATCGAAATCTCGGCACGGCTGATAGACCGGTTTCATATCGGCGGTGACGAAAAGAGGTTCGGCCCGCTCGAATTCGTCGGCGGGCTGGAAATGACCTCGCCGTCACGCGATTTCGGCGCGCTGTCGGCGTTTCGTTTCCGCAAGCCCGGCAGTGATTTCATCGGCGTCGCCGACACCGGTTTCTGGTTCTTCGGCACCATCACCCATGATGCCGACAAGCGCCCATCCGGCATCCGGAATTTCCGTATGCAGCAGATGGCCGACGAGGCGGGCCAGCTGATCGCCGAGAAATGGGAGGTCGACGCCGAAGGCCTTGCGCTCAAGGACGGCATTGCCACAGTCGGCTTCGAGCACGATCACCGCATTGCACAGTTCAAGATCGAACCGGGCGACATGAAGCCGCCGTTCAGGCAGCTCGACTTCCTGATTCCAGCCTGGGAGCTTCGCCGCAATCGCGGCTTTGAGACCGTCACCCACGCCAATCCTGACGGCCAGCACCAAGGCGGGCTGGTCGTGGTCTCGGAAAAGAGCCTCGACAAGGCAGGCAACATCTATGCGGCCGTTATCGAAGGGCCGCACAAGGGCGTCTTCACCCTCAAGCGCAACGGCAATTTCGACATTGCCGACGGCGCCTTCCTGCCGGACGGCGACCTCTTGCTTTTGGAGCGCAGCTTTTCGATGGCCGGCGGCGTCAAGATGCGGCTGCGGCGCATCTATGGCGAAAGCGTCGAGAAGGGCGCGGTTGCCGACGGGCCGATGCTGATGGAAGTCGACATGGGCTACCAGATCGACAATATGGAAGGGCTCGACGTCTGGACCCGCGACGACGGCGCGCTGATGGTGTCGCTGGTCTCGGACGACAACCACTCGATGCTACAGCGTAATCTGTATCTGGAATTTGTGCTGCACGAGGATTGAGAGGCGGTCGGCAAAGGACGGCCGATAACAAGCTACAGCTTGGCGCCGGTTGCAGCAGGCCGGGGTCCGTTGGTCGCGATCCAGATGATTTGGCGTGCGCCGCGCTTGCCATTGGCTCGCACCTTGGCCTCCTCGACCGCGAAGCCCGCCTGCTTGAGCCGGCGGGTAAAACCGCTGTCGGGTCCCTGCGACCAGACCGCCAGCACGCCGCCGGGCTTGAGCGCTGCTCTCGCGCTGATCAGCCCGGCTATACTGTAAAGAGCATCGTTGGCCCTGTGGACGATCCCTTCCGGCCCATTGTCGACGTCGAGCAGGATGGCATCCCAAGCCGAGGCTTCCGATCGTATGATCTGCCCGACATCCGCCTCGCGAATGGTCACGCGCGGATCGTCGAGACAGCCGCCGAACAGCGAGGCCATCGGGCCGCGCGCCCACGCCACCACGGCGGGCACCAATTCGGCGACAACGATACCGGCAGCGGCGCCACGCTCGGCGAGCGCGGCGCGCAGCGTGAAACCCATGCCCAGCCCGCCGATCAGGATTTTCGGCTGCCTGCGGCCGGCAATCCTTTGGCAGGACAGCCTCGCAAGCGCTTCCTCAGAACCGCTGAGGCGACTGTTCATCAGCTCGTTCGAGCCGAGCATGATCGAGAATTCGGCGCCGCGTTGTTTCAGGCGGAGCTCATGGTCGCCGTCAGGCGCTTTCGCGGTATCGAGTTGGACCCATGGGATCATGCTTGAGAACCTGTGAGCATGATCTTTTCCGAAAACCGGTTCCCACTTTCAGGGATCATGCTCTATGCCGCCAGTGCCGGCTGGCTCCAGCGGGCGGCAAGCAGCCGGTAGGGGATCAGCGCCACCACGGCGATGATCAGCTTCACGCCGAGGTCGCCGAGCGCCCATGACACCCAGCGCATGGCCTCGACCGGCAGCACGCCGATCAGCGGCGCGGTTTCGAGCGCAAAGCCATCGTTCGGGCCAGCGAAGGCGAAAGCCGCCGAAAAGGCGACCGTGAAGAACACGGCGGTGTCGAACACCGAGCCGACCAGCGTGCCGACGATCGGCGCCCGCCACCAGCTCTGCCGGCGCAACCGGTTGAACACGGTCACGTCGAGCAGCTGCGCGATCAGGAACGCGGTGCCGGAAGCCGCCGCAATGCGCACCAGCCGGTCGGCGGCCGTTTCGAATTCGATCAGGCCGTAGCGGAACAGCAAGGGCGGGATGACGACCGAGCAGATCACTGCCGCCGTGAAGCCGACAAACACGATCCGGCGCGCCACAGCCGGGCCGTAGCGGCGATTGGCAAGGTCGGTGACCAGGAAGGAGAACGGGTAGGTGAAGGCGCCCCAGGTCAGAATGTCGGCCAGCGACAGGCCGCCGACTGCACCCTGCAGCGGGAACTGCACGAGGACGTTCGACGCCACCACGACAAGCGCCATGGCCGCAACAAAGGGCAGATATCGGGAGAAAAAGCTCATTTTTTTATCCTGGGTAATGGAACCAGCGGGGTGTCATGCCGAGTTCGGACGACACTCCTTGGAAGGCGGTGCCTGAAAAATTAAGCAGCCGGCTGTTCGGCGAGCTTCTTGGCGATCTGCTTCTTCAGCAGCCGCGCGCGCTGCGACAGCTCCTTGGCGTCGGCCTTGGCCAGGAACGCATCAAGGCCGCCGCGATGCTCGACCGAACGCAGCGCGTTGGCCGAAATGCGCAGGCGCACATTCTGGTTCAGCGCTTCCGAGATCAGCGTCACATTGACGAGATTGGGCAGGAAGCGACGCTTGCTCTTGTTATTGGCGTGGCTCACATTGTTGCCGGACATGACTGCCTTGGCAGTGAGTTCGCAGGTGCGGGACATGGTTCTAAACCTTCAGTTCTCGGTCTGGCCAAACATTCAACCCGCGCCGGGTGGCGCGCGGTTTCGGTCAGGCGGCCTTATGGAAAAAGTTGGCGTTCCATAGTTGCATTTCGGCGATGCGTCAAGCTCCGGCTTGCGCCCGGGTGTGACGACGTCTTTCACATAAAGGCCGAAATTCAGTCTATAAGCGGTCGCACAAGGAGATGCCAGGCTGGAGTTGCGCGCTTCTGCTGAAATCGAGGATCGATCCCGCCATGCTTCGTTCGTCTCATGCTCTCCTTGCATCGCTCGCCGTGGCGCTGCCGACGGCAATTTCTGCCGCCACGCAACAATCCTTCAAGGGCGAGTATACGGTTTCGGTCCACGGCTTCTCGGTCGCCAAGGCAAGCTTTTCCAGCAGTTACGAAGGCGATACCTATTCGATCGAAGGCAGCGTCTCCAGCGCCGGCCTCGCCACAATATTCGACGACACGCGTGGCACGGTCTCGTCGAAGGGCAAGATTTTGGGCAAGCAATTGCAGCCGCAGGCGTTCCGCGCCGACTACAAATCGGGCGACAAGGCATCGATGATCGATATCCAGTTCGCCAACGGCACTGTTACCGCGACCAAGGTCGTGCCTGCGCCGAAGAAGCGCAATTCCAAGAAATGGATACCGCTGGCCGCCAGCCATCTCGCCTCGGTGCTCGATCCAATGGCCGCCACCGTCATCCATGCCGATAGCCTCGACAAGGTCTGCGGGCGCACGGTGAAGCTCTATGACGGCGAGATGCGCGCCGATCTGACGCTGACCTACGAGTCGAAAGGCTCGACCTCGGTGCGCGGCTACAACGGCGATACTGTCACTTGCCGGCTGGATTTTGAGCCGGTGGCCGGTTATCGCAAGAACCGCAAATCCCTGGATTACCTGAGAAAGCGCAGCCGCATCATGGTGACGTTTGCACCGGTCGGCCAAACCGGCGTATATGCGCCGATCCATGCCACGGTCGGCACGAAAATCGGCACCCTCACCGTCAGCGCGGAGCGGTTCGAAGCGACAGAATAGGCGCGATCGCGCGCCGCCGGAGACGGACATGGGGCGCGCAACACTGATCGGCTTCTCGGCGGTCGCCATGTGGGCGCTGCTGGCGCTGCTTACGGACGCTTCCGGCGCGGTGCCGCCATTCCTGCTCTCGGCGATCACCTTCACGATCGGCACTGGCGTCGGGCTCGTCGCGCGGCTGTTCATGCCGGCCACCGCCGGGAGCGAGAAGATACCGCCGCAAGTGTGGCTGATCGGCATTGCCGGCCTGTTCGGCTATCACTTCTTCTATTTCACTGCGCTGCGCAACGCGCCGGCGGTGGAGGCGAGCCTCATCGCCTATCTGTGGCCGCTGCTCATCGTGCTCGGATCGGCGCTGATGCCGGGCGAGCGGCTGGCCTGGAACCATGTCGTCGGCGCACTGCTTGGCCTTGCCGGCACTTTTCTGATCGTCACCAAGGGCGGCGGGCTTGCCTTCGACGCGCGCTATGCCTTCGGCTATGCGATGGCCGGCGTCTGCGCCGTGCTGTGGGCGTCCTATTCGCTGTTGTCGCGCCGCTTTCCGTCGGTGCCGACCAGCATCGTCACCTGGTTCTGTGCGGCCACGGCAGCGCTTTCGCTTGTCTGCCATCTGATGCTGGAAGAGACGGTGCTGCCTGTCGGCGCCGGCCAGTGGCTGGCCGTGCTCGGCCTCGGCCTGATGCCGGTGGGCGCGGCCTTCTACGCCTGGGATATCGGCGTCAAGCGCGGCAACATCCAGGTGCTGGGCGCGGCAAGCTATGCCGCGCCGCTGCTGTCGACGCTGGTGCTGATATCAGCCGGCTTCGCCGAGCCGTCCCTGCGCATCCTCGCCGCCTGCGTGCTGATCACCGGCGGCGCAGCGCTTGCGGCGAAATCGCTGTTCTTGCGCAAGAGGGCTGCGAGCGAGGCAGGGGCGTGATGCCGTTTCCCGGCGGCATCGACGCCGACGCCAATGCGACGCTGCTGTTTTCGCTAGCCGCCGCGGTGATCTACGCCTTCACCATCGACATGCCGCCGAAGCTTGCGCGTTCCGCGGTCAAGACGCTGGCCGTGGCAATGCTCACCGTGCTGGCATCGCTGCAGGGCGGTCCGTGGCTGCTCATCGCGGCGCTGGCGCTCAGCGCCATCGGCGACGCATTGCTGTCGCGCGACGGTGAAAAGGCTTTTGTCGGCGGGCTGGCCAGTTTTCTCGTGGCGCATGGGCTTTACATCGCGCTGTTCCTGCGCTCCGGCGAGGGGGTCGGGCTGCTCTCGGCCGAGCCGTGGCGCGCGGCGATTGCCGTGGCAATGGCCGTGTTGGCGCTCGCCATGCTTTTTGCGCTCTGGCGCCGTGTCGGCCCCGCCCTGCGCCTTCCCATCAGCGTCTATATCGCGACAATTTTTGCCATGGGCATTTCGGCGCTGACCCTGAGCAATTTCTGGGTCGTCGGCGGCGCCGTGCTGTTCATGGCGTCCGACGGGCTGCTCGCCTCGGAAAAGTTCCTGCTGAGCGCCATCTCGCCGCACCGCGACTGGACGCGCCGCGCGGTCTGGGTGCTGTATTATGCCGCCCAGCTGGCGATCACGATGGGTTTCCTGCTGGGCTAGGACTCCAGCCCGGTTCGGCCAGCTCGAAGGCGGCGAAATCGAAGCCCGGCGCCACGGTGCAGCCGGCCAGCGTCCACTCGCCCAGGCTGCGCGCCGACTGCCACCAGCCTGCCGGCACAACGATCTGCGGCCGCTCGCCCGCCGCCAATGCCGTGCCGAGCACCTGCTCGATCACCGGCCCGTTTTCCCGATGCATCGACAGTGCCAGCGGGGCGCCGGCATAGAAATGCCAGACCTCGGCGGCGTCCTTGACGCGGTGCCAGGCCGACACTTGCTCCTGCTCCAAAAGGAAATAGATCGCGGTCGAATGGCCGCGAGCGCCTTCCGCGCCATCGCGAAAGGTCTCGGCATACCAGCCGCCTTCCGGATGCGGTTTCAGGCCGAGCGCCGCGATGATTTCGGCGGGACTGGTCATTTTCCTCAGACCTTCATGGATGCCAGACCATCAACGGTGCTCAGAAATTATCCTTGCGCTTGCGTATTTCGGCGAACACTTCGGCGTCGGAGGCGTTCTCCATGCCGAGATGCTTGCGGATTGCCGGATCGTGCCAGCGCAGGAACGGATTGGTCGACAGTTCCTCACCGATCGTGGTCGGCAGCGTCGGCTTGCCGTCGGCGCGCAGCGCTTCGATTTTCGCGGCGCGCTCCTTCAATGCCGAATTGGTCGGGTCGACGGTCAGCGCGAAGCGGGCGTTGGAAAGCGTGTATTCATGGCCGCAATAGACGACCGTCTCGGCCGGAAGCGCCCCGAGCTTCTTCAACGAATCGTACATCACCGGCGGCTTGCATTCGAACAGCCGGCCGCAGCCGAGTGCGAACAGCGTGTCGGCGGTGAACGCCACTTTCGACGCCGGCAAATGATAGGAGACATGGCCCGCCGTGTGGCCGGGCGTGGCGATCACGTCGATCCTCTCCTCGCCGAGGTGGATGACCGAACCCTGCTCGACGGTTTCGTCGATGCCGGGGATTTTTGCCTTTTCCGCTTCCGGTCCGACGATGCGCAGCTTGAAGCGCTCCTTCAGCGCCAGATTGGCCTCGACATGGTCGACATGGTGGTGGGTGGTCAGGATCATCGTCGGCGTCCAGCCGGTGCGCTCGATCGCAGCCAGGATCGGCGCCTCCTCGGGCGCGTCGATGATCGCGGTCTGGCCGCTTTTCGGGTCATGCACCAGCACGCCGAAATTGTCGCTGCGGCACATGAATTGTTCGATTTCAACCGGCATCGCATCTCTCCACGAGAGCGCCGCGCGTCCAGTTGGACGCACAAAGGACGCTTCTGACACTTTTTACCTGCTGCATCGTGTCTTCCGAAATCGAAACCGATTTCTGGCCGATGCAGCAGTCGCCGCAGACATAGGGCGCTTGCCCGCGGATGTCATCCGTCTTTGTAGAACTGGGCGCCTTTGTTGAACTTGGACAGCATCGAAGATAGCGTGCCGCGCATGCATTCCGATATCGTCGACCTTCGCTCCTTTTATTCGACCACGCTCGGGCGATTGGCCGAACGCTCGATCACCATGGCGTTGTCCTCGATATGGGCTGTCGTGCCCAATGAGCGGCTGGTCGGCCTCGGCTACACCTTGCCGTGGCTGGAGCGGTTCGGCACCGATGCCGAACGTGTCTTTGCCTTCATGCCGGCGACACAAGGCGCGGTGGTCTGGCCGGCCACCGGGCCGACCGCGACCGCGCTGGTCTTCGATGAGGAATTGCCGTTGGTCGATGCCTCCATCGACCGCATGCTGCTCGTCCACTCACTCGAACATGCCGAGAACCCGCGCGAGACGCTGAACGAAATCTGGCGGGTGCTGTCGCCCGCAGGCCGCGTCGTCATCGTCGTGCCCAACCGGCGCGGTGTCTGGGCCCGTTTCGAGCATACGCCGTTCGGCAGTGGCCGGCCTTTCTCGCGCGGCCAGCTCACCGAATTGCTGCGCGAAGCGAATTTCACGCCCGCGGCCTGGTCCGACGCCCTGTTCTTCCCGCCATCGCGGCGACGCTTCATGATGCGGTTCCACAATGTGCTGGAGCGCGCCGGCCGCAGGTTCTGGCCGATCTTTTCCGGCGTCATCGTCGTCGAGGCGCAGAAGCGGCTCTATCAGGGTGTGCCGGTCGTCCAGCGCGCCTCTCGCCGCGTCTTCGTGCCGGTTTTCTCGCCGCATGGCGCCACAAGGCTCGGCCGGATATCGCCGACCGGGAACGCGCCGTCGCCGGGCCGTCGATGACGTTTTCGTGATCGGAATCACGCTTTTTCCCACCTATCTGTCGTGGGCGGGTTTGCTACCCGATTGAGTCGACTTGCTCACCGGTTTCAGCACCGCTTGCGAAGGGTCTTCATCAATGGCTGATCATCCGGATTTCGAGGCCAGCGCCAAGCCGATTGCCGCGTCGGTCGAAGCTAGCAGCCTGCGCGACCAGCTGGCGACAGTCAGGCTGGCGCTGGCGAAGTCGCCGATCCGCAAACAACTGCTCTGGGCCTGCCTCGGCATAGTCGCCGTCATTGTGGCAACCTCGATCGGGCAGGTTCTGCTCAATCGCTGGAACGAGCCCTTTTACGACGCGCTGGCTCGGCGCGACATGCAGGGTTTCCTGCACCAGCTTCTGGTGTTTTCCGCCATCGCCGGCGGGCTAGTGGTGCTCAATGTCGGCCAGACCTGGCTCGACCAGACGATCCGGCTGAAACTGCGTGAGGCGTTGACCGTCGATCTGATCGGTGAATGGATGCGGCCGGCGCGGGCTTTCCGGCTCGCCAACGCCGGCGCCATCGGCGTCAACCCCGACCAGCGCCTGCAGCAGGATGCCGGGCATCTCTCCGATCTTTCGACAGGTCTCGGCATAGGGCTATTGCAGTCGTTCATTCTGCTTGTTTCGTTCGTCGGCGTCCTTTGGTCGCTGTCTTCCGGCTTCGTCTTCCATGTCGGCGGCTATTCGCTGGCGATTCCGGGCTACATGGTGTGGGCCGCAATCCTCTATGCCGGCACCGCCTCCTGGCTGAGCTGGCTGGTCGGACGGCCGCTCATCCGCTTCAACAGCGACCGCTATACGCGCGAGGCGGAGCTGCGCTCCTCGGTGGTCCGCGTCAACGAGAATGTCGATGCCATCGCGCTTGCGCACGGCGAGGCCGACGCGCGACGGCGGCTTGAGCTCGACCTCGGCACGGTGCTGGGCGCGATACGGCGCATCTACAGCGCCCAGATCAATCTTTCCTGGGTGACCGACACCTATGGCTGGATCACTGTCGTCGCGCCGATCCTCGTCGCCGCGCCGGTCTATTTCGCCGGTGACATCAGCTTCGGCGGGCTGATGATGGCTGTCGGCGCCTTCAACCAGGTGCATTCCTCGTTGCGCTGGTTCATCAACAATATCGGCGGCATCGCCGATTGGCGCGCCACGCTGATGCGCGTCGCCGATTTCCGCATCGCGCTTGCCGAAACGGATGTGCTCCACCATAGCGAGAGGCGCATCGAGTTCGGCGAAAATCCGGACGGCAGGCTGACATTCGACAAGCTCGAAATTGCGTCGCGGGATGGATGCACCAAGCTCGCCGAGCCCCATGTCGAGATCCGCGCCGGCGAGCGCGTCATGATCACCGGAGATCCGCGCGCCGGCAAGACGCTGTTCTTCCGCGCCATTGCCGGTCTGTGGCCGTGGGGAAGCGGGCGGATCGGCATGCCGGCCGGAGAGGTGCCGGCCTTCGTTCCCCGAAAACCCTATTTCCCGCTCGGCACGCTGCGCGAGGTGCTCGACCACGCCGATGCCGCGGTCAGCGACGCCGAGATCTCGGCGGTGCTTGCCGAAGTCGGTCTCGGGCGGCTGTCATCCTCGCTCGACCGGCCGGCGCGCTGGGAGCGCGAATTGAGCGATGACGAGCAGCGCCTGCTTGCCTTTGCCCGGCTGGTCTTGCGGCAGCCGAAATGGGTGATCATCGATGAGGCTTTGGACACGTTCGACGGCGCGACGCTGCGGCGGGTGCTGTCGATGCTGGAGGCGCGTCTTGCCGACGCCGCGATCCTCAATATCGGCCGTGGCCAGCAGAATATTGAATTCTTCCCGCGCTCATTGGCGATCGTGAAAGATTTCGAGCGACCGGCTCTCAAGCCAGTCCGCGTCAGGGCCGGCGCGATCGAACCACCCCCGGCCGTCGCCAAAGCCCACCAAGAGGCATAGCCGGCCGTAAGCTTTATTTTGCCGTGATCGCGGCGAAAGATTGCCGGCATCGTTCGGAAGCCTGCGGCGTTGGATTCATGCGACACGCTTTGAGTCTTTGCTTCGATGCTTGTCGTTACCCCAAAACCGCTGCGCGCTTTTGGGCGACCTGCGTCTGCCTGCTTGCCTGCCTTGCCCGTGCCCAGGCAGGACCTTTGGCCGCGCCTGCCGACACCATTGCCGTGGACGTCGAACTGGTGCTGGCGGTCGACATCTCGCACTCGATGAACGAAAAGGAATTCGCCCTGCAGCGCGCCGGCTATGTCAAGGCGCTGCGCCACCCCGACTTCATCAATGCGGTGCGTTCGGGCGTGAACGGCCGCATTGCGCTGGCCTATTTCGAATGGGCAGGCACCGTCCGCGACGACGCCGTCATTGCCTGGCAGGTCATCGACGATGCCGAGAGCGCCGAGGTATTCGCCGGCAAGATCGAGGCGCGCCCGTTCAGGAGCTTTCGCGGCACCTCGATTTCCAGTGCGCTCGCCTTCGGCGCCAAGCTTTTGGATGGAGCCGCCTTCGACGCGACGCGCAGCGTCATCGACATCTCAGGCGATGGCCCCAACAATATCGGGATGCCCGTCGCCACGACACGCGACGCCGCGATAGCAAAGGGCATCGTCATCAATGGCCTGCCGATCCTGATCAGCCCGTCGCCCAGCTTCAGCCATCTCGACCAATACTATGCCGAGTGCGTCACTGGCGGGCCAGGCTCCTTCGTGCTGCCGGTCTATGCCGCTTCGGAATTCGTGACCGCCATACGCCGCAAGCTGGTCCTCGAGGTCAGCGGTGTTACCGATCCTAATGCCGGTCCCGGGGCCGATCCCGGGTCCGTCCCGGTCGACGCGGCAGCACCGGTCGACTGTTTGCAAGGCGAGCGCGGTCGGCGGTTTTTCTCCGATCCGTATTTTCCGGAACTTGATCGTTAGACCTCGACGAACGGCGATCAGTCCCAGATGTCTCCGGACTCGGGCCGGCTGGCCGAAGCGACGGGTCGCCGTTATCGCTTCAGCAGGAACACCGCCTGCTGGCCAAAGAAATTCCAGAACCACCATGGCATCGACAGGCCGATTTTCTGGCCATTGGCGTCGAGCGCGGTTGCCTTTTCCACCGTTGCGCCGAGCTCTTCGCAGAGATTGACGAAGTCGCGGATGGTGCAGAAATGGATGTTGGGCGTGTCGTACCAGGAATAGGGCAGGTCCTTGGTCACCGGCATCCGCCCTTCGACGAACAGCGAAAGGCGAACCCGCCAGTGGCCGAAATTGGGGAAGGAGACGATGGCGTGCTTGCCGATCCTGAGCAACTCGTCGAGCACCAGCTTCGGGTTGCGGGTCGCCTGCAAGGTCTGCGACAGGACGACGAAATCAAAACCCTTGTCGGGATAGAATTTGAGGTCCTTGTCGGCGTCGCCCTGGATGACGGACAGGCCGCGTGCCACGCATTCGTTGACGCCGCGCTGCGACAGTTCCATCCCACGGCCGTCGACCTGCTTCGTTGCCTGCAGCAATTCGAGCAGCAGGCCATCACCGGAGCCGACGTCCAGCACCCGCGACTGCGGCGGGATGAGATCGGCGACGACTTCGAGGTCGACGCGCTGGGCGTGGTTGACACTCATGATCGTGCCTCTTGACTGGCGCATGACCTTGATCCGAAAAGTCTGCAACTTTTCGGGGCCATGCGCTGATGCCTGGCGCAAGATGCCGGTTCGAACAGGCTGTAATCTTTGGGGGTCATGCGCTGAGCCCCCTGGCGCGGGCCGCCGACGCGATGAAGCCGTTGATGGCGGCGAACAGCTCCGGCTCGTCGAGCAGGAAGGCGTCGTGGCCGCGATCGGTCTCGATCTCGACGAAGGACACCGAGGCGCCGGCCGCGTTCAGCGCGTGAACGACCGAGCGGCTCTCCTCGGTCGGGAACAGCCAGTCGCTGGTGAAGGAGACCAGGCAGAAACGGGTCCTGGTGCCGGCAAAGGCGTCGGCCAGCCGGCCGCCATGATCGGCGGCGAGGTCGAAATAGTCCATCGCCCGGGTCATGTAGAGATAGGAGTTGGCGTCGAAGCGGTCTACGAAGGTCATGCCCTGATGGCGCAGATAGCTCTCAATCTGGAAGTCGGCGTCGAAACCGAAGGTGAGCGCTTCACGGTCCTGCAGGTTGCGGCCAAACTTCCGGTGCAGGGCCGCCTCCGACAGATAGGTGATGTGAGCGGCCATCCGCGCCACAGCCAGTCCCTTTTCCGGGCGCTTGCCCTGCTCGAAATACTTGCCGCCATGCCAGTCGGGATCGGCCATCACCGCTTGCCGGCCGACCTCATGGAAGGCGATGTTCTGCGAGGAATGGCGCGCGCCGGTGGCGATCGGCAGCGCTGAGAAAACGCGCTCCGGATAGCTCGACGCCCATTGCAGCACCTGCATGCCGCCCATCGAGCCGCCGAGCACCGAGAACAGTTTTTCGATGCCGAAATGGTCGACCAGCATCAACTGCGCCCGCACCATGTCGCGGATGGTGATGATCGGCAGGTCGAGCCCGTACGGCTTGCCGGTGGCGGGATTGGTCGAGGCGGGGCCGGTCGAGCCGAGGCAGCCGCCGATGACGTTCGAGCAAATGACGAAGAAGCGGCTGGTGTCGATGATCTTGCCGGGGCCGATCAGCACTTCCCACCAGCCCGGCTTGCCGGTCACTGGATTGGTGCTGGCGACATGCTGGTCGCCGGTCAGTGCATGGCAGACGAGGATGGCGTTGGAGCGGGCGTCGTTGAGCGTGCCGTAGGTCTTGTAGGCGATCTGGAACGGCGACAGCAGCGTGCCGGCATCGAGCTTGAGCGGCTTGTCGGCGCCGAACCGCAACACCGGGCTCGACGGCTCGTCGGCCTCGTTGTTGGTTCTTTTCGTGCGCAGCGCGACCATCGCATCCTCTTACATTAACCCATCGTGTTTTCCGAAAGTCGATTAAGATTTTCGGGTCGATGCGACTGTCCGGCCGGCTGCGGACAACAAAAAAACCGGCATTGCCTTCGCAAAGCCGGTTACAAGATGCAAACGGCCCTTTAGCGAGTTGTTTAACGTGGCTGCAAGCCGACCGGCCAAATCACCACGGGATTTCGCCTTCTTCTAGGACCGGCGCGCCTCGCCGTCAACGGCCAGCCACGCACCGATCATTGCCGCCTCTCGACATTCCAGGCCACGGCTTGTATTTCCGCGGCGGCTTCCAGTGTGGCGGATCCGAAATTCGCATCGCGTTGGAGCAGCGGAAGCGTTCTCGACGGATTTTTGCAATATGAACCAAGTATCGGATCAGGCACGTCCAACGCCCCGCGCGGGGATCATGGACATCGAAGCCTATGTGCCGGGCAAAAGCACGGCGCCGGCCGGCGTTGCCAAGGTCCACAAATTGTCGTCGAACGAGAACCCGCTCGGCCCCTCGCCGAAAGCAATAGAAGCCGCGCGCGACGTCGCGGCCAAGCTCGACATATATCCCGACGGCACCGCCAGGCGCCTGCGGGAGGCGATCGCCGAGGTGCATGGCCTCAACCCGGCGAACATAGTTTGTTCCAATGGTTCCGACGAGATTCTGGGCCTGCTTGCGCAGACCTATCTCGCGCCGGGCGACGAGGCTGTGATCACCGAACACGGATTCATGGTCTACAAGATCTACATCCAGTCGGCAGGTGCTGTCCCGGTCTCGGTCAAGGAAACCAAGGAGCGCGCCGACGTCGATGCGATCCTCGCTGCGGTGACGCCGCGTACGCGGATCATTTTCCTCGCCAATCCCAACAACCCAACCGGCACCTATTTGCCGTTCCAGGAGGTGCGCCGCCTGCATGCTGGCCTGCCTCGAAACGTGCTTCTGGTGCTGGATGCAGCCTATGCCGAATATGTCCGCCGCAACGATTATGAAGCCGGCGTCGAACTGGTGGCTGGTGCGGAAAACGTGGTTATGACCCGCACCTTCTCCAAGCTCGGCCTTGGCGGTGCGCGGATCGGCTGGATGTACGCGCCGATGCATTTCATCGATGCGATCAACCGGGTGCGGGGTCCCTTCAACGTCAACGCGACGGCAATCGAGGCCGGCATTGCCGCGATCCGCGACCGCGCCCATGTCGAGCGAAGCGTGGCGCATAACGAGACCTGGCTGACCTGGGTCAGCGAGGAATTGACCAGGCTCGGACTGCGGGTGACGCCGAGCGTCGGCAATTTCGTCCTCATCCACTTTCCCGAGGACAAAAAACATTCTGCGGCAGCCGCGGACGATTACCTCTGTGCGCGCGGCTACATATTGCGGCGCGTTTCCGGTTACGGCTTCCCAAATGCGCTGCGCATGAGCATCGGCACCGAAGAGGCCAATCGCGGCGTTGTCGCCGCCCTCGCGACATTTCTGAAAAGCTAGAACACCATGACATCACCGATGTTCGAAAAGATCGCGCTGGTCGGCATCGGCCTGATCGGCTCGTCGCTGGCCCGCGTCATCCATCGGGAAGGCCTTGCCGGTCACGTCGCCATCTCGACGCGCAGCGAAACGACGCTGGCGCGGGCGAAGCAACTCGGCCTCGGCTCCTCCTACACGACTGATGCGAAAGAGGCGGTCGGCGATGCCGACCTGGTCATCGTTTCGGTGCCGGTCGGTTCTTCAGGCGAGGTCGCCGAGGAAATCGCGCCGGCGCTGAAGCCGGGCGCCATCCTCACCGATGTCGGCTCGACCAAGGCGTCCGTCATCGCGCAGATGCAGCCGCATGTGCCTGCCGGCGTGCATTTCATTCCCGGCCATCCGCTGGCCGGCACTGAAAAATCGGGTCCGGACGCCGGCTTTGCCGAACTGTTCGAAAACCGCTGGTGCATCTTCACGCCGTTGCCCGGCACCGATCCGGCCGCCTTGGAAAAGCTCTCGGAATTCTGGCGCCGTTGCGGCTCCAACATCGATACGATGGATCCCCAGCATCACGACATGACATTGGCCATCGTCTCGCACCTGCCGCACATCATCGCCTATAACATCGTCGGCACCGCCGACGACCTGGAGTCGGTGACCAAGTCCGAGGTCATCAAATATTCGGCCTCCGGCTTTCGCGACTTCACGCGCCTTGCCGCTTCCGACCCGACGATGTGGCGGGACGTCTGCCTGCACAACAAGGATGCCATCCTCGAAATGCTGGCGCGGTTCTCGGAGGATCTGGCCTCGCTGCAGCGGGCGATCCGCTGGGGCGACGGCGAAAAGCTGTTCGACCTGTTCACCCGCACCCGCGCCGTGCGCCGCTCGATCATCGAGGCCGGCCAGGACATCGACGTGCCGGACTTTGGCCGGCAGGCAGTCGAGCATCCGGCCAAGGGATAGAGCATCGGACCCGTACCGGTTTTAGGTGAAATCCGATGCTCAAGCAAAAGATAGAGGGCGGTACCATCCGATTTGAAGGCCGCCTCGCGCTCAATCCGGCCAGTGAGCTGCCATCATCGCCAGTGTCTCGGCCCTGTCCGGCGCGCCCAGCCTGCCGCCGAAGCGCAGGCATTTGAGCGCGGCGGCGGTGCTGGCAAACCGCAATGTCCGTTCGATCGGCATCGCCTCGGCCAGCCCGACGGCAAAGGCGCCGTGGAACACGTCGCCGGCGGCAAGTGTATCCACTGCCTTGATCCTTGGCGCCGCGACATGGCGCACCGACGCCACCGAGTGGTCGAACCACCAGCTTCCCGCTGCGCCGCCGGTCACCGCTACGAATGCATCGGTGCGTCTGGCCAGCGCTTCACAGGCCTCCTGCGGGCCTTGCTCCTCGCCGCAGAGGATGAACGCCGCCGGCTCCGACGCGACGATGTGCGAGGCGAGCGGAAACAGCCGTTCCAGCACGGCCCGTGGCGCGGTGTCGGCATCGAGTATGGCTGGACGGCCGTTTGCGCGCGCCGCCGTCAGGGCCAGAGCTGCCGCGCCCGGCCAGCGCACGTCGACCAGGACGGCGTCGAATGCGGTGAGATCCTCAGTGGGGGGCGCTTCGGGGTCGGCCTGCGCGAGCTTGTCATAGAACGGAACAATAATGCGCTCGCCATGCGTGTCGACCAGGATGGCCGACAGTGCCGACCGCGCCCCGGCGACGCGCCGGACAAAGCTGCAATCGACGCCTTCGGCCTCAATGCCTGCGACCAGCTGATCGCCGACGAGGTCGTCTCCCGCGCTCGCCCACAGCGATACCTCCGCGCCGAGGCGGCGTGCGGCGCAGGCCGCACTCGAAGCCATGCCCGAGGCGATCTGGACGCCGTCGGACGCGATGAACTTGCCCTGACGCGCCGGAAGCGTGTCGACGCGAAGGATCGTATCGAGCGTCAGCGCGCCAACACTCAGGAGCTTCACCGGGCGGTTCATCTATCTTCCTGTTTGGCCATGGTCTTTCCGAACTGGAGGTTCGCAATCATCGCCTAATCGACCGGCTTGATGCTGCCCATAGGGATAAAACCGAGCGAGGCCTTGCCCTTGACGATCTTGAGCGGCATCGACGGTTCGTTGCCAAGCAGCGCCAGCCCGGCAAAGCCGGTTTTGATCTGGCTCTTCTGCTCGGGAATGGCTTTGCCGAGGATTTCCGCCACCGCCTTCGGATCGCTGAGCCTGATCATCAAATCGGCGTCGATCAGCCCGTCGGCATCGACCGAGACCGGCCCGGAAACGGTGACGCGCGCGCTTCCCGACGACAGATCGAGCTTGCCGATATCCACCGCCTGGCCGCGCAGGCTCTCTGTTTGTGTCTTGATCAGCGCCACGCCGTTCTTCAGCGTCACGTCGCCGCTGCCGTCGAGCGGCGGCAGCACGCGGCCATCGATCGCGCCCGGATCGATTTCGAGATCGGTAAAACCCCCGGCATAGTCGATGTCCTGGCCGTTCGGACGCAATTCTCCGACCGCTGTCCCAGCGCTGAACAGCTCGACCGGGTCTGTGCCATCGGCGGGATCGGTCTGGGCTGACAGAGCCTCTGCCTCCAGTGAAACGCGCCGGGGCAGGGGCCAGGACAGTTTGACGTTCGCTCGCAGATTATCCCAGTCGATCCACAGCGGCGCCATCCCCGGCACGGCGGTCCTGAGCGGCCCCTGCAGGTCGGCGCCAGGGGACAGGATCTGGGTGATGTGCGTGACTACCTTGAGGCTGCCGAGCGAGGCGGCGACGTTCCTGCTGTCGTCCTGATAAGCCAGGCTGTCGCAGGTAACGGCGAAGCTTAAGGGGTAGCCGCTGACCGTGAGATTGACGCAGTCAGCCTCGATGCCATTGCCGTTGAACTCGGCCACCGCTTTGCCGGCTTCGCTCTTGACCTTGTCTGCCAGGTAGAACCAGCCGGCGCTGTAGAGGCCAAACAGCACGACGATGAAAACGCCGAGCCAGAACAGCCGGCGGAGAAAATTCGGCGGGCGTTCGTCATTTGACGTCATGCTGCGGCTCTCGTTGGCGCGTGTTGCAGAGGTGTCGTTTCCGGCAAGATCGGGTAGACGGAGACGGATTGAAAAAACACCGATTCCAGTGCGGTGCTGCAACCAGGCTTGGCGATATGGGCGATTTTTGGGTTTTTGGCTACGGCTCGCTGATCTGGCGGCCGGGATTTGCGCATGTCGAGACGCGGCGGGCCCGCCTCCATGGCTATCGCCGCTCGCTGTGCGTCTACTCCTTCGTGCATCGCGGCACGCGCGAACGGCCCGGCCTGGTGCTCGGCCTCGACCGTGGCGGCTCCTGCATCGGGCTGGCTTTCCGCGTCCCCGGCGATCTGCGCAACGAGGTCATCACCTATCTGCGCGAGCGCGAACTGGTCACCAATGTCTATCTTGAGCGCATGCTTAGCATTCGCCTCGACAAGGGGGGCACGCGTGAGGCCGACAAGGGTTGGGGCGAGAATGGCGGCGAGACGGACGGAGGCGAGACGGTCGAGGCTGTCGCCTATGTCGTCGACCGTACCCACGAGCAATATGCCGGTGCGCTCGATGCGGCCGATGCGGCGAGCGTCGTTCGCGGCGCCGTCGGCCAGTCGGGAAAGAATGAGGACTACGTGTCCAGCACGCTGGAGCACCTCGAGGCGCTGGGGATCCGCGACCATTGGCTGGAAGAGGTGGCGAAACGGATCGCGCCTTTGTGAAGCGCTGGTCGGTGGAAAAGTCGGCCGGCCCTTTGACGTTGGTGCGGCCCGCCATAGGTTAAGCCGGTCACGGGGCTTTTCGCCCGCTTCTTTCCATTCCCCATGGAGATCAGTCTTGCAGAAACGTCGTCTCGGTCAAACCGACCTGTCCCTCGCGCCGCTGGTTCTGGGTGGCAACGTCTTCGGCTGGACCGCCGACGAGAAAACCTCTTTCGACCTGCTCGACCGGTTCGTCGGCGCCGGCCTCAACGCCATCGACACCGCCGATGCCTATTCGCGCTGGGTTCCCGGCAACAAAGGCGGCGAATCCGAAACGATCATCGGCAAATGGATGAAAAGCCGCGGCAATCGCGACAAGGTTGTGGTGATCACCAAGGTCGGGTCGGACATGGGGCAGGGCAGGAAAGACCTCTCCGCGGCCTATATCGAAAAGGCCATCGATGCGTCGCTGAAGCGGCTGCAGACCGATGTCGTCGATCTCTATCTGTCGCACTGGCCGGACCCGGCCACCCCTTACGAGGAAACGCTTGGCGCCTATCAGAAGCTGCTCGACAAGGGCAAGATCCGCCACGTCGGCGCCTCCAATCTCGATGCCGGCCAGTTGCGCGCCGCGCTCGACGTGGCAAGCTTGCGGGGCCTGCCGCGCTATTCGGTGCTGCAGCCGGAATACAATCTCTACGATCGCGCCTCTTTCGATGGACCGCTGCGCGATCTGTGCATGGCCGAGGATATCGGCGTCATCACCTATTTCAGCCTCGCCAAGGGGTTTTTGAGTGGCAAGTACCGCAGCGAAGCCGATCTCGGCAAAAGCGCGCGTGGCGACGACGTGAAGAACTATCTCAATGCGCGCGGCATGCGCGTCCTGGCGGCACTCGACGCTGTGTCGGCGCGTCACTCGGCCAAGCCGGCGGAAGTGGCGCTCGCCTGGGTGACTGCGCGGCCCGCAGTCACCGCGCCTATCGCCAGCGCCACGACGCTGGACCAGGTCGACAGCCTCGTCCGCGCCGCATCATTGGAGCTCAGTCCGGACGATATCGCCGAGCTCGACAGCGCGAGCGCATAGACGCCAGCGCGAAGCGGCGGCTTGATCAAACAGCAGCCAAGAACCCTGCGTGGCCTGCGCCGGAAGGCTCCCTGCACGATCGTTCAAGACGCCCTGGTGTGCCCTGCCATACCCTTGCCGGCATCGCGCCTGGATACTGGTATACAGATGGCCGAACAGGTCTTTTCCCATCCGGAACTATGGCAGCAATTGCTCGCGCTTGTGCTGGCATCGGCGGTTGTGATGGGCAGTCCGGGGCCGGCGACGATAAGCGTCACCGCCGTCGGCGCCGCCTTCGGCCTGCGCGATTCGCTCCGCTATGCCTCGGGCATCATTCTTGGTACGGTCGCCGTGCTTTTGGTCGTGGCGACGGGCATTACGACCATGCTCGCCTCTGTGCCGACGCTCACACCGCTCCTGGCAGTGGCATCCGCAGCCTACATCCTCTACCTCGCCTTCAAGATAGCAACGGCCCCGCCTCTGGCCGTGCGTAGCGGCGGGGCGGCGCGTCCCACATTCCTCGGCGGGTTTCTTCTGGCCGTCGCCAACCCGAAAGCCTATGTGGCGATTGCCGCCGTATTTGCCGGCACGTCGTCCGCCGGTGAGCTCGATGCAGGGCTCAGGTTGGCGGTCCTCGCTTCGATGATCGTCGCCATCCATGTCCTGTGGCTTCTCGCCGGGGCAGCGTTTGCGCGGTTCCTGCGCAAGCCGCTGGCCTCGCGGATCATTAATCTGACGTTCGCGGCAACACTGGTGTTGACCACGGCGCTGGCTGTGATTCGCTAGGGGACAGTGCCGCAAGCTTAGATGGTCAGGTCGGGGTATCGGAGCCAAGTCCCCCCAGCCGCTTTACCGCCGTCGGCGGCATTGGCGGCGGGTTTGGCGCCTGGGACGCCTCGATGAGCAGCTGGTCGCAGGCGGCTTCCGTCTCGCCGATCAGCCGTTCCATGAATTCTTGCTTGCCCAAACCCGCCGGGATCGGCGGCAGGAAGCGGGCCTTGATCGTGCCGGGATAGCGCAGGAATTTCCGCCGCGGCCAGTAGAGGCCGGCGACATGGGCGACCGGCACCACCGGAATGCCAAGCTGGGTATAGAGCTCGACGATGCCGTATTTATAGGCCGGCTCGTCGCCCGGCGCCCGGCGCGTGCCCTCGGGATAGATGATCAGCTGGCGGGGATTGCGCGCCAGCTCCTGCCTGGTCGCGGCGACCACCGCTTTCAGCGCCTTCGAGCGGCTGCCGCGGTCGACCGGGATCATCCGCATTTTCAGGATGTACCAGCCGAAGAACGGGATCCAGGTCAGTTCCCGCTTGAGGATGTAGATCGGATCCTGCAGGAACGGGAAAAAGGCGATCGCGTCCCAGAAGGACTGGTGCTTCGGCGCCAGGATGAAGGAACCCTCGGGCAGGTTTTCCTGGCCGGTGATCTCACTTTTGGTGCCGGCGATCTTGTCATAGAGCCACATGCTGGTGTGTGACCAGAATTTCGGCACGAACCAGGCACGGTGGCGCGGAGACAGGAAATAGTACGGGGTCCAGAGGATCATCTGGACGATCAGATTGACGTAGAAGACGAAGTTGAACGCCAGCGAGCGGACATAAAGCATGCAGGAAGAGCCCGGTGAGGAGGTGTGCGTTGGTTACACCAAGCGCGGGCAAAAAGGAAACCGTGCGATGGCCGGAGATCGATCCGCCTTGATGAAGCCGCGGCCCGTTCGTCAGGCCTGCCACGTCTCTTGCACCAGCCGTTTCTTCAGGCGTGGGGCGGCGAAATCGAGAAACGCACGCAGTTTCACCGGCAGCAGGCCATTGCCGGCATGCACCAGGCTGACCGGCCATGGCTGCGGCTCGAATGCCTCCAGCATGGTGCGGAGGGTGCCCGACCGCACTGCAGCTGCGATCTGGTAGGAAAGCACCCTCGTTAACCCGATGCCGGCAATCGCGGCATCGATCGCCGCTTCCGCGGTGTTGACCCGAAGTCGTGAGCGGATCGGAACGGTGAGGTCGGTCTTGCCCGTGGCAAAAGTCCATGCGGCGGGAGCGGTGAGCCCCTCGAAGGTGACGCAGTTGTGTGCTGCGAGGTCTTTCGGCGCCTCCGGCGTGCCGTGCTCGGCCAGATAGGCCGGGCTCGCGCAAACAACGCGCCGGATCGAGCCGATGCGGGTGGCCACAAGGCTGGAGTCGGGAAGCTGGCCGATGCGGACGGCGAGATCGATGTGCTCCTCGGTCAACTGGGTTATCCGGTCCGCAAGCATCAGCCGAATAGCCACGTCGGGGTAGGCAGCGAGAAAGCCGGTGACGACCGGCAGCACATGCAGGCGGCCAAAGACGATCGGTGCGGTGATGATCAGTTCGCCTGTCGGGGCGCTGTATTCGCCGGCGGCAGTCCGCTCGGCCTCGCCGACCTCGTCGAGAATGCGACGGCAGGCAGCGAGGTAGGCGTGACCTGTGTCGGTCAGCGTCAGCTGCCGCGTCGAGCGATTCAGAAGACGCGTCTTCAGATGCCGCTCCAGGTCGGAGACCTTGCGGCTGACCGTTGCAAGCGGGATGCCGAAACGGCGTCCGGCGGCCGAAAGGCTGCCGGCCTCCGCCGCGGCGACAAAAAGCGACATGGCCTCGAGGCGATCCATATTTCTCCCGGAAAATGGAAGGATAGGTTGCAAATATGGCATCTACATCCGAGCGATGGAAGGGGCCATGTTTTGGCGGCGAGCTGATCAACGAGAAGGAATGCCGATGCCCCGTATCCCTACACCAGCGTCCATAGAGGCCGCGCCTGCTGCGTCGCAGCCGATGTTACATGCCGTCGAGAAGCAACTCGGCGTCGTGCCTAACCTCTTCAGGCTTGTTTCCAATAGCCCGGCTGCGCTTGAAGGCTATCTCAGCCTGTCTGGAGCGCTTGCCAAAGGCCGACTGCCCGCGCCGACGCGCGAGCGCATTGCTCTGGCGGTTGCCGAGGTCAATGGCTGCAACTACTGCCTTTCCGCTCACACCTATCTCGGCAAGAATCTCGCCAAGCTTGATGATGCCGAAATGGTCGCCAATCGCGCGGGCAGTTCCAACGATCCCAAGGCCGCCGCAGCCGTGCGTTTCGCCACCAAGATTGCGCGCGACCGCGGCCATATCGGTGACGAGGATCTCAGCGCCGTCAGGCTCGCAGGCTACGACGATGCGCAGATCATCGAGATCGTCCAGCATGTCGCTCTCAATGTCTGGACCAACTATGTCAATGAGGTCGCCAGGACGGAAATCGACTTTCCGGTCGTTTCTGCCCGCAGGGCAGCCTGAGCCAGTCGCAAGGAGTTCCCATGTCTGAAAGCCGCCCGCCGCTCCCGCCATTCACCGCCGAGACCGCCGCACAGAAGGCACGCATGGCTGAGGATGCCTGGAACTCCCGTGATCCGGCACGGGTCGCGCTTGCCTACACAATCGACAGCCGCTGGCGCAACCGGGCCGAGTTCCTGCAAGGGCGCGAGGCTATCCAGACATTCCTCACACGCAAATGGGGTCGCGAACGCGACTACCGGCTCATCAAGGAGGTCTGGGCCTTCCGCGACAACCGTATCGCCGTGCGTTTCGCTTATGAATGGCACGACCACAGCGGCTCGTGGTTTCGCAGCTACGGCAATGAGAACTGGGAGTTCGATGAGCTTGGATTGATGCGCCTGCGCATCGCCAGCATCAACGACCTGCCGATCCTCGAGGCCGACCGCAAATATCATTGGCCGCTTGGCCGCCGGCCGGACGGTCATCCCTCTCTATCGGAACTCGGCCTTTGAAGGAGGCTTTCGATGAATGCTCAAGTCTTCACCAGCGATGTCGTCTTTACGCCAACCGTCAAGGCGATCCAGGCCCGCAAAGGCTCACGCGAGGCCTATGCCCGCGTCGAACAGCGCGGCAGTTGGCAAGCTGATATCACGCCCGATCTCGCCGCCTTCATCGAGGCGCAGACCAGCGTCTTCCTGTCGACGGCCAATGGTGAGGGCCAGCCCTACATCCAGCATCGCGGCGGGCCGGCCGGCTTCCTCAAGGTGCTTGACGAGCGGACGATCGGCTTCGTCGATTTCTCTGGCAACAGGCAATTCATCACCCAGGGCAATCTGGACGACAACCCGCGCGCTTTCCTGTTCCTGATCGACTATGCGCATCGGCAGCGCATCAAGATCTGGGGCACCGCGCGGGTCGTCGAGCAGGACGCCGAACTGATGGCGAAGCTGATGCCGGAAGGCTACAAGGCGCGCCCGGAGCAGATCATCCTGTTCACGGTTTCGGCCTGGGATTCCAATTGCCCGCAGCACATTCCACAGCGTTTCGAAGCGGCCGATGTGGCGGCGGCGCTGGCTGAGCGGGACAAGCGTATCGAACGTCTCGAACACGAGATCGCGCGGCTGCGCAGCGTCTCAAGAGCCACGCTCAAGGAATGATAGCGCTGCCGGTTCCAGATCGGCTCAGTTCGGCGCAACAGCCTCGGCCAGCGCGATGCCGGTTGGCGTTGGCTTGACCGGCACGATGCCGCGCGCCAGCGCCAGCAGATATTTGTTGTATTCGGTGAACAGCACGCGCAAGGCTCTCGGCTTGGTCAGCCAGCCGCCATTGCCAAGATTGCTGTTGACCACCGGATAGGGCTCGAGCTTGGCCTTGTGCAGCAGCCGGCCCATTTCCAGCAGGCTGCGCGGCATGTGATAGTTGTTGGTGACGAGAATCACGGTGCCATAGGCGTGGTCTTCCACCCACTTGGCACTTTCCTCGGCATTGCCGATCGTGTCGAGCGCGGCATGGTCGATGTCGACGCAGCAGGAAAACAATTCCTTGTCGCCGCGGGTCGCGACCTGAAGCTGGCGGCGGCTGGCGGAAGGATGCACGCCACTGATCAGCAGCCGCTCGCCCTTGCCGGACGCCAGCAGGCCCATGGCCGCGTCGAGACGCGAATGGCCGCCGGTCAGCACGATGATGGCATCGGCCCTTGCCGGATTGGCGGGCGTCGCGAGACGGCTGACGGTGCTGGCGAACCAGCCAAAGCCGCCGGCAAACAACGTTGCCAGCACGAGCAGAAAGAAAGCTGAGATGCGTAGCGCGCTCGCCAATCGGCGGGGCTTGACGCGCTCGCTAGAACGCGTGATCACCAAGGGCAACTGTCCAGCCATTCCGGTCGAGTCGCGCGCGTCCATCGTCATTATCGTTAACTCCGAAATACGGCGTTTAGTAGGTCGGAAAGCACAAATTTCGTTACGCTAATTCTCTATTCGTGATCACCCTGCGTCCGGCTGGCGGACATCGATGTCGCTGAGATAGGTGACGACGGTGACATGGGAGGTTGCCGCCGTCAGCGCACCGATGACCAGCACCATGAGAACAACGCCGAGATAGCCCGCCGAACCGATGGCGAAATTGCCGAACAGGGCGGTCGCCTGATCGGCCTGCGGCGTCGCCATGTTTCGCGACGACCACCACGAGAAGACGATGAAGACGAACACCGCTGCCGCACCCCCGGCGGCGGCGCCCTTCATGCCGGTGACGAGAAAGTGGTGGCGGAATTCGCGCGCGATAAAGCGCGCTTCGGCGCCGACGAAATGCAGCACCTCGATGATGTGGCCGTTGCCGGCCATGGCGCCGCGCGTCGCGAACACCACGGTCAGCACGGTTGCCGCCAGCATCAGCGCCAACACGGCGATGCCGATGGTCACCGTGGTGCGGGCCATGGCGACCAGCCGGTCGACCCAGGTACGATGGTCGTCAAGGGAGGCACTGGGCAGTTTCGGCGTGATCGCGGCGCGCATTGCGGCGAAATCGGGAGGGTTGGTCTCGTCTATGGTGACGATGATCAGACGCGGCACCGGCAGCTCGTCGATGTTGAGACCCGAACCCAGCCAGGGTTCCAAAAGCCGCGCCGTGGCATCGCGGTCGACGATCCTGGCGCTCTTCACGCCAGGGAATTCGCCGGCGATCTGCGAGGCCTGGGCAAGTGCTGCCTCGATGTCGAGGCCGTCCATCGGCTTGATCTGGATCGTCGCCTCGCGTGAGATCTGGTTCTCCCAGACCGAGGCGGTGTCGCGCACCAGCGTCACCGCGCCGAAGGTCAGGCAGGAGAGGAATGTCATGATGGCGATCACCAGGACCAGCGCCCGGCCGGCGATGTTCTGGGCGGGCACGATCGGCGCCATCTTGCGCTGAACGCGCTGCGTCCCAGCCCTGTCAGCGTGTTGGTCTTCGACATGGCGAGCGGAAAGGTCAGTCATAGATATCCAGCCTTCCGCCGGACAGGATCATGCGGCGTGCGTCGACCTGTTCCATCAGGCCGAGGTCGTGCGTTGCGATCACCACGGCGGTGCCCAGCCGGTTGAGTTCGATGAACAGCCGCAACAGGCGTCGCGCCAGCGGCGGGTCGACATTCCCGGTTGGCTCATCGGCAAGCAGGATTTCGGGCTGCTCGATCAGCGCCCTGGCGATTGCGGCGCGCTGCTTCTCGCCACCCGACAGCACCGGCGGCAGCACATGCATGCGCTCGCCAAGGCCGACCCATTTCAAGAGCTCGGTCACATCGGTGCGGTAGCTGGCCTCCTCGCGCCCGCGCACGCGCAGCGGCAAGGCCACATTCTCATAGGTCGTCATGTGGTCGAGCAGGCGAAAGTCCTGGAACACCACGCCGATGCGCCGCCGCAGATGCGGCAGCTCGGCGCGCGAGATGCGCGAGCGGTCTTTGCCGAAGATGGTGATCAGCCCACGCGTCGGCTTGAGCGACATGAACAAAAGCCGCAGCAGCGTCGTCTTGCCGGCGCCCGAAGGGCCGCTCAGGAACTGGAAGGAGCGCTCCGGTATGTGCAAGGAAATGTCGCGGAGGATTTCCGGACCCATGCCATAGCGGAGGCCGACATTTTCGAAGCGGATCACGTTCGACGACCTGAAACTTGCGGCGGCGACGAGGCAGCCTTCTCTGAGAAAAGACCATCGGCCGGCATGGTTAACCGGCGGTTAATTTTGGGGTTTTTTGGGCGCGTCACAAGGGGTTTCCGGGGGAAACGTTAACCATTTCCGTTTACGCATAAGAAACGAAGAGCGAACAAGTGCGAAGTGCTGGGGCCGCGATGGCTGACGATCGAACCGCGCGCCCGGTTTCCGGCGAAATCATGACCGATACGGCCGCAAATCCTGCGCCGGAACGCATCTTGCGTGATCCGCCTGGTGACATCGTCGACGCCGACTACGAGGTGCTGCCGCGTTTAACCGCCAGCACGGGCGTTTCACCGCCGCTTTTGCGCGTGATCACCACGCCATCGATCAAAGGCATGGACATGCTGCGCAAGCCGGTAGCGGCGATGGAACGGCTGCGGGCGTCGCGCGGCGGGCCGATCTTCTGGATCGCCGGCCTCAGTGCCGCGTTTGCAGCCTTCTGGATCTCGGGCGGGCACGCACTGGTGCGCCAGACGCCGCTTCTTCTGGCGGCGCGACAAGCGGGCGCTGCCCTGACCATTTCAGGCGTTACGTCGCGTATCGATGCGTCCGGGCCGCAACCTGTCCTGTTCGTCGGTGGCGAGGCCGCGAATGACGGCGCCAGCCCGTCGCCATTGCCACCGCTGGAAGTCCGGGTCACCGGTAATGACAGGCGCACAACCCGTTATAGGCTGGCGACATTTAACCGTTCGCTGGGGCCCGGCGAAAGATTTGGCTTTTCCAGCCGGCTCGACGTGCCTAGAAACGGGGTCAAGACCGTCTCGGTCACCTTCGCCAATTAGCGGCGATCATTTCTGGAAGGGCAGCCAATGCCAATCGTGCGCGGCAAGGATATCGAGGTCCTGTTTTCGGCGTCGGCGATCGCCCGCCGCAATCTGGAACTCGCCAAGGAGATCGCCGGGCACGATTATCACGACCTTCTGGTGATTTCGGTGCTGAAGGGATCGTTCATCTTCGCCGCCGACCTCATCCGCGCCATGCACGATGTCGGCCTGTCGCCGGAGGTCGAGTTCATCTTCATCTCCAGCTACGGCGCCGGCACCACCAGCGGCGAGGTGAGGGTGCTGCGCGACATCGACAATGAGGTCGCCGGCCGAGACGTGCTGTTGATCGACGACATCCTCGAATCCGGCAAGACGCTGTCCTTCACCCGCGACCTGATGCTGTCGCGCGGCGCCAAAAGCTGCGCCATCGCCGTGCTGCTCGACAAGCGCATGCGCCGCCAGACCGCGCTCAACGCCGACTATGTCGGCTTCGACTGCCCCGACTATTTCGTCGTCGGCTACGGCATGGATGTCGCCCACGCCTTTCGCGAACTGCCGTTTGTGGGCGTCGTCAAGGGCGAAGCCTAGGGTGTGCTGACATTCAGGTGAGGCCGGCCTGCAAACAACGGCGTCCTGTGCTCACGTACCAAAAGTACGCTCCGCTCCGGTTCTCGGAAGCCGCTGTTTTCGACTCGGCCTGACCTGAATCTCGACACACTTGGTGCTCGCTGCGCGCTCCGGATTTTCTCCCTGACTGCGGGTTGCGGTTCAGGAAAAGTCAACTTTTCCACGCCAAAATTCCGCTATGGCAAAGCTCCTGATCGTCGAGGACGATGAATCCGTCCGCACCCTCGCCGCTCGCGCGCTCGAACGCGCCGGGCATATGATCGACATCGCCGCCGACGGCGCGCAAGGGCTTGCCCTGATCCGCGCTGCACGTGGCGGCTACGACCTTGTCGTCTCGGATATCCGGATGCCGGAGATGGACGGCATCCAAATGGCCAAGGCGGCTGCATCGCTTTTCCCGGCGATGAAGATCTTGCTGATGACCGGCTATGCCGACCAGCGCGAGCGCGCCGAGGAATTGAACGGCGTCATTGTGGACGTCGTGCAGAAGCCGTTCACGCTGGCCGAAATCCGCGCGCGCGTCGAACAGGCGCTCGCCTGTTTTGCTTAAGATTCCGCGCGGTCAGGCCGGATCGCAGGTCGCTGCGATTGCCGGCGCGCTGCTCCGGCGCCGGCTGGCGTTGAGCGCGAACAGACCGGCGCCGATGATGAGGGCGGCGCCGATGACGGTGGTCGATCGCGGCACTTCCGCAAAGAACAGGAAGCCCCACAGCGGCGACCAGATGATGCCGGTGTATTCGAAGGTGGCGACGCCGTTGGCCGGCGCCAGCCGGTAGGCCTGCGACAACAAGATCATCCCGGCCGAAGCCACGACGCCGCAGGCGGCCATCGTCAGGAAGTCGATTGACGTCGGCCAGATCCATGGCCTGACCAGGAATTCGAGGCTCGGATGCGTGGCATGAGCTATTCCTGCCAGCCAGAACAGCCCGGCGACCGCTGCAGCGCCCAGGAGATAGACGCCGTTTTGATAGAACGCCATGACCGTGGATGATTCGGTGTCGCCGATCTTGCGGGCCATCAACTGCGAAAAACCGTACAGCACCGCCGAGGCCAGCGACAGCAGCGCCGCCCAGTCGAACAACCCGGCGCCGGGTCGCAGCATCACCAGCACGCCGAGCATGCCGACCATGACGGTGACCAGCGTCTGCCCCGCTACCCGTTCGCCGAGATAGGGGCCGGCAAGCGCCATGATGAACAGCGGTGCCATGAAATAGAGCGCCACCGCGTCGGCAAGCGGCAGGGCGGCGATCGCCAGGTAGTAGAGCGTGTAGGAGGTGAACAGGATCAAGGCGCGCATCGTCAGCATGCGAAACCGCTTCGAAAAGATCGCCCTGAGCCCGACATCGGCATGAACCAGCACGAGAAGAATGGGCAGGGCGACGATCGAGCGGATCGCCATCACCTCGGTCACCGGATAGGTGCCCGATACGGCCTTGATCAGCGGATCCTGGAGCGAGAACACCAGAACGCCGAGGCAAAGGCTTGCCATGCCGAGGACGATCCGGTTCTGCATGTCGTTCGACGGCTCCTTGCGTGCGCGGCCCGAGAGCCGGGCCCGCGTAACTTTGTTTTATGCATATCGCCCAAAACCGCTTCGCACCCTCGGGTCAGGCCCAGGGTCAGGCCCGAGGACATGCTTTTGGGCGACCTGCATCAAAAAGAACCCGCCACCATTTCGGGCAGCGGGTACGAGTGAGGACTTTTTGGTCCGCAGCCGATTTCGCAGCCGCATATCCAATGGGTGAAGCGACTATTATCCGCCGTTTGACATGTTGCAAACGAATTGGAATGATGCCAGCGATCAGATTTTCTTATGGCGGACAAATGAAGCCCACGCTCGACAGCGATCTGCTGCGCACCTTCGTCGCGGTCGCCGACGCCGGCAATTTCACCAAGGCTGCGGTGCAGGCCGGCCGTACCCAGTCGGCGGTTTCGATGCAGATGAAGAAGCTCGAGGATATGGTCGGCGACAGCCTGTTCGAGCGCGGCTCGCGGGGTGTGGCGCTGACGCGCCGCGGCGGCGAACTCATCGTCAACGCCCGCCGCATCGTGTCGCTGCTGGACGAGACGGCGGCATCGATGGTCGCGGCGCCGCTTGGCGGACCGGTGCGCATCGGCATTCCGGAGGAATATGGCCACGCGATCCTGTCGCGCGCTCTCGGCGCCTTTGCCAAGCGCCATCCTCAGGTCGACATCACCGTCCGCTACGCGCATTCCGGTGCGCAGATCGCGGCGCTCGCCGCCGGCGAGCTCGATCTGGCGGTGGTGTTCGAATGGCAGGACCTCTCCGGCGGTGAGGTGCTGATGCATGATCCGACCGTGTGGGTGACGTCGGAGCTGCACCATATGCATGAGGAGCGGCCGGTGCCGATCGCGCTCTACAATCGCGCCGGCTGGTGCAAGGATTTTGCGATCAAGTCGCTGGAACAGCGTGGTCTCGCCTATCGTGTCGCCTATACCAGCGATACCAATGGCGGCCTACGGCTTGCCGTCACCTCCGGGCTGGCGATTGCGCCGATCTCGCGCAGCAACATCCCGGCCGGCTGCCGCGAGCTTACCGCCGCCGATGGATTCGGCGACATCGATTCCTCGAATGTGGTGCTGCGGCGCAATCCGAACGCTTCCGGCGAGGCCATCGTCAGCATGGAAGAGGCGATCCGCGAGGCGTTCACCAACCGTTAGAGCAGGCCGGCTTTACTTCAACTCCAGCAGCCGCTCCAGATAGCTGCGCTCGATATCGGGGCTGAGCGCGTTGCCGAGCCGCTTGCGGATCGCGTCGAGGATCTGGCGGGCGCGCTGCACGTCGATCTCGTCCGGCACCTTCACCGAATCGCCGAAATCTGGACCCTCGGTGGCGCGTGGCCGGCCGAGCGGATCGCGGTCGGCATTCTGCTGGCGGCCGCCGCGCTGGCCGTCGCCCTCGTCGCCCTGCATGGCCTGCAATTGCTTCATCATGTCCTTGGCGCCCTTGCGCAACGCCTCCAGCGCGCGGCCCTGGTGACCGACCGCCTGATCGCCATCGCTGTCGCCAAGCGCCTGTTCGGCATCGCCCATGGATTTGCCGGCCTCGCCAAATCCCTCATTGGGCTCGAGCCCCATACCTTCGAGACCCTTTCTCAACTGGTCGAGCTCGCTTTGCAGTTTGCCCTGGCCTTCCTGCAACTGCTTCAGCGCGTCGGCGAATTCCTCCGGCGTCATCGGCTTCGGCCGGCCGAGCGGATCGCGGTCCTCGCCTGGGCCGGGCTGCTCGCCCTGTTCGCCCATTTGGCCCTGCTCGCCGTTCTCGCCGAGCTGCTCGTCTCGGTTCTGCCCACGCTGTTGCTGGCCGCGCTGCATCTGGTCCATGCGGAAGGTTTCGTTCATCATCTCCTGCTGGCGCCGCATGATCTCGCCGAGCTTGTCCATCTGCTGGCGCATCTCGCTGTTCTGCTGGCCGCCCTGCTGCTGACGTCCGGCCTGCAGGTTGTTCATCATGTCCTGCAGTTGCGAAAGCAATTGCTGCGCGCTGTCGCGATCGCCGGACTTCGCCAGATTCTCGATCTGGTCCATCATCCGTTCGATATCACTCTGGCGCAGTTCCTGGCCGTTCTGCTGCATCTGCGGCGCGTTCGGATTCTGCTGCGCACGCTGGGCGAATTCCTGCAGGAACTGGTTCATCGCCTCGCGCAGTTCCTTCATCGCCTTGTCGATTTCCTCGTCGCTGGCGCCGTTCTTGATCGCGTCCTGCAACGCCTGCTGCGCCTGGCGCAGCCGCCGCTCGGCGTCCGAAAGATTGCCTTCCTCGATGCCGAGCGCGATCTCCCAGAGATAGGCGACTTCGTCGCGCAATTTGTCGTCGTTGTCGGCCATCTTCAGCCGGGTGCGGGCGCTCATGATGGCGAGGTAGTGCGCCATATTGTCGAACGTGTCTTCGGGCCTGAGCGTGATCGCATCCATCAGGTCGAGCAAGCGGCTCTTGGCGTTGGCGTCGAGCGCCAGCGCGCGGCGCTGCTCGATCACGGCCCTGGCCAGCGGATTGGAGAATGGCCGCTCCGGCATCACCAGGGTCCTGGTTTCGCTGGTTGCGGTATGTCCGGCATCGTCGGTGGCGACAAGCCTGAGCTTGATGTCGCCGCCGGCCCAGACATGCTCGGTCAGGTCCTTCGTGGTCTTGGCGGCATTCCCCTTGACGCCGCTGCGCGGCAGCGTCAGCGGCATTTCGGGCGGGCCATAGAGCGGATGCGCATTCGGCGCCGGTGGGTCGGCCAATACGAAATCCGCCTTGGCGGAGGCCGCGCCATAGTCGTCGTCGATCTGGTAGTTGAGTTCGAAGGAGCCGTTGACGGCGCGTTTCGGCTCGCCGACGAAGCGGATTTGTGGCGGCTTGTCCGGGATCACCGCGAAGGCCCAGCTGCCGAGTTCGTCGCCGCCCGAGTTCAGCGTCAGCGTGCCGTTGGCCGTCAGCTTGCCGGTGAACTGGCGCACCGTGGAGGGCGTTGCCGTGGAGGGCGTTGCCGCCGCCGGCTTGGCCGCGTCGGCCTGCTGCCCGGCTGGCTCGATAGTGCGGGCGTTGCCGTCGGCGTCGGCATAGCTCAGCGTTTCCTCGCCCGAGCCGCCGGTGACGCGCAGCGAGACATCGCTGCCTTCCGGAACGGTGAAGGTGGACGCAGCCTGATTGTCATTGCTGGCGAGGGCCGGGTTGGCGAAGGCTGGGGAAGTGAGGAAGACCGGTGCCCTGCCGGTGTAGGCCGGCGGCGTCACCCAGGCGTCGATGCGCGGCGGCACGGCGTCGCGCGCCGCGTGGGCACTGAACCCGTCCGCGATGCGGCCGCCCGACGGTCCGAACGAGAAGGCGAAAGCGGTGACCAACACAAGCGCCGCCACGGCGCGCAGCCCCCACGGGTCGCGCTCCGGCACCCGGGTGCGTGGCAGGTCGCCACCGAGGTTGCCGAGTTTTTCGGCCATTCGTTTCTGGTGCTCGCGCCACAGCGCTTGCGAAAAAATGCTTTCCCTGCCGCTCGGCCGGTCGGTCTGCACCAGCACCGGGCTGTGCAGCAATAGGTTGGCGGCCTCGATGCGCCGATCGATCTCGGCACTGGACGGCACCCGGAAGAAACGCAGGGGATAGAGCGCGACAAGGGCTGCGATGGCGAACACAGCCACAAGACCGATGCGCGCCATGTCGGGCAGCAAAAGGAAGAGGCCGAGCCACGAGACGCTGAGGAACAGGCTGGCGACGATGACGAGTGGAAGCAGCAACGGCCAGCCACGCTCGACCGTCATCGAGACCCGCGTCGCCAGCCGGCTCACGGCAAGGCGCCCGGCCAGGCTGCGATCGCTGGTGATGGTGGGTCGTTGCGTCATCGGCCCTTCCTGTTCGGGCGGGATAACCCGAACCTCACAAATCTATCGCACCGGCCCGAAAATCGGATGCGAAGGACTCAAAGTCTTAGATGCACGTCGCTCCAAACATACCAAGAAACACGGCGAAGGCGAGGCAGTTCCCTAAAACGTGAACAGGACTGCCCCCGCTATCGTCAGAATTTAGCCGGATTGGCGTTTGCGCCGCAGACCAGCACGGCGACACGCTCGCCCGCAGCCGGCACATAGCGGCCGGACAGGAGCGCCGCGAAGGCCGCGGCGCCGCCCGGCTCGGAGATGATTCGCACCCGGTCCCAAAGCGCCGCCTGCGCGGCGATGATCTCGTCGTCGCTGACCAGTATGGAACGCTCGACGAAGGCCTCGGCGATCGGAAACATGATTTCGCCGACGCGCTTCGGCGCCAGCGAATCGGCGGCGATGCCCTCAGTCGGCGCATCGACGGGCCGGCCGGCCTCGAAGGCGCGATGAAGCGTCGGCGCGCCCTCCGGCTCGACGGCGATGATCGTGATGCGGCCGGCAAACCAGGCGGCGATGCCGCCGATCAGGCCGCCGCCGCCTACGGCGACCAGCAGCGTGTCGAGTTCAGGCAGGTCGGTCTCGATCTCAAGGCCGAGCGTGCCTTGCCCGATCAGCGTTTCCTCCTGGTTGAACGCATGGATCTGCAGCGCGCCGGACCTTTCGGCAAAGTCTTCGCTGGCGGCCAGCGCTTCGGCATAGCGCGCGCCACCGACGACCAACTCGGCGCCATAGCCGCGGATGCGTTCGAGCTTGGCCGGCGGGCTGACTTCGGGAACGAAGATGGTCGCCTTGTGGCCGAGCCGCATGGCAGCGTAGGCGACCGCGGCACCATGATTGCCGCCCGATGCGGCGACGACGCCAGCCTTGGGAACCGGCCGCTCGAGAAGATTGGTGAAGGCGCCGCGCGCCTTGAACGAGCCGGAATGCTGCAGGCATTCGAGCTTCAGGTCGACGCCAAGAGGCGGACGGCCGAAATCGGCCATGTCGACGCGCAGCACCGGCGTGTGGCGCACGAAGGGCCGGATGCGCGGCTCCATTGCGGCGATGCGTTCGCGGGTGATGCTATTGCCGTTCAGCATGGTCTGCTCCCAAGGGTTGACATCACTTAGTAACTTAGCAAAATGGCTAAATGCAAGAGATTGATGTCTTCAAGGCGATCGCCAACGAGCGCAGGCTGCAAATCCTCGATTGGCTGAAGGATCCGCGCGCGCATTTTCCGCCGCAGACCGATGGCGATCTGGTCGAGGACGGCGTCTGCGCGCTGCTGATCGCCGAAAAGCTGGGGATTACCCAGGCGACGCTCAGCGAGCATATGCGGGTGCTGACCCAGGCCGGCCTTCTGCGCAGCAAACGTATCAAGCAGTGGACGTTCTATCGCCGCGACGAGGGCAGGATCGCCGAGACCAGGGCGCTGATTCAGCACCGGCTGTAGCGCTGCAGACGATCCATTCTTGTTTGACCATGATCCTTTCCGAAATCGCCTTTTTCGGGATCATGGGTCTATTCCAGCCAATCAGGCAGCGAATCCAGGCCGATCAGCTCGTCATAGGTCTGGCGCCGGCGCACGACATGGAAACGGTCGCCGTCGACCAGCACTTCAGGCACCAACAGGCGGGTGTTGTAGGTGCCGGCCTGCACGGCGCCATAGGCGCCGGCGGTGGCGACGGCGATCAGGTCTCCGGCCTTGAGCCGCGGCAGGTCGCGGTCGAGGCCGAGATAATCGCCGGTCTCGCAGACCGGGCCGACGACGTCGACTATCATGCGTGGCGCCGCTGCCGGCTGCTGCACCACCGGCTTGATGTCATGGAAGGCGTCGTAGAGCGTCGGCCGGATCAGATCGTTCATCGCGGCGTCGACGACCAGGAAGTTCTTGGCGTCGCCCTCCTTCACGAAGATCACCTGCGAGACCAGGATGCCGGCATTGCCTGATATCAGCCGGCCCGGCTCGAACATCACCTTCAGCCCGAGCTTGGCGACGTGCTTCTTGACGATCTGGGCATAAGCGTCCGGCAGGGGAGGCGGGCTGTTGTCGACACGGTAGGGAATACCAAGGCCGCCGCCGAGGTCGATATGCTCGATGGCGTGCCCGTCGGCGCGCAGCACGCCGACCAGTTCCACCAGCAGCGCGAAGGCGTCGTCGAAGGGCTGCAACTCGGTGATCTGGCTGCCGATATGAGTGTCGATGCCGGTGACCTTGATGCCAGTCAACTCAGCTGCGCGGGCATAGACCTTTCGCGCCTTCTGCCAGGGAATGCCGAACTTGTTCTCGGCCCTGCCGGTGGAGATCTTCTTGTGGGTCTTGGCATCGACATCCGGGTTGATGCGCAGCGAGATCGGCGCCACCTTGCCCAGCGCCGTGGCGCGGGCCGACAGCAATTCCAGTTCCGGCTCGGATTCGACGTTGAAGCACAGAATGCCGGCCGAGAGCGCAAGATCCATTTCGCGCGCGGTCTTGCCGACGCCGGAAAACAGGATCTTGTTGGCCGGAATGCCGGCGGCCAGCGCGCGGCGCAGTTCGCCTTCCGAGACCACGTCGGCGCCGGCACCGAGTTTTGCCAGGATTTTTAGCACAGCCTGGTTGGAATTCGCCTTCATGGCGTAGCAGACCAGCGCGTCGAGCCCGGCAAAGGCCTGCGCAAACACGCGGAAATGCCTGGTCAGCGTCGCCGTCGAATAGCAATAGAACGGCGTGCCGATGCTTGCGGCGATCTCTGATATCGCCACGTCCTCGGCATGCAGCACGCCGTCGCGGTAGTCGAAATGGTTCACGAGAGTGGTTCCGGAAGTTGGAGCACGATGAGATCGGCCGATCTCATCGGCTCTAGATCAACGGATCGAGAATGAACTTCTTGTCCTCGACCGGTTTTTCCGGCTCCGGCGGCACGGGCTGCTCTGCCTTTTGTGCGTCCTTGCGCGCCTGCACGGCCGCCTCATAGGGCGTATCGAGCCCGGCTTTCCTGCCGCAGGCCGTTACGGTTGCCAGCGCCGCCAGCAGCGTCAGCGTCACCAAAATCCTGCTTGCGGTCATTGATCCATCCGTCCGAAACTTTTGCCCGCCGCTTTTAGCCGAGTTTATCCGGCATTGCACCCCGGCAATCACGCCCTGCCGATGTGCTTTTTCCAGTAGCGGATCTGCTTCCTCACTTCCGACGGCGCGGTGCCGCCGAAGCTGGTGCGGCTCTTCACCGAGTTCTGCACGGCAAGCACCGAAAACACGTCCGCCGTGATGCCGGGGTGAATCGACTGCAAGTCTTCCAGCGGGAGCTTGTCGAGCCCGATCTTCCTCTCTTCGGCCAGCGCCACGGCGCGGCCGGTGACGTGGTGCGCCTCGCGGAACGGCAAGCCAAGGCTGCGCACCAGCCAGTCGGCAAGATCGGTCGCGGTCGCATAGCCTGACCCGGCGGCCTTCTTCATGGCGGCGGCATTCACCGTCATGTCGCGCACCATGCCGGTCATCGCAGCCAGCATCAGGTCGAGCGTCTCGGCGACGTCGAACACGGATTCCTTGTCTTCCTGCATGTCCTTGCCGTAGGTCAGCGGCATGCCCTTCATCACAGTCAGCAGGCCGACCAGATGGCCGGTGACGCGGCCGGTCTTCCCGCGCACCAGCTCGGCGGCGTCGGGGTTCTTCTTCTGCGGCATGATCGAGGAGCCGGTGGAGAATGAGTCCGACAGCCTGACGAAGCCGAATTGCGGCGTCGACCAGATGATGATTTCTTCGGCCAGCCGCGACAGATGCGTCGCGCAGATCGCCGCCAGCCCCAAAAACTCGAGCGCGAAATCGCGGTCCGAAACGCTGTCGAGGGAATTGCGCATCGGCTCACGGAAGCCGAGCGCCCTGGCCGTCTGGTGCCGGTCGATCGGAAAGCTGGTGCCGGCAAGCGCGGCCGCACCGAGCGGGCTTTCGTCCATCCGTTCGATAGCGTCGCGAACACGCGACAGGTCGCGCGAGAACATCTCGACATAGGCCATGCAGTGATGGCCGAAGGTTACCGGCTGCGCCGCCTGCATGTGGGTGAAGCCCGGCATCACCGTTGCCGCATGCTCCTCGGCCCGCTCCAGGAACGCCGTGATCAGGCCCTTCAGCGCCTCGGCGACGCGAAAGCACTCGTCCTTGACCCATAGCCTGAGATCGACCGCCACCTGGTCGTTGCGCGAACGGGCGGTATGCAGGCGGCCGGCAGCCGGGCCGATCAGCTCGGCAAGGCGGGCCTCGACATTCATGTGGATGTCTTCCAGCCTGGTCGAGAACTCGAACGTGCCGGCTTCGATCTCTGCCAGGATCGTGTTCAGCCCGTGAGCGATTTTTTCTTGGTCGGCCGCCGAAATAATGCCGGTTTGCGCTAGCATCTCGCTATGGGCGATCGAGCCTCGGATGTCCTGCGCGTAGAGTTTGCGGTCGAACGAGATCGACGCGTTGATCGCTTCCATGATCGCGGCCGGACCCGAGGCAAAACGTCCGCCCCACATCTGGTTGCTGGCCTTCTTGTCGCTCATCGCTATAACCCGTGCTCCGGAGCAGTTTTAAAAAATGGCAGACGGCAATCGATTTTTCCCGGCCCCGCGCCTCATCCTCGCCGCTTTGGTGGCAGGCGTGCTTGCCGGCGCGGTCGCGGTATATGTCAGCGAAAGCGGTTCTGGCAACAACGCCCCCGCTCAAGTCGCGGTTGGCGACAGCAAGGACGATGTCGCCTGCGCCGCCAAGGCCGACCGCGCCAAGTCGGTCGCGGCGGCTGCCACCGGCCAGGTTGCAGCACTTTTGCCCGCCGATCCGCCGCAATCGCTGAAGGGCCTTGCCTTCAACAGCCCCGACGGCAAGCCGATGACGCTCGCCGACCATGCCGGCAAGACGGTGCTGCTCAATCTGTGGGCGACATGGTGCGCGCCCTGCCGCGCAGAAATGCCGGCGCTCGACGCGCTGCAGAACGAAATGGGCAGTGATGCTTTCGAGGTCGTCGCGGTCAATGTCGATGCCGGCGACGACAGCAAGCCGAAGAAGTTCCTCGAGGAAACCGGCGTCGAGGCGCTCGGCTACTACCGCGACTCGACGATGGCGCTGTTCAACGATCTCAAGACACGCGGCCTGGCGCTCGGCCTGCCGGTCACCATGCTGATCGACGGTGAAGGCTGCCTGATTGCCCACATGAACGGCCCGGCAGAATGGTCGAGCCCCGATGCCAAGCGGCTGGTCGAGACGGCGCTCGGCAAGTCGGACTAATTCATGTCGCGCAAAGTGCGCTCTTTAGGAGGCGCCGACGATTGCCGGTCGTCGTCGTTGTTCGATTGGTAAGCCGGCTTTTCAATTGCTTTCCATCGGCTCTCATCTCGAAGCGCACGCCACTTTAAGTGGAATCAAGTTCATCGGCCCGCAACAAAACCGTTGTCCAATTGTCACGGGCGGCACATATTGGCATTGCGAGAGTGCCCCTTTCGCCAATGACAAACGGGAGATGAAACATGAAGTTCTTCGGCTTCGCGGCCGGTGTCGCCGCCACCTTGACCCTGCTTTCCACCACCTCCGCCTTCGCCGTCACGCAGATCAGCTGGTGGCACGCCATGACCGGCGCCAACGCCGAGGTCGTCGGCAAGATCTCCAAGGATTTCAACGCCAGCCAGAGCGACTATGAACTGGTTCCGGTGTTCAAGGGCACCTATCCGGAGACGCTGAACGCCGGCATCGCCGCCTTCCGCGCTGGCCAGGCGCCCGATATCCTCCAGGTGTTCGACGTCGGCACCGGCGTGATGATGGCGGCCGAGGGTGCGATCAAGCCGGTTGCCGAGGTGATGACCGGTGCCGGTATGACCTTCGACAAGAGCCAGTATCTGCCCGGTATCGTCGGCTATTATTCGAAGCCGGACGGCACCATGCTGTCCTTCCCCTACAACTCCTCCTCGCCGATCCTCTACTACAACAAGGATATCTTCCAGAAGGCCGGCCTCGACGTGAACAATCCACCCAAGACCTGGAATGAGGTGTGGGAAGCCGCCAAGAAGATCAAGACGAGCGGCGCCGCCCCTTGTGGCTATACCTCGACCTGGCTGACCTGGATCCATCTGGAGAATTTCGCGGCGTGGAATGATGTGTCGTGGGCGACCCAGCAGAACGGTCTGGCCGGCGGTGATGTCGAACTCAAGATCAACGCGCCGATTTTCGTCAACCACTTCCAGGCGCTCGCAGACCTCGCCAAGGACGGCACATTCAAATATGGTGGGCGTACCTCCGAAGCCAAGCAGATCTTCCTCGCCGGCGAATGCGGCATCTTCACCGAATCGTCGGGCGGCCTCGGCGACATCGTCAAGTCCGGCATGAACTATGGCATCGGCCAGCTTCCCTACGACAGCGACGCCAAGGGCGCACCGCAGAACACCACGCCGGGCGGCGCCAGCCTGTGGGTGTTCGGCGCCAAGTCGGACGAGCAATACAAGGGCGTTGCGGCATTCTTCGCCTACCTGTCCAAGACCGATGTGCAGGAATATCTGCACCAGAAGTCGGGATACCTGCCGGTGACGCTCGCTGCCTACGAGGCGACCAAGAAATCGGGCTTCTATGACAAGAACCCCGGCCGTGAGACACCCATCCTGCAGATGACGGGCAAGGCGCCGACCGACAACTCGAAGGGCGTGCGCCTGCCGAACCTGCCGCAAGTGCGCGATATCCAGAACGAGGAGTTCGAGAAGATGCTGGCCGGCCAGCAAACCGCTCAGCAGGCGCTCGACAACGCGGTCGCGCGCGGCAACGCCGCAATCAAGGAAGCGCTGGAGAACTGACGAGATTATCTCGGTTGGTGTTGGTTTGAATATCGCCCACGCGAGCTCGCGTGGGCGTCTCCCGAGATAGCGAAGGAAATCAGCCTGTCTCCACGCGTCGTCTTTCCCAACAAGATCCTGCCCTTCCTTCTGGTGGCGCCGCAACTCGCCATAACACTGGTTTTCTTCTACTGGCCGGCCGGTCAGGCGCTTTACCAGTCGATGCTCAGACAGGATCCGTTCGGGCTGAGGACCAGGTTCGTCTGGTTTGCCAATTTCCGCAAGGTGCTGGCCGATCCGGCCTACCTCAATTCGATCAAGGTCACCGTGGTGTTCTCGCTTGCGACCGCGATCGTCGCGATGTGCGTGGCCCTTTTGCTTGCGGTCATGGCCGAGAAGGCGGTGCGCGGCAAAGGCCTCTACCGCACGCTGTTGATATGGCCTTATGCCGTGGCGCCGGCGATTGCCGGCATGCTGTGGCTGTTTCTGTTCAATCCTTCGATCGGCTCGTTGGCGTATTTGCTGAGAAGCCTCGGCATCGCATGGGATCCGCTGCTCAACGGAACCCACGCCATGATCCTGCTTGTGTCGGCGGCTGCCTGGAAGCAGATCAGCTACAATTTCCTGTTCTTCGTAGCCGGTCTGCAGGCAGTGCCGAAAACGCTGATCGAGGCGGCGGCCATGGACGGCGCCGGGGAGACCAAGCGCTTCTGGACCATCGTCTTCCCGCTGCTCGCGCCGACCACCTTTTTCCTGCTGGTCGTCAACACCGTCTATGCCCTGTTCGACACGTTCGGCATCGTTCATGCCGTCACCGGCGGCGGGCCGGGCAAGGCGACCGAGACGCTGGTCTACAAGGTCTACAATGACGGCTTCGTCAATCTGATCCTGGGCGACTCGGCGGCGCAGTCGGTCATCCTGATGGCGATCGTCATTGCGCTCACCGCCATCCAGTTCCGCTACGTGGAACGCAAAGTCCACTACGGTTGAGGGCAGCGATGATCGGCCAGTCCCCGCTCCGCACTTTCATCGCCCATGCCGTGCTGATCCTCGGCATATTGATCGTGGCTTTCCCGATCTACTACACGTTCGTTGCCTCGACGCACACGCTGCAAACCATCCTCAGGCCGCCGCTGCCGCTCTTGCCCGGCGGCCAGCTGTGGAACAACTACAGCGAGGCGCTGTTCGGCGGCATTGGCCGCATCGGCGGTGTCAGCGTCGGCCAACTGCTCCTCAACACCACGATCATGGCGCTCGGTGTTGCGGTGGGAAAGATCTGCATCTCGATTTTGTCGGCCTATGCGATCGTTTTCTTCCGCTTTCCCCTGCGCATGACCTTCTTCTGGCTGATCTTCATCACCTTGATGCTTCCGGTCGAGGTGCGCATCCTGCCGACCTACAAGGTGATGGTCGATCTCGGCATGATCGACACCTATGCCGGCCTGATCATCCCGCTGATCGCCTCGGCCACCGCGACGCTGCTGTTCCGCCAGTTCTTCATGACCATACCGGGCGAATTGGTCGAGGCGGCGCGCGTCGACGGCGCCGGGCCATGGCGCTTCTTCTTCGATATCGTGTTGCCATTGTCGCGCACCAACATCGCGGCGCTGTTCGTGATCCTCTTCATCTACGGCTGGACGCAGTATCTTTGGCCGCTGCTGGTCACCAACAGCAACGACATGAACACCATCGTCATCGCGTTGAGAAAGATGGTTTCCTTCGCCGATGCCGATACCGAATGGCACCTGGTCATGGTCACCGCGATGCTGGCCATCGTGCCGCCGATCCTGGTGGTGGTGCTGATGCAACGCTGGTTCGTGCGCGGCCTGGTCGAATCCGAAAAGTGAGAAGCTGATGGCGACCGTCGATTTGAAGGACGTGAAGAAGGTCTATCCCAGCGGCGTCGAAGCCGTGAAGGGGGTCTCCATCGCCATTCCCGACAAGGAGCTTTGCGTGCTGGTCGGCCCCTCCGGTTGCGGCAAGTCCACGCTGCTGAGGATGATCGCCGGTTTGGAGACCATTTCCGCCGGCACAGTCGCCATCGACGGCAAGGTGGTCAACGCCATCGGCCCGACCGAGCGCGACATCGCCATGGTGTTCCAGAACTACGCGCTTTACCCGCATATGAAAGTCTATGACAACATGGCCTATGGCCTGCGCAATCGCGGCACGCCGAAGGACGAGATCGACAGCAGGGTGCGTTCGACCGCCAAGGTGCTGGAGCTTTCGGCGCTGCTCGACCGCCGGCCGCGCGAGCTTTCCGGCGGCCAGCGCCAGCGTGTCGCCATGGGCCGTGCCATCGTGCGCAATCCGAAAGTCTTCCTGTTCGACGAGCCGCTCAGCAATCTCGATGCCAAATTGCGCGGGCAGATGCGGGTCGAGATCAAGAACTTGCAGCGCACGCTCGGCGTCACCTCGGTCTATGTCACCCACGACCAGCTCGAGGCGATGACGCTGGCCGACATCCTCGTTGTCATGAACGCCGGGCTGGTCGAGCAAACGGGCGCGCCGCTCGACATCTACGAAAAGCCGGCGTCGATCTTCGTCGCTTCCTTCATCGGCGCGCCGCCGATGAACCTCCTGGCGCTGACCGGAAGTTCCTCAGGCCCGATGCTGGCTGACGGAACCGCGATCGGCTTTGCGGCTCCCGGAACACAAGCTGTGACGCTGGGGTTTCGCCCTGAAGATGCCGACGTCACCTTCAATGCGGAGGCGCTGCCCGGTGCGCTCGTCCTGCCGGCGGCAGTCGAAGCGGTCGAGCCGGTCGGGGCCGAAAGCTTTCTTCACTGCGCCGCAGCCGGCAGCCGTATCATCGTGCGCGTCTCAGGGCGCGCCACCGCAAAGCCCGGCGACCAGTTGCGTGTCGTGGCCATTGCCGAAAAGCTGCACTGGTTCGATCAGGCCGGCAAGCGGGTCGATTGAAGCCGGCCTGTCGGCCTGATCGGCGCGCTACCCGAGCGTTCAGGCAAACACATGCGCCTTGCCCGACACCGTCAGTCGGACGATCTCGCCAACCACCGGTGTGTCCATGCCTGGCTTGCGCAGGACCAGTGGCGTGTTGCCGATCGCGGCTGCGTCCGGCGGATCGGGACTGTTCAAGAGCCGCACCGCGATGGTGCACATCGAGCCGGCGAATTCGGATTCCGTCACTTCGCCGAACAGCATGTCCGGCGTGCCCGACATGCCTTCGCGCGATGTCCGTTTCAACAGCACCTGTTCCGGCCGCAGCATGATGCGGACGAGATCGCGCCGCTCGGTGCTGTCGACGGCGATGCGGCCGAGCGGCGAGTTGGCGAAGCCGTCCGCGATCCTGGCCGGCAGGATGATGGCGTCGCCGAGGAATTCGGCGACCATCCGGTCCTTCGGCTTGAGATAAAGCTCGCGCGGCGTGCCGACCTGCGAGAATTTGCCGTCGCGCATCACCGCGACCTGGCTGGCAAAGGACAGCGCCTCGGCCTGGTCGTGCGTGACCAGGATCGTGGTGATGCCGGCGGTCTCCAGAAGCTCGGCCACCGCCTTGCGCATCGAGGCGCGCAGGCCGGTGTCGAGCGCCGAGAACGGCTCGTCGAGCAGCATCAGCCGCGGCTTCATGGCCATGGCGCGGGCCAACGCCACACGCTGCTGCTGGCCGCCTGAGAGCTCGTGCGGCCGCCGTTTCAGGATCGCCTTATCGAGCCCGACGATATAGGCGAGCTCGGCGATACGCTCGCTGCGCTTGTCCTGGTGATGCCGCATGCCGAAACCGATATTGGCGGCGATGCTCAGATGCGGGAACAGGGCGCCGTCCTGCGCCACCACGCCGATGCCGCGCCGATATGCCGGCACCGCGGCGTCGCCATTGGCCAGCACCTCGCCGTCGAGCACGATGCGACCCTGGTCCGGCGCTTCGAAGCCGGCGATCAACCGCAGCAGGGTCGTCTTGCCGCAGCCGGACGGTCCGACGATCGCCGTGCGGCTGCCGCTGGCCACACTGAGGTCGACGCCGGCCAGTGCGGCCACCGGGCCGTAGTGCTTGTGCACATCGGTGAGTTCGAGGAAGCTCATCGCCCGGCCATCCGCTTCGACTGGACGTAGAGCAGCCAGGTCAGCGGCAGCGACATCGCCACCATGATGAGCGCGTAAGGTGCGGCGGACGCATAGTCGATCTCGCCGCTGTGGGCCCAGAACGCCATCGCCAGCGTGCGGGTGCCGTTGGGCGCCAGCATCTGCGTGGCGGTCAATTCGTTCATGATGCCGAGCGCCACCAGCGCCATGCCCGCCGCGGCACCCGGCGCCGACAGGCGGATCGTCGTCGACCACAGCGCCCTGAGCGGTGGCCGGCCGAGACTGGCGGCGGCGCGTTCGAGCTCGACCGGCGCCTGCGCGATCGACGCCCGCAGGCTGATCAGGGCGCGCGGCAGGAACATCAGCGCATAGGCAACGAGGATCGTGAACAGGGTCTGATAGAGCGGCAGAGCGATGCGAACCGTGATGGTGACCAGTGCCAGCGCCACGACGACGCCTGGCAGCGAGCCGACGATGTAGTTGCAGCCCTCCAGAAGGCGCTGCAGCGGCCCCGGCGCGCGGATCGAGATCCACGCCATCGGCATGGCGGCGATAGTGGCAAGCAGGGCGCCGGCGAGCGCCAGGAACAGGGTCTGGCCGAGCGCCAGGCCGATCTCATCGAGGCGCCAGACATCGGCGCCGCCGGCCACAAGCCAGCGGCCGATGGTGACGAACGGCACGCCGAGTGCCAGCAGCGTGGTGACGACCGGCAGCAGCAGGCAGGGGATGGTGGCGCGGCCGAGCCTTGTGCGTTGCTGCTGCCGCGCGGCGCCCGAGCCGACGCGGGCATAGCGCTCCTCGCCGCGCACCAGCACTTCGATCCCGAGCAGCACGAAACAGCATGTCACCAGCACCGCAGCCAGCATGTTGGCGGCGGGGCCGTTGAAGGTCGACTGGAACTGGTCGACGATTGCCGTGGTGAAGGTATCGAAGCGGATGAACACGTAGAGGCCGTACTCGGCCAGGAGATGCAGGCCGACCAGCAGCGAGCCGCCGCAAACGGCGAGCCTGAGCTGCGGCAGCACGACCCGCCGGAACACGCGCCATGGCCCGAGGCCGACGGCTGCCGCGGCATCTTCGAGAGCAGGATCGAGCCGGCGCAAGGCTGCCGCCACCGGCAGATAGAGGAACGGGAAATAGGCGACGACGGAAACCAGTACGCCGGCCCACAGCCCGTGCAGTCCCGGCACCAGGGTGATCCAGGCATAACTGTGGACGAAGGCGGGGATGGCGAGCGGCGCCACCGACAGCCAGGCCCACAGCCGGGCACCGGGAAGGCTGCTGCGTTCGGTCAGCCAGGCCAGCGCCACCGAGAGCACAATGCAGATCGGCACCGCCAGCACCACCAAAAGCAGGGTGTTGACCAGGAGCTCGCCGACACGTGGCCGGAAGACCAATGCCGATACGGTTTCCCAGCCGGTCTGCACGGCAATCCAGATGATGAAGGCGAGCGGCAGCAGCGAGAACAGTGAGACCAGGATGGCGGCGAGCGAAATCCAGGATATCGACCGCCGGCGCCTCCAATGCACAGCCTCCATGCCGGTCGGCAAGCCTGAACGTGCAAGGTCGGCCGCAGGCTGCATCAGCTCAGACGCCGAGCCGTTGCCGCCCGGTGGCGGAAACGTTCGCAGAGCCGCAAACACGGCCAAAAATGCAGCTTGTCGTCATGGACGAATGCCACCTCGAAAAACAGAGCGCTCCTGCGGAAGCGAATTCCCGCGGGAGCGCAGTCGGCTGCCGTTTTAGGACGAACGCGAACTAAAGCAAGCCGGCTGCCGTCATCAGGTCGGTCACCTTCCTGGAGTTCAGCGTCGTCGCGTCGACCTTCGGCGCCTGCAGATCGGCCAGCGGCACCAGCGCCGGATTGGACTGCGCGCCCTTGCCGACCGCGTATTCGAAGGAATTGCCGGTCTTCAGCACGTCCTGACCACCCTTGCCGGTCACCCATTTCAGGAAGGCCTGGGCTTCCTTCGGGTGCTTGCTGGAGGCCAGCACGCCACCGCCGGAAACCGAGACGAAGGCGCCCGGATCCTGGTTCTTGAAATAGTGCAGCCCGACGTTCTTGCTGTTCTCGCCGGTCTTGGCCTGGTCGCCGTAGTAATAATAGTGATAGATCACGCCGCCATCGACCTCGCCGGCATTGACCGCCTTCATCACCGTGCTGTTGCCTTTGTAGGCGGTGAAGTTCGCCTTCATCGCCTTCAGCCAGTCGGCCGTTGCGGCCTCACCCTTGAGCTGCAAAAGCGCGCTGACGATCGCCTGGAAATCGGCGCCGGACGGGGAAGCGGCCCAGCGTCCCTTCCAGCTCGGATCGGCGAGTTCAAGCAGCGACTTGGGCAACTGCTCGGCAGTCAGCTTGGTCTTGTTGTAAGCAAAGACGGTGCTGCGCGCGGCGATGCCCACCCACTTGCCGCTGGCCGGCTGGTACTCGTTGGGAATCTGCGCCAGCGTGTCGGCGTCGACCGGCGCGAACAGGCCTGATGACTCGACCAGCACCATGGCGGGTGAGTTTTCCGTCAGGAACACGTCGGCCGGCGAGGCGGCGCCTTCGGCAACGATCTGGTTGGAAAAATCGCTGTCGCCGCCGTGGCGAACGGTTACCTTGATGCCGGTTTCCTTGGTGAAACCTTCCACCCAGGCATTGGTCAGGCTCTCATGCTGGGCATTGTAGACGACGATGCCGCTGTCCTGGGCCATAACCGGGCTGGCGACCAGGCTGATTGCAAGTGCTGTGGCTCCGGCAAGGACGGAAAGAGCATGTTTCATGGACGTCATCCCGCTCGATCTCGATGGTCTTTGATTTAGCATGGCTGCACTATCAATTCCTGATCGGTGCAGTCAACATTGGTGAGCTGAGTAATCGGGCGCTGGAGGTGAAACCTTCGTGATATTCCTTACTTTGGCTTGGACATTATTTCGCCGGCCACGTAACAAATCAGCGCCGAGGCGCGAATTATCGGGGAGTGAACTCTTGTGACCGGCAAGGACGAGGCCGAGCTTTCCCGGCTGATGCGGGCCGCGATCGCGGGAGATGAAAGGGCCTACGCCGACTTTCTGCGCCGGACGGCTGCTCTGGTTCGCGGCTTCATCAGGCGCAAGATCGTTCAGGGCGGGGTCGATCCCGAGGATGTCGTGCAGGAAACCTTGCTGGCCATTCACGTGAAGCGGCATACCTGGCGCCAGGATCTGCCTGTGCTGCCCTGGGTCTACGCCATAGCGCGCTTCAAGCTGATCGACGCCTTTCGACGGCGCGGCCGGCGCATCGAGATCGAGATCGACGAGATCGCAGAGACCTTCGCCGAACCGGAGGCCGAAACGGTCAGCGGGCGCGACATCACCCGGGCCCTGGACGGCCTGCCGCCGGCGCAGCGTTCGGTGGTTTCGTCGGTGTCGGTCGAAGGCCGTTCCATCGGCGAGACGGCAGCGAGGTTCGGCATCAGCGAGACGGCGGTGCGCGTGTCGCTGCATCGCGGTCTCGCCGCCATTGCCAAACGGTTCGGGGCCAAACAATTCGGGCGGGCCAAACAGTTCAGGCGGGAATGACATGAGGACCGACGATCTCATCAAGGCGCTCGACGCCGATGTCCGCAGCACGGCGATGCCGCTTGGCTCGGCCTGGTGGATAAGCGCAGGTGCGGCTACGCTGATCGCGGCGGTGGTTTTCTGGCTGGCGATCGGCCCACGCACCGACATCGCCACCGCCATGTATACGACGCGTTTCGTTGCCAAGTTTGTGTTCACGACGGCTCTGGCGGTCAGCGCCTTCGCCTTGATCCGCGCCCTGTCGACACCCGGTGCAGCAACGAGCAGGGCGGCGACCTGGATGATTGCCGCACCGCTGCTGGTGGCCGTAGCCGTGGGTCTGGAACTCCTTTCGGTGCCTGCGGCCGACTGGGGCAGGCGGCTGGTCGGCAGCAACATGCTTATCTGCCTGACCTTCATTCCGCTGATCGGCATCGGTCCGCTTGCCGTCTTCCTGGCGGTGCTGCGCTATGGCGCGCCGACGCGGCCGGTGCTTGCCGGAGCCGTTGCGGGCCTGCTCGCCGGCGGGCTGGCGGCAACCTTCTATGCCGCACACTGCTTCGACGACTCGCCGCTTTTCGTCGCCACCTGGTACACGATCGCGATTGCCATCCTCGCCGCTCTCGGCGCGCTCGGCGGGCGCCTTTTCGTGCGCTGGTAGCGACAGCCTGCGATCGGAGACCGTGATGCTCTAACGTCAGAACCCGTTCATTCTGAACGATCTAGTTCGACCCGTCGCGGCCTTTCGTTCGGAGAACTTCTACGGCAACCTCGACCCGAAGCCGACTCGCAGACGGAGCCGTGCATGACGGCATTGCGCCTAATCTCGGCCCTTCGAGCCGCCGCCACTGCCCAACGGCAGACGTACCCTGTAGGTCCACGCTGCGCCAAGAGCAATCGTCAAAGCGAGTCGGACCGTTGCTGACGTTCCCTGACCGACCGTACTGCCCCCGCCGAACCTCCAAGCTCTTTCCGTTGAAGCTGCCCGGCGACGTGGATCAGAAGGGAAAGGGCTCGTCAGACAGGTCCACGGTTATCTCGGGCTTCAGATCCAGTTGCAGAGGGACATCATAGAGCCTTCCGCCGTCGAATCTTGGCTTGGTATGGCGAAGTCCCGGCACGAACACTCGTATAACCGGAGGGGTGTCAACCGTCAGGTCGATCGCGAAGATCTCGAGTTGCCGCACGCAGGCCATTTCGACACAGGATTGCCAATCAAGTTGCAACGCGTTTGACGATGCCTGAACTGGGGGACCGCCAGACAAGTGCGGCTGGTGAATAGTGGCCTTCAGATGCCAACGGTAGAGTCGTAGCGCCCGCGAGCTGAATTTCGCTGTCCCAGAGAAGACGGCGGCCCTCAGCAGAGCGAGATTTGCCTCGCACTCTGCTAGCTCGCCCACTGCACGTCGAGCCGCCTCCAGCGTAGATCGGCCGGCGGCGAAGCCGAGCGCGACTTCACCTCCTTTGAAGTCATGAGAAATGGCAGCGACAATGGGGACCGGCACGTCGAGCGTGAGGTGCAGCAGATGCAATTTGCGATCCTGTGACTGCAGCCAACGCGCGTATTGCGACACCAGTCCATCGCCGAGCGACGGCAGGTCGATCCGCGGCAAAACTAAGCGATTATACCACCATATTGCAGTTGCGTCGCGCTCGACGACTTCGCAGAAGCCGCGCACGGCCGCGTCCTGGAGGCTCGATCCAGCGGCTACACCATTCGAGTCGGCCAGTGCAAGTCCGGCCGCTCCAGTGTTCGGGTAGCCGAGAAAGCACAATCCGGCTGGCAGCCATGCCACGCTGGTGCTGAAGCGCGGATCGCTTTGAATCCAGTCGAGCGGCCGCGATCTCTTCCACCGGACCGGGATCATAGTGTGATCCTCGGCATGCCGGTTCCAGCGCAGCCGGCCCTGATACTGCGCCTCGCTGAAAAGCATGAGCCTTGGCGGCTCGACGACGCGCCCGGGCATTTCGCTGGCGGGGCCCCGGACGATGCGTCCCTCTGGAGCCATCTGCGCGAAGTAGGTCTCGTCGGCCTCGTGCCGACATCTGGCTGCCGCCTCTTCAAAGGTCGTGCCCCATCCCGTCACAAACCGAGGAGTTGGGTCATCCTCGCGTATCGCTCGGGCGCGGCCCGCCGCAACAGTGACCGGACACCCGAGCGTGGGATCGGTGATCATAATTGGGCCGTAGATCAGACTGGAGGTCCCGCCTCCTGCCTCCAGCGCATTGTGGTCCGGCACTATCGACTTTCCATTCGGCCCGCCATTTCATGCCTCTGACTGCGGTACAGGCGCTCATGCACAGGCTGACACGCATCACAGAATGATGCAAACTGCTGCAAGATAAGCTTCAGCTAATGGGACCTCCACGTCAACGAAGCTTACCTGTCAAGGTACCGATGGAAGCGGGTGACAACAATCTGCAGCGACGTGCGGCGGCCATCCTTGCCGCGGACGTGGTCGGCTATTCGTCGCTCATGGCCCGCGACGAAGAAGGCACCTTTGCGCTAGTCAGGCGCCTGTTGCGCGACGAAATCGGCCCCACGATCAAGCGACATGACGGACGGGTTGTGAGGACGGCCGGCGATGGCATCCTCGCCGAATTTCCGAGCGCTGTCGGGGCAGTCCGGTCCGCAGTGGAGGTCCAGGAGCAGCTTGCCAGCCAGGCATCCGGGGAGGCCGCCCGGGAAATCCTGCTCCGGATCGGCATCAATTTCGGCAATATCATAGTCGATGCTGAGGGCGACGTATTTGGGGACGGGGTCAACATAGCCTCGCGCCTGGAACAGATCGCCGGCCCTGGCGGCATATGTCTTTCCGGCAAGGTCCATGAAGAAGTTCGCGACGCGCTTCGGCTGCCGTATGAATACGCAGGCGAACAGTCTCTCAAGAATATTCCGCGCCCGGTACCTGTCTATTCGCTGTTTCAGAAGCCGAAAGGGCTACCGCAGAGATCGGCTGGTCAGCCGGCAAGCCAGAACAAGCCCTTGATACTCATCCGCCCATTCACGAGCGCAGGCGACGTGCAGCCCTATCTCAGCGATGGATTCACCGAGGACGTCGCCACTGAGCTGACACGGTTTACGCAGCTGAGGGTGGCGTCCCACCACGCGTCGGAGCGGCTCAAGGATGTGCCCCTCGCCACCCTTGTTGCGGATTTCGACGTGGATTTCGTCATCGAAGGGGCGATCCGCCGAATGGGGCGGCGAATTCGCATTTCCTGCGAGCTTGTAGACCCGGCCTCCGGGGACTGTCTGTGGGCCGAGCATTACGACGGCGAGGAGCAGGACATCTTCGACGTGCAGGATGGACTGGTCAGAAAGATCGTCGGAACTGTCATCGGCCGCCTCAAGGCAGCAGGCGCCGAGAGAGCGCGCCGCAAACCGCCGGCGAACCTTGCGGCTTACGAGTGCGTGCTTCAAGGCAACGCCTTGCCCTTGGGCGATATTGCGGCGGAAGCGGAGGCCCGGCAGTGGTATGAGCGGGCCATTGAGCTCGATCCGACCTACGGACGTGCCTACGCCAAGCTTGCCCACTGCAAGCAACTGGAGTGGTTTCGCGACGTGGGACCTTCGGACGCCGTTCTCAATGAAGCCCACGCGATGGCGAAGAAGGCCGTCCTGCTTTCTCCCAACGATCCTGTCTGCCTCAACATCCTGGGTTGGATCCTCATCCACCTCCGCGATTTCGACGTGGCAGCTCAGCTCTACGCGCGTACTCTCGAACTCAATCCGAATGACCCCGAGCAGGTCTCATATCTTGGGACATACTACACATTTTCCGGCGAGCCCGACTCTGCATTGCAGTGGTTCGAACGGGCTAAGGTGCTCGACCCTCTCTACGAGCCTTCGTGGTTCTGGCCGTTCCGCGGCCTTGCCCTCTTTGTCACCCACCGTTTCGAACCGGCTGTCGTGGCGCTGAGCCGCTCGTCGACCATGCCGATCTGGGTGAACGTCTATCTGGCTGCCGCGAATGCCCTGCTCGGGCGAAGCGCGGAGGCGGGCTCATTTGTGTCCGTCGTGCTGAAAGACGCGCCGTCCTTCTCGGCGGTCCGGTTCGCCAGCAAGGAACCTTACCGGCTGGAGGAGGACCGTAACCTGCTGCTCAAGGGCATGCGGAAAGCAGGGTTGCCGGAGTAGGTAGGCTTAGCGGCAGCCGAATAGAACGGCGGTGGCAAGCTCGTCGTGATAATGCCTGCCTTGGCCGTAGCGGTGATATTCGCGGAGATACTCGATAAGGTCGCCCCGAGTCAGAACGTCTTCCGGAAGGCGGGGGACCGCAACGTTGATCAACTTAGGCCCGTCCAGATGGACTTCGACCGTCACGCCGTCCTCCACAATATCTTCCAACACGATCTTGAGGTCACGTTTCAAGTCTGCATAAGCTGCGGCATCGGGGATGGCTTCACCGTTTTCCAGGCTGTCGCCTGTATAATTTACGTCCTGCCCGCCGTAATCTTCTAGGACCAACTTTTGTGAGTGTTGCACCGTTACCGTTGTGGAGCGCACTCGGATTCCCTCGACAACGGCGTTGGATCCTTGCCGAAGCCTGACATTGCTACCAACGGCAAAAGCCGCCCGATCAATAGTGATCGTTAGCGGGTTTCGATCGTCCATGGTCAGGATGGTTGCTGAAGCAGGCAAAAGCTTGAGCCAAGCCCCAATGATCGCCGCGCCGATCTCTTGCGCTTGCCGGCCGTCCTTCAGTGCTACCTTGGGCATAGCCCACTCCCGTCGCCTGTATAAATAGCCTAGACGCATTTCGTGTGGCTCACAAGTAGAGCCCAACATGCAGTCGTATGTTTTAATGGACAGGCAGCCGCGTTAGGAGCATTCTGTTATTCCCAGCGTAGTAACATAACTTGAGGGCGGTATGATACTTTGCCCATTTCGCGCATTCGTGCTCGGTAGTCTCTTGGTCGTTCTGGGCATCATCGGACAGGAAGCGTCGGGCCAGGAGGATTTCAGCGAGATTGATGCGGTCGAGAAGACCTTCATCGTTGACATCACTCGAAACGACGAGTTCCACCGCGATGTCAGTGCGCTAGACAGAACGATTTCAGGTGGGGCCAAGCTGCAGGCGGTCGACATGCCTGATATGGGCATCAGCATGGTCACGGGAACCTTCTCGGAAGCTGAAATTAAAAAGCTCATTTCAAAGGGGTACCGCGAAGCTGACCCCTTTGAGGTCGATCTATTCGACGGTGCGACGTGCGATGGGCCGGATGTCATGAATCAGGTCAGCTATGATGTCGTTCCTGAGAACGTCTGCAGGGTGGTTGGACCACCTCAGGCCGCTCCAAGCGATGCAGCAACCGTATGGATAGTCGATAGCGGCGTTGATGCTAATGTGTTTCTCGCGGGACTTCTTAATGTCAGAGAAATTGCGGATTGTACGAGTAGTCCGTGTCAGCCGGTGTACGTTTACCCGAACACTCCGGACCAGGCTGCGGTGAGAAGAGCCACCGATAAGGTCGGGCACGGAACGATGGTCGCAGGGATCATCGGAGGAAAGCGCTCGAATCAACGCGGCCTGATGGGCGTTAGCCCCAACGCTCCACTTAAAATTGTGAAGGCTTTCAGAAACAGGAAGACGAAAATTCTCGGAGGGCCAAATCTCGCGCTCAGATATGTTCTTGACCATGCGGTCGCTGGAGACATTTTGAACCTGAGTTGGGGCGCGAAGTTTCTGGAGAGTACCAAACGTGGAAGCCAGATGGAGAATCTCAAAGAGCTCGATGCGTTGATTTACCAGATTGCCGACCGCCAGGTCCGCATCGTGGTAGCGGCGGGCAATGCTCAGGACGACGATGAAGGGCCTTGGGTCCAGTCATACTTCCCTGCGAATACTGCGCCATACACATCACCAGTCACGGTGGGAAGCAAGACGGGAGCGATATACAGCGTGTCGGCTTCTGATAGCGAATATATTGTCAATGCTGATCAAGAGAAATGCGGCGGCAATACCGGCTGGTGCGAAAAGCTGTGGCGTGAAGGGGCTTTCGGCGCGTCTTATTCGGAACCGAGCGTCAATGTGCTTTCATTGTGGAAGAGCAAAGGGGGAAACCTAAGGCAGAACGTCTGTTCGGGTACTTCCTTCGCAGCCCCCGCACTGGCCGGCCTGCTTGTTCCCCCTGGTCAGACGATATACCGTTATCAGCTGCAAAACGAACTCATTCCCGACGCAGACCGTCTGGGGTTCAAGGCCAGGGGAACGCCGGTTGACCCTCGTTCAGAGCGTCCACGATGCAACTGACTCGAAGAGCAGCCCTGCAAGGTCTCGTCTTAGCGTCCGCGTTCGGCGGTGTAGGAGCGGCGGGCGCCTCGGGCATCTCTGCCGATCCCCGCCTGTTGCTCGTCTATCTTCGCGGCGGGCTTGATGCGCTTGCCGCCGTGCCGCCATATGGCGACCCGCATTTCGCAACTGTGCGCGGCACACCTGTGCCCTTGGGAGGCTCCGGCGTTGCGGAGGCGCTCAAGCTCGACGGCCTTTTTGCGCTTCATCCCGCGCTCGCACCACTCATGCCTTACTTTGCAGCCGGTGAATTCGCGATCGTGCCCGCGACGGCAGTTCCGGGCGTCGGCCGGTCCCACGCGTCCGCCCAGAAGGCGCTGTTCGATGGCGAGATCGATGACGGCGGGTCCGCATGGCTTGGCCGGGCTGCGTCCGCGTTGTCGCGCCGGCAGTGTTCGGTGTGGCGGCCCCGATCTGTTGACCGGTCAATCGACCTTCTGTGCGATCTCGCATTGGCCAATCCTCGGCTCGACATCGCTCGTCGTTGCTCGGAGGGCACATGCCCACCTGGCGAACAGGGTAGCGAAGGGTTGCTTGAGTACCGCGCGGCCTCCGATGCGGCCCAATTCATCGATGCGGCGAGCAACGCGGCCCTGGCTCTTTCTGCACCGGGCGGCCCGCGGGTAGCGATGCTCGAATTGGCCGGCTTCGATACGCATGTTGCGCAAGGCGGGGAGTCCGGAAGGCTGGCGCGCAGTTTGGATGCTCTTGCGCGCGGCCTCGTCTCATTTGCCCGAGCATCGGGTTCAGCCTGGCGAGAAACGGTGATCCTGGCGGTCACCGAGTTCGGACGCTCGGTGCTACCCAACCAGGAGGGTGGCACGGACCACGGCACAGCCAGTGTGACATTGTTGATGGGCGGCGCCATCACGGGCAGTTGGATCGGCAACCGTTGGCCCGGGCTCGCGTCTGATCGGCTTCATGGCGGGACGGACTTGGCTGCGACAACGGACGTGCGGTCGATCATAAAAGCCGTGCTGGCGAAACACCTTGGCTTTTCTGATCTTAGGACAGCCATTCTTTTTCCAGACGCAGCGGAATCGCCGACTATTGACGCACTGTTTCGTGCATAATCAGCCGCAAGTTCGATGGCGGGGAGTCCTTCGCTCTCCTCGTCGACCGCAGCACGTGGACAGGCCGCTTTCGTTGCGCCTCCGCGTGATGTTGCCGGCCCGGCACGCGGCTGGTTGCGACCCAGCCAGCGCAGTTTTAGCCGCATTTGTGCGACGCCAAGTGGTTCCACTTGGCTGCAGAATGCTCTACGTGAAACGCTCTGCCGGGCTGGTCTGAGCCAAATCAATCGAGCTTCGGCGGTCGGCGAGCAAACGGGCAAGGATCGGCCCCGATGCGGTCTTCTAACCGCGGCCACGAAGCTGTCGACGGAACAGCCGCATGGTCTTCACTCAGCGCGACCGCGCGCGCTGGCTCGTATCGCCGGTCAGCGCGTCGGAACGGGGTGCTCGCCGCGATAGTCGTAGAAGCCGCGTCCGGTCTTGCGGCCGAGCCAGCCGGCCTCGACATATTTCACCAGCAGCGGGCAGGGCCGGTATTTCGAATCCGACAGGCCGTCATGCAACACCTGCATGATCGACAGGCAGGTGTCGAGGCCGATGAAATCGGCAAGCTGCAGCGGTCCCATCGGATGGTTGGCGCCGAGCCGCATGGCGGTGTCGATCGCGTCGACCGAGCCGACCCCTTCATAGAGCGTGTAGATCGCCTCGTTGATCATCGGCAGCAGGATGCGGTTGACGATGAAGGCTGGAAAATCCTCCGAGACGGTGATCGTCTTCTCGAGATGGTTCACATAGGCCTTTGCCGCTTCGAAGGTTTGGTCCTCGGTGGCAATGCCGCGCACCAGTTCGACCAGCTTCATCACTGGAACCGGATTCATGAAATGGATGCCGATGAAACGCTCCGGCCTGTCGGTCTGCGCGGCGAGACGTGTGATCGAGATCGACGAGGTGTTCGTCGCCAGGATGGCTTCCGGATTGAGCTGCGGGCAGAGCTGGGCGTAGATCTTGCGCTTGACCGTCTCGTCCTCGGTCGCTGCCTCGATCACCAGATCGGCACCGGCAAGGTCGGCCATGGTCGGTGCTGACGAAATGCGCGCCATCGCCTCGTTGCGCAGCTTTTCCTCGAGCTTGCCGGAGCCGACCTGGCGGGCCATGTTGCCGCTGATCGTGGCGATGCCCTTTTCGATGCGCTCGGGCGAGATGTCGTAAACCAGCACCTTGTACCCCGCCAGCGCGGATACATGGGCGATGCCGCCGCCCATCTGGCCCGCCCCGATGATGCCGATCGTCTCGATCTTGTTCATTACACCGATCCCGTCAAATGGCCTTTGCGGCCTGCTTTTTGTGCGGTGCAAACTAAAAGGGCGGGGCGACTTCGTCTACCCCGCCCTTCACAATTTAATACGCTTTGGCAGAAGGCGTCAAAGCGCCTTTTGCAGTTCCGGCAGAATGACGAAAAGGTCGCCGACGAGGCCGTAGTCGGCGACCTGGAAGATCGGCGCCTCCTCGTCCTTGTTGATGGCGACGATGACCTTCGAATCCTTCATGCCGGCAAGATGCTGGATGGCGCCGGAGATGCCGACGGCGATGTAGAGATCGGGTGCGACCACCTTGCCGGTCTGGCCGACCTGCCAGTCGTTCGGCGCATAGCCGGCATCGACTGCGGCACGAGAGGCGCCGACGGCGGCGCCGAGCTTGTCGGCGATCGGCAGGATGACTTCCTGGAACTTCTCCGAGGAGCCCAGCGCGCGGCCGCCCGAGATGATGATCCTGGCCGAAGTCAGCTCCGGACGGTCGGTCTCGGAAAGCCTGTTCTCGACGAAGCTCGACAGGCCGGGATTGACTGCTGCCTGAACCGTCTCGACCGGGGCTGAACCGCCCTCGGGTGCAGCCTGGAAGGAGGCGGTGCGCACGGTGATCACCTTCCTGGCGTCGCTCGACTGCACCGTCTGGATGGCGTTGCCGGCATAGATCGGCCGCTTGAAGGTGTCGGGCGAGACAATCTCGATGATCTCCGACACCTGCGCGACATCGAGCAGGGCTGCCACGCGCGGCGCGACATTCTTGCCCGAGGAGGTCGCCGGCGCGACGATCGTGTCATAGGCATCGGCCATGCCGACGACGAGCGCCGCCAGCGGTTCGGCGAGACGCTCGGTGAGCTCGTCGGCTTCGGCAAGCAGCACCTTGCTCACGCCCTTGAGCTTGGCGGCGGCGTCCGCTGCCGGTTTGGCGCCGTTGCCGGCGACCAGCACATGCACGTCGGAGCCGATCTGCAGTGCCGCCGAAAGCGCCTTGGCGGTCTGGTCGGAAAGCGTCGCATTGTCGTGTTCGGCAATCAGAAGAATTGTCATCTTTTTGTCCCTTCCCAGCCCTACAGCACGCCAGCTTCGTTCTTGAGCTTGTCGACCAGTTCGGCGACGCTCTTGACCTTGACGCCCGCCTTGCGGCCGCCCGGCTCCTCGGTCTTGATCACCTTCAGCCGCGGCTTGACGTCGGCGCCGTAATCGGCGGGAGATTTCTCGTCGAGCGGCTTCTTCTTGGCCTTCATGATGTTGGGCAGCGAGGCATAGCGCGGCTGGTTGAGGCGAAGATCCGCGGTGACAATCGCCGGCATCTTCAGCTCCACCGTCTGCAGGCCGCCATCGACCTCGCGCGTCACCTTGGCCTTGTCGCCATCGATAACGACCTTGGAGGCAAAAGTGCCTTGCGCCCAGCCCAGAAGTGCGGCCAGCATCTGGCCGGTCTGGTTCGAATCGTCGTCGATCGCCTGCTTGCCGAGAATGACGAGACCGGGCTTTTCCGCCTCGACCACGCCCTTCAGCACCTTGGCGACACCCAGCGGCTCGGTCTGCTCGTCGGTCTTGACCAGGATGGCGCGGTCGGCGCCCATGGCGAGCGCGGTGCGCAAGGTCTCCTGCGCCTGCTGCGGCCCGATCGAGACAACGATGATCTCCTCCGCCTTGCCGGCCTCCTTCAGCCGGATCGCCTCTTCGACCGCGATCTCGTCGAACGGGTTCATCGCCATCTTGACGTTGGCGAGTTCCACCGCCGAACCGTCAGCCTTCACACGAACCTTGACATTCGCATCCACAACCCGCTTCACGGGCACAAGGATCTTCATTTGCCTGTCACCTCTTTCACGATAGCCACCTCTTTCAAGATAGTCGGGCGCGCTATAGCAGTGTGCGCCTCTTCAGAGTTGTCGAAAGCCGACATTCCGGACGGAATTCTGGTCTCCGACCGTCTAAAGCGCGTCGTATTTGGCCGACCTCACGCGACGCGCTTCAGGATGTGTGTTCCATGCATGCCGTTATCGCAAAACCGCTGCACAGTTTTGCGCGACATGCATTGGTGTGGGAACGCTTCCGTAGTTGCGGCGACCCCGCACGTCAATATCCGGGGCGCGCCCAAATCATCCGCGCCGCACTCAAATCGGTTCAGTCCGGAAAATCGGGTCAGTCCGGACTGGAGGCGCTTGCCCGTCCCCAGCGCGGCGCCGGCTGCGCCGGCAGCGGCTCGCCTGGCGCCGGCTCTGCGGCAACAGGCATTTGGCCGGCGACCACCACTGCCTCTTCGTCCGCACCGGCAAGCAGCGCTACGGCGCGGTTGCGCAAGACGAGCACCAGAACGGCCCCGGCGATGATGCCGCCGACATGGCAGGCCCAGGAAATCTGATCCTCGCCACCGGCGGCGAACATCACGATCTGGAACAGGATCCACAGGATGAGCGGGATGAAGGCCGGGATACGCAGCGGAATGCGGGCGAAGGCCAGCACCCATACCTTCACCCTGGGATAGAGGATCAGATAGGCGGCGACCACGCCGGCAATGGCGCCTGAGGCGCCGATCAGCGGAACCTGCGAGTCCCACGCGATCAGGCCCTGGAAGAAGGCGCCGGCGATGGCGCAGAGCAGATAGAAGGCGAGAAAGCGGATATGACCGAGCGCGTCCTCGACATTGTCGCCGAACACCCACAGGAACAGCATGTTGCCGCCGAGATGGAAAATATCGGCATGCAGGAAGGAATAGGTGACGTAGCTCAGGCTCTCCGGGATGACGACAAACTGCGGAGCCAGTTCGACGCTGTCGTGGACGACCGACGGGATGAAGCCGAGCCCCAGCACAGCGGCGTTGGTGAATTGCTCGCCGCCAAGCGCGGTGGCGAAGTAGATGAGCGTGTTGAACGCGATCAGGCCGATCGTGACATATTGCTGCTTGATGTGGCGCAGCCGGTTGGTGTCATAAAGCGGGATGAACATCGGACCCCTCCGCCTCGGCAGATTCAGCGGTTCTTGCCGGGAACCCATAGCACGTCGGCGTTTCCATTGTCATTGACCACGCGTGCGGCGACGAACAGAAAGTCCGATACGCGGTTGATGTATCTTATCGCCTCGCGGCTGACGTGCTCGCCCGGGGCCTGCATCAAAGCCACCATGATGCGCTCGGCCCGCCGCGCCACCGTGCGGGCGAGGTGAAGGGCCGCCGCCGCCGGCGTGCCGCCGTTGAGCACGAAGGATTTGAGCGGCTGCAGGTCCTTGTTGAGCAGGTCGATGTCCTTTTCGACGCGGTCGGTCTGCACAGCGGTGATGCGCAGCGGCTCATAACCGAGCGGCTTGCCGTCATCCGGCACCGCCAGATCGGCGCCGAGGTCGAAAAGGTCGTTCTGGATGCGGCCGAGCATCGCGTCGATCGCCGGGTGTGTTGCCGCGGTGTGGATGCGGGCCATGCCGATGCAGGCATTGGCTTCGTCGACCGTGCCATAGGCGTCGATGCGCAGATCGGATTTCAGCCGCCGCTCACCGGTGCCAAGGCCGGTGGTGCCGTCGTCGCCGGTACGGGTGTAGATCTTGTTGAGCTTGACCACGCTCTGCCTCCCGAAATCGCCACCCTCGTCACTTGCGGGTGAAATACACCGCCAGCATGATCAGCACCAATGCCACGAACTGCAGCAGCACGCGCGTCTGCATCAGCTTGTTGGAGGTCATGCCGGAGCCGCCGCGCATCATATTGATGAGGCCGCGGATCAGCACGATCACCACGGCGACCATGACGAGAACAGCGAGGATGTTGAAGACGGTTGCCATAGAGTGTTTCCAGTCGATTGCGTTCAGGCGCGTTTGGCAAGCAGGCGGTAGAGCATTGATGCCGGCAGGATGCGTTTGAGGACAACGCCGATCCTGGCCGGCACCGTTACCACATAATGCGGACGCGGGCGCCGCGACAGAAGCGCATGGCGCAAGGCCGCATGAACCACCGCCGGCCCGGGCTTCAGCCGTGACGTGCTGCCGCCGGCCTGCAGCCGTTGCAGCTGCGCCTCGTAAGCGAGGCGGTGCACGGAATTCTCACGGTCGATATTCCTGAGAAACCACACAAGGCCGTTGGTGGCGATCTTCGATGTCACTGGCCCCGGCTCGATCAGCGAGACATGGATGCCGCTGCCCTGGAGTTCCTGATGCATGCACAGCATCAGCCCTTCGATCGCGTGCTTCGACGCCGAATAGGCGCCGCGAAAGGGCAGCGGCGCCAGGCCGAGGATCGAGGAGCAGTGGACAAGACGGCCATGGCCCTGGCGCCGCATCACCGGCACGACACGGCGGGTGAGATCATGCCAGCCGAAGACATTCGCCTCGAATTGCTCCCTGAGCGCCGCGACCGGCAGGTCCTCGACGGCGCCGGGCTGGGCGTAGGCGCCGTTGTTGAACAGGGCATCGAGCCGTCCGCCGGTCCGCTCCAGCACCGACGCCACCAGCGTCTCGATGGATCCCGGTTCGCAATAATCCAGATAGAAAGCCTCGATGCCGTCGGCCTCGAGGGCGGCGATGTCCTCCGGCTTGCGTGCCGTCGCGAACACCCGCCAGCCTTCCGCCTTCAGCGCCCGGGTGCAATAGGCGCCTATCCCGGAAGAAGCTCCGGTGATGATGATGGTGCGCAACTCTTCTCCAGGAGGAAGCGTGTTTTGACCTAGGCTTGCCATTTGCCGCAATCCCTTCCCATATTCGCGGCGTCGAGACAATCGAAGGGAACGCGGTTCTTGTTGCGGAAGATCGTAGCCCTCAAGCGCGTGCTCTATGACGCGTTCGGCCATTTCGATGCAGACGATGGCTGGGCGATGGCCAGTCATCTGGCGATCACGGCGCTGATGGCGCTGTTCCCTTTTCTGATTTTCGCCACGACGCTGGCCAGCTTCCTCGGCGCACAGGCTTTTGCCGACACCGCCGTGCATATCGTCTTCGACACCTGGCCCGAGCAGATCGCCGAGCCGATCGCGCGCGAGGTGCTCAACGTGCTCACCGTGCAGCGCACCGACCTGTTGACCTATGGCGTGCTGCTTGCCGCCTTCTTCGCCTCGAACGGCATCGAGGCGCTGCGCACCTCGCTCAACCGCGCCTACCGCGTTTCCGAAACGCGCGGCATCATCTACCGCCGGGTACAGAGTATCGCCTTCGTGCTGATCGCCACGGCAGGTTTTCTGGCGATCAGCGTGCTTCTGGTGTTTGCGCCGTTGCTGGCGCGGCTGGCCGAGGCCAATTTCGAATGGGTAAAACCCTATATGGGAACGATCACGCTGTGGCGTTACATCATCGCCTCGGTCGTCATCGTCGGCGGGCTGTTCGCGGTGCATTACTGGCTGCCTGCGGGCAAGCGCCGCTTCGTCTCGATCATACCGGGCATCATCTTCACGCTGATTGCCTGGCTTATCGGGTCGACCATCTTCGCCGCCTATCTCGACCGTTTCTCGTCCTATGTGACGACCTATGCCGGCCTTGCCTCGATCATGGTCGCGGTCGTCTTCCTCTATATGGTCTCGGCGATCTTCATTCTCGGCGGTGAACTCAATGCCGCGATCAGCCGCTATCTGGAGGCACGCGCGCGAGTTGGCTGATTCTTGTTTTGAGCATGATCTTTTCGAAACCCGGTCCCACTTTTCGGGATCATGCTTTGGTCGGCTGAGCGGTTGCCAACCCGACGCCGAGCGTCGCGATCGCCATGCCGACGATCTGGACCAAGTTCAACTGTTCGCCGAACAACAGCCAGGCGATGACCGCGGTGACGGCCGGGACCAGATAGAACAGCGAAGCGACTTTCGACATCTCGCCGTCGCGGATCATCACCATCAACAGGAAGATGGCGCCGATCGACAGCACCAGCACCAGCCATGCCATGGCGAAGATCAACTCGCCATTGACGATGACGGTTCGCGTCTCGAAAGCGAGCGAGGCCAAAGCCATCACCGATGCACCGCCGACATATTGCCAAGTGGTGGCCGCCACGAGATCGCCGCCGGAGGCGAAGCGCTTCTGCCAGATCGTGCCGGCGCTCATGCCAAGCACCGAGACAAGCGAGGCGGCCAGCGTCTCGGCCGTCACGCCGCCGCCGAGCGTTCCGAGCTTCGGCCAAAGCACGATGACCACGCCGGCAAGTCCGACAGTGAGGCCGGCCCAATGGCGCGGCAGGATCGCCTCGCCGAGAAATCGGCCGGCCATCACTGCGGTGATCAGCGGCTGCAGCCCGACGATCAAGGCCGATAACCCGGCTGGCATGCCCCTGTGGATGGCCCAGAACACGCCGCCGAGATAGACGCCATGCATCAGGATGCCGGCGCCGGTCGCGTGAAACGCCTCCTTGCGCGTCGCTCGCCTGGAGCCGAGTGCTGCCATCAAGGCGGCCAACAGCACGGCGGCCAGCACGAAACGAGCGGCCAGGAAGGTGAAAGGCTCGGCCCACGGCATGGCATAACGCGCGCCGATGAAGCCGGTCGCCCACAGGACGACAAAGGAGGCGGGGATGAACCGCTTGATGCTGCGCATTTTTGAAAGGCTGCCGCGTGCTCGGTGAGGGGTTTTGTACGGGACTGCTGTAATGCGGTTCAACCCGGCTAGCAAAACCAAACGGTTGATCCATAGGCTCGAATGAAGGATGCGCTCTGGATCAGGGAGGATCAAAAACGCTGCTGCGGTGCAGAACCTTTGATAGCGGAGGGACAGCGCCCCCCTCTGTCCTGCCGGACATCTCCCCCACTTGGGGGGAGATCGGACTTCATCACTGATTTCGCCAACCACC
>NZ_JBVVPV010000034.1:0-74386 GCF_055811735.1 Mesorhizobium sp. WSM4850 | reverse complement strand
GCGGATCGGCTTCAGCGCTCGTCGCGGTCGATTCCGCAGACGGTGTTCGGCGTCGCAGGAAATGATCGCCTCATGATCGGTGGGGCTGCTGTCGATGACGGTGCGATCCGGTGCCGTGGCGCTCCAGGGCCTTCCGGAAGAAGCGCTTGGCTGCCGGCAGTCGCGGTGTTCGCTGAAGAAGAACTCGACCGTGTCGCCGACTCCGTCGACGGCACGATAGAGACACATCCATTGGCCGCGTATCTTGATGTATGTCTCGTCCATGTGCCACTTGCCGGTGACGGCGAAGCCCGGGATCAAACACCTAGGCTGCCAATCTCTCGCGATTTCTGGTTTCCACAGGCTAATGACAAACAGTGTCACCAGCGGCGGATCGTGCAGTTCCCGGCGTCCCCGCCTCTTTTTGAGGACCAGCTTTGAACACGGAGAAGTTTGGCAGGTTTGAACAGGGAGATTTTTCGAAGTCGAAGGAGTCCGGACGTCGGATACACTGCGGCTATCCCTCTGCTTCAACTGGTTCGTGCCAGGCGATACAAAGCGGAACGGCGGAGAGGCCCTTCCCATCCGCCAGATGATCGCGGCGATTGTGGTCGAATATGGCCTCGACCGTGGGCGTATCTTTATCACCGGCCTCTCCGCCGCGAATATAGAAGGAATCCAATATCCCGCCGGTTGAATGGGTGCTCCGCACGGAAGGATCATTGATCATCACGTCGGCCACCGTGCGCGCGCCCTGATTCTCAATGGTCTGCGCCGTGTAGCTGCCTATGTTGAACGGCGTATCCATGATGTCGCCGAGCAGGCCCAGGCGTCCCCCTCGCGCAACTTGTCCCACGGGATACGCTTCCGGCAGGGTGCCGATCGTTGCGGTCAGGGGCACACCGCCTAGCCCCTCCACCACGATGCGTTCGAGCACCGTCGCTTCCTGCGCAGCTGCGTCCTGACCGATCACGGCCAGCGCAGCGAACAGCCCAACAGATTTCCTCATGCAAATCCCCTCATCGGCATTGACCAAGATTATTTGCCTTGTCCTGAAGGGAGCTGGGTTTGGTCGGCTAGGAGGCGTTGCTAGATAACATGACATGTCAACAATCAACGTGCTGCTTCTTGTTCCCCACCTTCTAAACAGCGCCGGGAAGATTCGGCCGACAATGCCCGTAAGCCATTTGTTGCCTTTTCGAAAAAGTTCGGCATCCTCGCCACGGATTCGGCAGGCCCGGCTTGGTCGGACCATCCGGACGATTCTTTCAAGACCGTTGGTGGACTGAGGGAAGCTCTTGGCGGGCGATTTGGACACGAAGCGTTGGAAGAGCTATGTCCGTGTGGAACTGGGCGGGCGCGACAAAAGGATCAATATCCCTTCGACCCGAGCGGCGGCCGAGTGCTTCTCCGCAGCTGGCCGACGGAATGGGGTCCGCGCCACAAGCAGGCCCGCGAAGCCTGCATCGCGGTCCTGAAGGCGAGCAGCCGCCGGAATTTGCGCGGCAGGCTTTCGTCGAGGCCGCCCGCGAGGCCGGAATACTGGTCGTGGGAGTTTTTCCCGGCTGACGCGTCGAACGAAGCTTTCGGGAGGCAAACCGCCCGTCGATAGCGAGAGCCAAACGTCTCGGAACGCGCGCAAGGGTAGTGGCTGAGCTTGAAATATGCGAACTCGGCATAGGCGTTGCCGCATATCGGCCCGAGCTCCTATGGCTCGGAGAGCGGCATCGAAGGCCTCGACGCATATCTGCGGACGAATTCGTGGCCGGGATGTGGAGGCGCTCGCCGCGCCGGGCTGCCTTTCGCGGACGATCGCGACGACCAATGGTGCACGCCTTTCAGGCATAGTGCGATGCCGCCATTGGCCCCTTGAACGGTCAAGTCGGACACGCGTAACATCGCCATCTGAATTGAGTCTGCTTCATTCGTCCGGGCTAATGTCCGGATTGGTCTGGGTATTTCCCTTGCGTACGGATGCAACTAGCGGCGCGGCGTAGCGCGGCAAATCGTTTGTCCATGTGGCGGAAGCCTCCTGGGGCAAAGGCCTCAGCACCCTGCTGCGTATCGTGCGAATGACGCTGCGCCATCCCTGGCAAGTCGCCATCACCATCGGTTCGACCTTCATTGCCGCGACGCTGCAGCTTTTCATTCCGAGCTTGCTGGGACGCGCCATCGATCAGGCGCAGGGCGTCTTGACTGCTGGTGCTGGTCCTGCGGCAGAGCGCGCGCTGTGGAACACGGCGCTCACGCTGCTCGTCGTCAGCATCCTGCGCGGCCTCTTCACCATGGCGCAGAACTACTATGGCGAGGCCATCGGCCACCGGACCGGCTATGAACTGCGGCTGGCTTTCCATGAGAAGATCCAGCGCCTGAGCTTCTCCTTCCACGACCGGGTCCATACCGGCGATCTCATCACGCTCGGCCTGCTCGATCTCGACGGCGTGCGCATGTTCTTCTCCACCGGCATCCTGCGCGTCGTGCTGCTCGGCGTGCTGATCGGCGTCGGCGCTTATCTGCTGATCAGCACCGATCTCGTGCTCGGGCTGCTCAGCCTGAGCTTTGTGCCGTTCGTCGCCTGGCGGTCCTCGGTCACGCAGCTGGCGCTGCGCAGCACCTGGCTGACGTTGCAAGAGCGGCTGTCGGTGCTGAGCCGGGTGATGGATGAGAACCTCGGTGGCATCCGTGTCGTGCGTGCTTTTGCGGCGCAGCGGCATGAGCTGGAAAAGTTCGACCGCGCCAAGCAGGATGCGCTGGACCTCGCCAACCAGCGCGTCGGCATCCGCGTCAGCAACACCAGCGCTATGAACTTCTCGTTCCTCGCCGCCATGGGCTTGGTGCTTTGGTTCGGCGGCCAGAAGGTGATTGCGGGCCAGATCAGCGTCGGCATGCTGGCCCAGTTCCTCACCTTCATGACCATCTTGCAGATGCCAGTGCGCCAGCTCGGCCTGATGGTCAATTCATTCGCCCGCGCTTCGACCTGCGGCACGCGTCTGTTCGAACTGCTGGACACCGAACTCGATATCGAGGTACGCGCCCGACGCCAAGGATCTTGTCGTCACTGACGGTGTGCTGCGCTTCGACAATGTCGGCTTCCGCTACGCGGGCGCTGGCCGTCCGACGCTATCCGGGATCTCCTTCGAGGCAAGATCCGGCCAAACCATCGGCATTGTCGGTCCGCCCGGCAGCGGCAAGTCGACCATCGCGCACCTGATCCCGCGCTTCTCCGATGTGACGTCAGGTGCCATCACCATCGATGGCCAGGACATCAGCAAGGTCACGCTGCAATCGCTGCGCAAGGGGGTCGGCGTGGTGCAGCAGGACGCATTCCTGTTCACCACCTCGATCGAGAACAACATCGCCTACGGCAATCCATGGGCGCGCGAGACCCGCATCGGGCAAGCCGCCGAGTATGCCCAATTGCACAACTACATCATCGGGCTTCCCGCCGGCTACACCACAGTCGTTGGCGAACGCGGCGCGTCGCTTTCCGGCGGCCAGCGCCAGAGCCTGACCATCGCCCGCAGCCTGATGCTGCGGCCATCGGTGCTGGTCTTCGACGATTCAACTGCTGCCATCGACGCCGGCACCGAGCAACGGATCCGGGCAGCGATGAAACGCTTCGCCAAGGACCGCGTGACGCTCATCATCTCGCACCGGCTGAGTTCACTGATGCATGCCGACCAGATCCTGTTCGTGGAGGGCGGCCGGATCGTCGAGCGCGGCACGCATGAGGAACTGCTGGCGCTCGGCGGACGCTACCGGGCCCTTTACGACCTGCAGCTGCGGCCGGACGATGACCGACCCGTTGTAACGGAGCCGCGTGATGTCGACACATAGCGGCGACGAGAAGGAAGACACCAGCGGGCGGCCGACAAAGGCGGTCGTCGGCTCGCACCGCGACGAGGAAGAAGTCTTCGGCAAGGCCTATGATCCGCGCATCGTGCGGCGCATCTGGAGCTTCGTGAAACCCTATCGGGGCCGGATTTTCATCTCGGTCGCCGCGGTCCTGGTGTTCACGCTGACGCAGCTGGCGATCCCGCTGGTCATCCGCTACGCCATCGACCACGGCATGGCGGCGGGCAGGCTCGACCGATCGGTGATGATCTGGGCGACGGGCGCCTTCGCGACGATCATCCTCATCAACTACGGCGCCAGCTATGTGCAGGAGAGCGTCGTCGGCAAGGTGGCCGAAAACGTGCTCTCCGACCTGCGCCGCGCCATGTTCAGCCACGTGCAGCGGGTCTCGCTGAGCTTCATGGACAAGACCGAGGTCGGCCGGCTGATGTCGCGCCTGCAGGGCGATGTGAATTCAATGCAGGAATTCCTCGAAACGTCAGTGATGTCGGTGCGCGACATCGTGCTGTTGTTCGGCATCGTCAGCGTCCTGCTCTGGCTCGATTTCCGGCTCGGGCGGCTAACGCTGTCGACCATGCCGGTGCTGTTCATCGTGCGCCTGTTCTGGCTGCCGCGCGCCAAGGTCGCCTTCATGGCGGCGCATGAAACCAACTCGATCGCCAACGGTGCGCTGGCTGAAGGCATCCATGGCGTGCGCACGGTACAGAGCCTGGAACGCCAGCATGTCAATTTCGATCTTTATGACGAGAAGGTGCTGGCCAATCTCAATGCCCATCTGAGATCGGCCAGGTATGCGCAGGTGATGGTGCCGATCGTCGACACGCTGACCGGGTTCGCCATGGCGACAGTCATCGTCGTGGGCGGCTCGAGGTTCCGTTGCAAAATTGTCGTCTGGCAATAGAAATTCGGGGAACGACCCCAGCCTCACGCGGCGGCGATGATTTCGAATTGCTGGGCGATGGGCGGATTTGGATTGAAGGCGTACCTCCCATGTCGTTTTCGCATCATGTGGATCATCTCGATCCCGCCCAGCGTGGCGATAGCGCTTGCGAATGATTTGAAACCGAGCATAGGCCGCACACGACACTTGATACGCCGGTGATCCTGCTCGATGCGGTTGTGAGGTACTGGCTCTTTCGGATGCGGATCGGCTTGAGCTGCCGCCGCGACCGATCCCGCAGTCGGCTTTCCGCGTCACAGGAAAGGATCGCCTCGCGATTCGTCTGGCTACCGTCGATGACGATGCGCTCGGGGCGGCCGTGACGCTGCAACGCCTTGCGCAGGAAGCGTTTGGCCGCCGGCAGATCACGATGCTCGCTGAACCAGAACTCGACGGTGTCGCCGACGCTGTCGATGGCGCGATAGAGATACATCCAGCGGCCGCGAACCTTGATATAGGTTTCGTCGATATGCCACCTTCCGCCGACGGCACGCTTGCGCCGATTGAAGCGTTTCAGCAGCAAGGGCGAGAAGTGAACGACCCAGCGGTGGATCGTCGAATGATCGATACTGATGCCGCGCTCGGCCATCATTTCCTTCAAATCGCGAAGGCTCAAGCCGTAGGCCAGATACCAGCGAACGCAAAGCAGAATGACGGACTGGTCGAAATGGCGGCCCTTGAACATCTGAACTCTCCGGCGAAACACCAGAGGCCATGCCATGCGCCTGGTTACCGAAGACTTTGCAACACAGCCAGAGCGAACCATACCCGCACTGCGTCCACAGAATGCTGCTGGTAATTGGGCATGGATGGGTGCGGCGGTGACGGTGCTGTCGAGCCGCATAACTCTGCCGTTGGACCCCAATCAATCAGGCTCAAGGTCGTGGCTGCAGCAGAGCACTGACGGGAGATACCATGACGAATACTTCGCTGCAGTCCTTGCTGAGGGTTAGCCCGCGCTGCACCGCGGCCATGCGCGCTCCTTTCCCCCGGAGAAGCCTGACTTACTCCAGATCCATGGCCGGCGAAGAGATGACCTTAGCGAAAATGGGGGCGAGGATATGCCGGCTCGCCCGCGAAAGGTGGATCGCGTCGAGGTAGAAGACGTCTTCACCTGATTTCAACGGGCACTTTTCCTGCCCACACAAAGCTTGGACTATCGGAACGAATTGTACAGTTCGTGGCAGCAGATCCGCGAGGATTTGATTGTTCTGCCAAGACCTCTCGGCCGGCATGGTGGAGCACGGCGCATCGCCATTCATGAAGTCCGCACGGATAAGGCAAGTCAGCACATCGGTGGGCGGTTCTGGGGCTGGTCCAACCACGGCGGTCTTGATGCCACGGGTCGCCAGTGCGGCCGCGGTCTCTTTAATGGCGGACGTGAAGTTCGCTTTGGAAGCCTCCCGCGAAGGCCAGCTTCCATCCTTCGAAAGGAAGCTGCCTCCACGCCCCGAGTAGGTGTTCCAGCGGCCTGCTAGGATCACGAGTGTGACGTTGCGATCGGCAAGCACCGATTGGAGCGCGGACGAATTGAAGGCCGGGCAATCCGCTGTCAATGGACTGGCGGGAAGCATCGTCATGTTGGGGAAAGGAGCGCACCCCGCTTTTGTAATCTGTCTGACGCGCACGCCTGTGGTCCGGGCGGCCTCGCTTAAAGAAGGGGCAAGATGGGCAGCCTGAGAATCGCCCCACAAAACGATCGTCGGAGCGATATTGCCGGAGCCGAGGAGGCATTCGCCCGTTTTGGGGATGAGCCCGCCACGCTCGAGGCAGGAAGATGCTTCGAACTTGGCCCTCTCCGCTCTGAGTGCTTGAACAGACGGGCCGCCATCAGGGCCCCGACTGGGGAAGCCGGAGCTGTTGATGATAGCCAGGGATAGACAGCACACCGCAGCTGTTGCGCCGGCGGTCGGTACCAGCCACGTCCAACCTGTAGCTCTCCGGCGGAACGGGCGCTCGACAAAGCGCCATGAGAGAGCTGAGACGAGCAGCGCGGCCATTACGACAGCGACACGTTCAGAGACGAGCAACTCGCGATTTTGATAGATGCCAGCAAAGACCAGCAACGGCCAGTGCCAGAGGTAGAGCGAGTAGGAAGTCAGGCCGATGAAGCCGGCAGGGCCGATCGACAGCGCTTTTGAGACCATTGTTTCGCGGTGAAAGCCGGCGGCGATGATGAGCGCCGCTCCAATGCAGGGAGCAAGCGCGTGGAGGCCACGAAATGGCGTATCTTGATCGATCAGGAAAAGTGAAGCGGTGATGAGCGCCAGACCCGAGGCAGCGAGGAGTTCCGCAATCGTTTGGTTTGGCTTCATTGCCTTGGCCACGGGCAGCGCGATCAGCCCGCCCGCGAGCAGTTCCCAAGCGCGCGTCGGAAGCATGTAGAATACAAAGGGCGGGTCGCTCTGGAGCCAGTGCTCAGCGGCGTAGATGGACATGACGAATAGCGCTGCGACGATGATTGACGACGCCCACGGTCTCAGCCATCGCATCATGAGTATGACTGCCAAAGGCCACAGCAAGTAAAACTGCTCCTCGACAGCCAGCGACCATGTGTGCAGGAGCGGGAGCGAGTTCGCGGCTTCAGTGAAATAGTTGGTGTTGCGGTAAAAAAAGAAGTTGCTGAAGGAAATCGCGGCGGCGATGGCGCTGTTGCCGAACCCAATGAACTCTCCCGGCGGCAACACAAACCACGCCATCGCAAAACAGGCGGCGAGCATCGCGGAGAGGGCGGGGAAAATCCGTCGAACGCGGCGGTGATAGAAGTCCAGCAGCGAGAATTCGCCTCTCTCTGTCCGCTCGATGATGTCGGACGTTATCAGGAAGCCGGAGATCACAAAGAAGATGTCGACCCCAACGAACCCGCCGCTGACCGCTGAAAAGCCAGCATGATACAGGACAACAGGAACAACGGCGACGGCCCGTAGACCGCTGATGTCCGCTCTGTACCTCATGCCGCTGATCGTCCTCAAAACGTCCTGAGCAACGCCTTTTTCATGTTCGTTACTCTTCGTAAAATCGATCGTTTCGATGAGTGCATCTACGGTATGAATGCGGACCATCAAATGCGATTAAGAACCGAACCAGCCCCATGCAAAATCGCGCAACGCGGAATCACGCTCGATCAAACTGACAGGCAGTGGTTTCGCTGGAGGGCAAACGCATCTTGTCACCGGCCACCGCTGCGTGTTTGGCGCAGTGGTGCGGCGGATAGGCCGCGTTCAAAGGATAGAGTGAGGTAAATCACTCGATGTCCGCTGGGTCGACCTCAACCGGTTCCGTCGCGACCATCCACTCGACGTTTTCGGTGCATGGCGGCGTCGTCAATGATCCCTCATATGTCCAGTAGCCAAGCGAAGCCGGTAGAAGCGCGTTGGGGTCGGCCTCGTCGACCGCTGTGTCCTCGCCTGCGGTTGCGGGAAATGCTGCGGCAAGGCTGGCGAAGCTGGGATTTGTGGCGCCTGGCGTCAGAAACAGGCCCAGCAGACCCAGAGTATCGCTGTTGCGGTCCTTATGGACAAAATGCGCTTTCATCGGGAAGCTCTTGCCCGCGACGTGGTGCTCGCTTGGCGCATGGAAATGAAACTGTAGCAGCTCATAAACACGATCCCCGCGGGCGAGGGTGCTGCCTTGCGGCAGGTTGACTTGGATGGTGTGGCCGTTGTTCACCATCCTGCCGCCGCCCTTGTGCAACCTATGGCGATGTGCGGAAGATCCGCTTTGACCGCGTCCTTGATGTCGATCGGCATTGCTGCGTGCCCGCCGAGCAGACGAACTTTACAAGCGCAGCTGGGCCGCCAGATCAGAACGAGCACGCTGCCGAATGGAACCATCTGGAGCAGCAGCCACCCAGGCCAGCAAGCTCTCAAGCCCGACCTGATCTCTTCCCGACAATCGGCTCATCTCGCCCCTGCCTCGTCGCGCAATTCCGATGGGGCGATCGCATCGCCGGCCGTCCAGTTACTCTTAAGCAGGTTGAGGGTCGGGTGCAGGCGCGTTGCGCGATTTGTATGGAGTCTGGGTTCGGTTCTTTAAATCGGCTTCGACGGCCCGCATTCATACCGTAGATGCGCTCATCGAAACAATCGGTTTTTCTCGACGACCTGCTCGAACGGCAGGTCCTGATGCTCCTGCGCTGCCAGCGCCGTGCGCCGCGTCCGCTCCAGAAGCTCCGACACGCTCGGCTCGCCGGACAGGTCCAGCCGAAGCGCCAGGGTGTTGACGAAGAAGCCGATCAATTCTTCGATCTCGCGCCGGCCTCGATTGGCGCTCGGAACACCGATCACAAGGTCGTCCTGCCCCGACAGACGCGACAGTACCGCCGCCCAGGCCGCCAGCACCGTCATGAACAACGTCGTGCCATGCCGTCGGCTCAGCCGCCTCAGACCCCGCGTCAGATCCGCATCGATGACGATCGGCACACTGGCGCCGGCAAACGACTGCTGGGCCGGCCGCGGCCGGTCCGGCGGCAGCGCAAGACGGGCCGGGGCGCCTGACATGGCGTTGCGCCAATACTGCGCCTGGCTCTGTAGCCGTTCCCCCGACAGCCACTGCCGTTGCCAGGCCGCATAATCCGGGTACTGGATCGCCAGCGGCGGCAAAGGATCGTCCTGTCCAGCTGCGAACGCCCGGTAAAGCTGACTGAGTTCACGCACCAGCACGCCCATCGACCAGCCGTCCGAGACGATGTGATGCTGGGTCAGCAGGAAGACGTGTTGCTCATCCGACATCCGGATCAGACGCCCGCGCATCAGCGGCCCGCGCGCAAGATCGAACGGCGTGCGCGCCTCTTCATGGCACAGATCCAAAAGCGCCGCTTCCGCGTCCCGCCTGTCCCGCAGATCGTGCTCCAGCACCGGCAGCCCTGCCTCCGGCGGCAGAACCTCAACCCGCGGCTTGCCCTCCGACGCGACAAAGACACTGCGCAGCGCCTCATGGCGGGCAAACAAACGGTCGAGGCTGCGCTGCCAGGCGCTGCGGTCGAGCACGCCGCGCAGCCGCAAGGCCAGCGGAATCTGATAGTTGGTGTTGCCCTCGTCCAGCTGCGCCAAAAACCATAGCCGCTGCTGCGCAAACGACAGCACAAGCGGCTCATTGCGCGACACCGTCGCAATCGCCGCCAGGTCTTGCGGACCGGAGCGGCTCAACACCTCGACGATGCTTTCGGCCAGATCGGAAAGCACCGGCCTGGCGAACAGCCTCGTCAGCGGCAGTTCGACCCCAACAGCCCGCGACAGCCGGCTCAAGAGCTGCACCGCCAGGAGCGAGTGGCCGCCGAGTTCGAAGAAGTTGTCGTGGCGCCCGATGCGCTCGACCCCGAGAAGCTCCGCCCAGATCTCTGCCAGCGCCGTCTCGATCGCGCCCTGCGGCGCCGCATAGGCCGCCCGCGCATAGGCGTCGTCGTCCGGCGCCGGCAGTGCCTTGCGGTCGAGCTTGCCGATCACCGTCAGCGGCAAGGCCTTGAGCCGCACGAATGCCGATGGCACCATGTAGTCCGGCAAACGCCCGCCCAGATGCGCGCGCAAGGCGCCGGCAAGCCCGCCGCCATCGTCCTCCTCCGCTCCGGCCTCGGGCGCGCACACGAATAGGCGACAAGATGCTTGTCGCCGGCGCGGTCCGGGCGCGCCACCACCACCGCCTCACGCACCCAGGCATGCTCGCAAAGCCGCGCCGCGATCTCGCCCGGCTCGATGCGGAAGCCGCGGATCTTCACCTGGTCGTCGTTGCGGCCCAGGAACTCCAGATTGCCATCCGGCAGATAACGCCCCAGGTCGCCGGTCCGGTACATCCGGGCGCCTGCCTCGTCGCTGAACGGATCGGCCAAAAACCGCTCCGCCGTCAGCTCGGGGCGGTTCAGGTAGCCACGCGCAACCCCCGCCCCGCCGATATAGAGCTCACCCACCGCCCCGAACGGCACGGGAGCACCATGCCCGTCCAGCAGATACACCCGCGTGTTCGCAATCGGGCGCCCGATCGGGATACGGCGGAATGTCTCATCAATCGCGGTGATCTCGCAGACTGTCGCGAAGGTCGTCGTCTCGGTCGGACCGTAGCAGTGAATGAGGCGTACAGGACCTTCTTCTCTCAGCAATCTCAAAAATGAGGGAACGTCACTGGCCTCGCCTCCAGAAAGGAGGTACTTAAGTTGTGCCAACGCTGGAGCGATGGATGACGTATATTGGTTGAATTCATTCGGCCGGCCATGAGTGCAGTCGTGGCCCGGCTGCGGGATGAACCATTTACGACAAGCGCCGCGGAGGTTTGATCCGCATTGCAGCAGCACTTGCCCCCGCAAGCCGCGGCGGTGAGACCTGTCGCGTGATGCCTACAACAAGGTAGGCTCTGGTCACCCCGTGCTCAAATCATTGCCATGCCGCCATTTACATGAATGGTGTGGCCGGTGACGTAGGCTGCTTCGTTGGAGGCAAGATAGGCTACCGCGGACGCAACTTCGGCGCTGGTGCCCATGCGGCGCGTCGGGATCGCCGTCATGATCGCTTCCTTCTGCTTGTCGTTGAGCTTCTCGGTCATGGCCGATTCGATGAAGCCCGGGGCGACGCAGTTGACGGTGATGTTGCGGGTGGCGATCTCCTGCGCCAGCGATTTGGAGAAGCCGATCATACCGGCTTTCGATGCTGAGTAGTTGGTCTGGCCCGCATTACCGGTGATACCCGAAACTGAAGTGATATTGATGATGCGACCATGGCGGCGCCGCATCATCGGATGGGTCAGTTCCCGGGTCAGCCTGAACACGGCGGTCAGGTTGACCTCCATGACCGTATCCCAGTCGGCATCCGACATGCGCACGAACAGGCCGTCCTTGGTGATGCCGGCGTTGTTGACCAGGATGTCCACGCCTTCTAGCTCGGCCTCCGCCTTCTGGCCAAGCACCTTGACCTCGTCGCGGTTCGACAGATTGGCTGGAAACAGTTTTACCCGATCGCCGAGTTCGCCCGCCAGGGTCTCCAGCTTCTCGATGCGGGTGCCGTGCAGGCCGACAATGGCGCCCTGCGCATGCAGCACGCGGGCGATCGCCTCGCCAATGCCCCCCGATGCGCCGGTGACGAGCGCCTTACGGCCGGTCAATTCAAACATCTTTTGTCCTTTTCTCACATTTTTCAGGCCGGTGAATTCGGTCACCTTTGAGTGTCGCCGAGCCAGAAGTCTCGGCTTCGATGGGTGGCTTCCTCGCCGCTCCTGATCCGCGCCAGGACCTCTGCTGCGAGGTATAATCGTCTATGCAGCCCAAACGGCGTTGGGTGAGTTCGCGCACCAATTGGCCGCAGCGGCCTCGGCCGCAACATCAGGCGCGGCTCGAGCGACCTGACCACCTGGAGCTGACTGGTAATGCATTGCGCCTTCAGCCTACAAAGCGGCCGCGTCCGGAAGCGCTTTGCAGCAGACATGTCGGAGGGTTATTACACCTGTTTGAATGCTAGAACTGCGTTCATGCCGCCCATGGCAAACGCGTTGCTCATGGCCACACGCACCTTACGCTCGCGCGCAACATTGGGCGTGACGTCGAGATCGCAATGGGGATCCGGCTCGCGATAATTGGCCGTCGGCGGCACAACACCCTCTTGGATCGCCATCACACAGGCGATCATTTCAACCGCGCTCGCTCCGCCTAGGCAATGTCCGTGGGTGGACTTGGTGGAAGAAACCGACAGCGAATTAGCGTGGTCACCGAAGACGCGCCTGATCGCCGCCGTTTCAATTTCGTCGTTGGCCTTGGTGCCGGTGCCATGCGCGTTCATGTATTCCACGTCCTCGGGATTCAGTGCCGCATCGGCAAGGCAGGCGCGCATCGCGTCCTCCGGCCCGTGAATTGCCGGCGCGGCGATGTGGGAGGCATCGGCAGACAGGCCGATGCCGGCGACCTCGGCAAGAATCGTTGCACCGCGGGCGGTAGCATGCTCATAGCTTTCCAGTACAGCCATGCCCGCACCCTCGCCCAGCACCAAGCCCTTCCGGTCGGCGGAGAAGGGCCGGCAAGTATCCGGAGCGAGCACGCGCATTGCTTCCCATGCCTTCACCACGATAAACACGAACGGCGCGTCGCTGCCTCCCGCAAGCATCACGTCGGCCCGGCCGTACCTGATCTGGTCTACGGCCGAGGCGATCGCATGATTGCCCGATGCACAGGCGGAGGTGACGCCGAAGACCGGCCCGCGCAGGCCGAGGCTCATGCTGACTTGGCACGCAGCCGCGCTCGGCATCGCCTTTACTCCGGTGAACAGATCAGTGCGGGACGCTCCGCCCAAAAGGAGGGCGCGGTAGGCTTTTTCAGTCGCATCGTAGCCGCCGAAGCCGACGCCCACTGACGCGCCGAAGCGATGGGCATTGCCTTCAGCGCAGGAGAGTCCGGCCTGTCGCATGGCTTCGCGCGCTGCAAGCACGGCAAGCAGGCTGAAGCGGTCCATGGAGAGGAGCTGCCGGCGCTCGACGTCGTGCTCAGGCAGCGTCTTGATCTCGGCGCCGATCGTGCCTTCCAGCCCATGAAGCTCTGATCTGACAATCGGGCCGATGGCGGAGCGCCCTTCGCGCATCCCTCTCCAGATGGAGGCGGCATCGCTGCCCAGTCCGCACAGCCCGCCCAGTCCGGTGATGACGACGCGCCGATCCATCAAGCCGCCTTATTGAGCAAGCCGCGGATGGCTTCCGCCATGTCGCCGACACTTTGGAGATCGGACCACGCCTCGGCCGTGTTCATTTCGATCTTGATGCCGTAGGCCTGCTCAAGATCCCAGAGCACATATGCAAGTCCAGTGAATCTATCCCGAGCCCAGACAGTTCTGTCGCAGCCGTTAATTCACCGACGGGTGGTGCAGTCGTTCCCTGGCCGCTCTCCGATTCGATGCGTTTCTTGATTATGGCAATGACTTCTGTTGTGAGTTGATCAGACATTTCTGTTCCTTTCCATTTCAGCTTGTTTGAGCTGGACGCGGCTCAACTCCTGAGTCGCGCAGCGTCGCGAAAATAGCGATTAAGCTTGTGCAACTGACAAAGCCCAATGCTCATGAGAGCCGGATGAATGCGGCGTAGGCCCCGATGATGAGGAACGTCGCCGGCACCTGATGTTGCGCCTATAAATCGAGGATCTGAGGCGTGCAAAGTGGATCGGACCGTTGTCAAAGCCAGAGACGCTGCGCTCTTCCGTGCCGCCCACGCAGCCACTCGGGACAGACATGGAGTCCCGGAGTTTCATAGCTCCGGACCGTTACGGTCGATCAGGGTGCCGGAGGGCCACTCGTCCATTGAGCGTCCAATCGGCGAGACCAAGACGAGCACCTCCTCCAAGCGTGTGGGCGGCACGTCGGGATGCGCATCTGGGCGGCTCGACCGTACGCGAACGCCCGACACTATGGTCGCCACGCCCTCTCTGCAGAAGAGCCTCTCCACATGGTTACGCATTGCGTGCCGAACCGTGCCGAAAGCAAATGGAACCGCCAGCTTCTGCAGCACTGGATGCACAGTGCGCATTAAAAAGCTGATTCCGAGCTTCTCAAGATCCAGACGAACGCCGTACAACCCTAGCTCCGCCACTAAGAGATCGACCTCGCCAACCTTGATGAAGCGGCGTAGTATGCCGATGTGTGCCGCTACACCATGCGCGTCGCTGGCGATGAAGCGGAGTTCCGGCCTCGCGCCAGCCCAACTGCGGCCGCCTTCGAATGGCTTTGCGTTGAAGGCGCCAGTGCGTCCATAGGTGCTTCGGAAGAACTCGGAGAGTTCGACGTGGTCGGCCAATTGCAGGTCATTTTCCCAGCATAACCTCCACTGCACGGCAGAGCGCATGCGAAGACTTCCTCTTTTTCGGGTTCTTTTGTGCACCTTACGCGGTAGAGCAACGGCGGTGCATGTCATGTGGGGGGGTCTATGAACGACCCCCCCCCCCAGATTGGTAAAATTGATTGTTTAGATCGCGAGCATCCACGCTATGGATGTTAACATGCGTTTCAAAGGGCTTGATCTGAACCTTCTCTTCGTGCTGGACGCGCTGCTGGCCGAGCGCGCAATCTCTCGGCGGCGGCACGCCGCATCAACCTCAGTCAGCCGGCCATGAGTGCGGCCGTCGCCCGGCTGCGCGACTTTTTCGGCGATGAACTGTTCAGTATGAGCGGCCACGAACGTATTCTGAATGCGGCTCCAACGCAGCCCGATGCACTCGACCTCGCCCTCGATACGCCAGGATACGAGGCGCGAAGCGTGTCCCGCGACCCTGAAGGGCGCGGTTATGATGGCGGCTGACGAATTTGCCAAGGAATGAAGATGGGACAGATCGTGTTTGCTTGCGCCGCAAGCGCTTCGCGTTCGGCCCTGTCCAATGTCCGACAATGCCGGGAAGGCAACGTAGCAGAGGCGAATCCATCACCTTGCGTTTGAACGGTTCTTCTCACTTGTCATGGTACATGCGCGGTGATCTGCAGACACGTCACAGACTATTGAGAAATCGTTCCATGATCTCGCCGAAAGCTGCCGCCGCCGCGGGTCTCCCGGATGCATCCTCGGGTGATGCTCGAGTGAGGCCCGGCAACATGAGGACGGTTGCTCATCAGGCTCGGCGTTTCGTGCCCATCCACCTTCTCCCACAGGGGAGACTGGGATGCAGCGCCTTCAAAGTGAGGAACAAATCACCTTCGCCGCGAACCTTTCACATTGTCTCGCCACCACCACCGTCGATGAAGCTTCGGACTCGCGCGGGCCGAATCGGGGATCGGCATCGCAGACCATGCGATCGATCTCGTCCCGACGGTTGCCAAAGTTGATAACGAGGCATATTGCCCAGACATCCAGCTGCTTCGGAGGCTTGCTATGACTTTTGCTCAATCGGTCGGTGCGTTCTTTCGTCGGCTGAAGCCATTCATCCTGCTTTTCCTGTTGACTCAGTTCCTGGTCAGGCTGGCGCTGTCGCTGGTTTCGGCCAAAGACCTGTCTTTCCATCCGGCCGACTGGCTGGTTCCTTACTTCACTGGCTTCTGGTTCGATATCGTCACGCTGCTTCCAATCCTCGTGGTCTTTCTCCTCTTCCCGCTGCTCGTGCCAGTTTCGTGGGCCGGAAAGCGGTTTGACCGCGCAGTTGGGCTCTCGGGCTTCGCAATCTTCCTGTTTCTGATGGTCGTGCAGGGGGTCTGCGAGTATTTCTTCTGGGACGAATTCACGACGCGCTTCAATTTCATCGCGGTCGACTACCTCGTGTACACGCAGGAAGTGATCCAGAACATCATGGAGAGCTATCCGGTCGTGCCGCTGCTTGCCGGCATCGGCCTGTTGGCGGTCGGCGGGACCTATCTGCTCCGCCGCCAGGTGAAGGCAGGCTTCGCGCCGCATCCGCCGTTCATGAAGCGGCTGGCGGTCTTTGCGACGATAACGGGAATGGCCGCCGCCGGCGTGTTGGTGACGCCCGATTCGATCACACGGCCGATGCCGAGCGCGATCGCCCGCGAACTCGGGGGCAACGGACTCTATGGTTTGGTTAGCGCCTTCTTCTCGAATGAGATCGATTTCGCGAATTTCTATCGGACCATACCCGAGAAACAGGCGGCCGAACGGACACGCGACCTTTTAGCGGAAGATCACGAGCCGTTCGAAAGCACCGATTTAAACGACATCACGCGTGACATTCGAGCCGAGGGGCCGATGCTGCGCAAGAACGTCATCCTGGTCGGTATGGAAAGCATGAGTGCGGAGTTCATGGGCACATTCGGCAATCCGAAAAGACTGACACCGAACCTTGACCGGCTGGCGTCTGAAGGCCTGCTTTTCACGGAAATGCGGGCGACCGGCACGCGCACCGTGCGCGGGCTTGAAGCGATCGCGCTTTCAGTCCCGCCGACCCCGGGGCAATCGATCCTGCGTCGCCCCGGCAACGACAATCTCTTCACCATTGGCTCGGTGTTCCAGGATTCGGGCTACGATACGCGCTTCCTCTATGGCGGCTACGGCTATTTCGACAACATGAACGCGTTCTTTTCCGGTAACGGCTTCGGTATCGTCGACCGCGCCACGATGGCGGCAGGCGATGTGCATTTCGCCAATGCGTGGGGCGTTAGCGATGTGGACCTCTATGACGAGGTGATCCGCCAAGCCGACGCCTCGGCGAAAGCCGGCAAGAACTTCTTCAGCTTCGTCATGAACACGTCAAACCACCGGCCCTTTACCTATCCAGCTGGCGCCATAGACATCCCATCGCCGGGCGGGCGCGACGGGGCGGTCAAATATTCCGACTACGCGATCGGGGAACTGGTCAAGAAGGCATCGGCGAAACCGTGGTTCAGGGACACCGTTTTTGTCTTTGTCGCCGATCATACGGCGAGCGTCGCAGGCAAGGTCGAGCTCGACATGAACAAATACCACATACCGTGCATCATCTGGTCGCAGGGCTTTGTCGAGCCCCGCCGGATCAACCGGCTGGCGAGCCAGGTGGATATTGCGCCGACGCTGCTTGCCCTGCTGCAGGCTAGCTATCGCAGCCGCTTTTTCGGCGACGACCTGATCGAAGCGGACGAACCGGAGCGGCCGGTCTACATCTCCAACTACCAGAAGGTGGCCATGATCCTGCATGGCCGCACGACGATCCTTGAGCCCAAGAAGCAAATCGTCCAGATGAAGGGTGAGGAGGTGCAACCTGAAAGCGCCGTCGACCACAACGCGGTCGAAGATACCGTAGCCGTCTATCAATATGCCTCGCACTGGCGCGATATTTCAGGTCGCATTCCAAGTGTTCTTGACAACGGCACGCTGGCACTCGGCCGGTTGGGTGTGCATCGCCTGCCAAACCCGAGCGACGCGCCTCCGTCCAGGACCACACCCACCATACCGGCGCGCTAATAAAGCCACCGTGCCACAACGTCTTAGGAATGCCAGGTCTGCTCCGGTGATGGCCAAGAGGTGTGAAGACCTTAACAATCAAGTTCGTGGCTCGCAACGGCAATGCCCGGAACGGGTCCAGCCTGTCTTGGAACGTGATGATGTGATAACGTGATTCCCGATCAGCGAGTTGGGTCAGGCTGGAAGCGGTTTGTCGAGGGCGAGGATCGCCGGCAAGCGGCACTGCTTCCCGAGTGCCTGGACGATTACGTGACGCAGGACAATCCGTGGAGGCGACGGGGTGAATCGTGGATCTGCTACTTTCGCGCGCTCCAGTTTGGGAGGCGCGGCACGCGTTGCCCCTGTCGACAAACTGAGCCTGGTGCTTGTGGCGGTGTTCGGAGTGACATTCCTCAAGGAACACTTGTCATTGTCGAACTGGGCAGGGGTTGCCTTGATCGCAACAGGCGCGGTTCTGGTACGCTACAAAGGCAAACAGGAGGGCTATTCGCGGCGGCTTATTGCTCCGTCTTTAGGATCAGAACAGCCAAAAAAAGGTGGGCAGGTAGCCAGCTACCTGGAGGTATTCCATGCCTTCGGTGGCTGGAAAGATCGCCAGAAAATAGAGGGCATCGAAGAATGTGCTTCTTAATGCGCTCGTGGAGAACGTGTGCTGATGCTTGTCCTGATGCAGCCACGGCTTGGGCCAGAACCGTGGCGTCCTTGCCACATATGCTTCGAACTCCGAACCAAATTTGTCACGAAGAAACGTCTCTTCCTTTCGGGCAGTCGTCCCGAAAACCGCATAAGTGCTCACCCCCAGAGAGGATGCAACGATGAGCGATCCGAACATGAGGCCGATGCCGAATGCTCCGATCGTCGAAAACAGATATAGGGGATTGCGAGTGATCGAGTACGGCCCGCTGACTGCCAACTCGCTGTTCTTCCGCCCCCCGATATAGAGGATGCTCCACAACCTCCCGAATATGCAGACGAGGATCAGAACAAAACCGATCATCTCGACGACCTCGTGAAGACTAGATGCTTCATCCCAACCGGGGCGAGAGAATAGCAGCGAGCCTATCGCCGCTATGCTCAAGGCCCGGACGACCACAAGTCTCTTCCGCTGATTAAATGGTTGCGGGGCAATGCAAGCGGACATTATGGTTCCTTCGACAAAGGCTTTTTCGGGGGCTCGCGCCAAGCAGTCCTCTCCGCGGGTTTGAAGCTCTCAAGATCGCGTGCTGTATCGCGCGGGTTAGCGGTTAATAACCGTTCTGTAACATTGGTCTATGGCCCGTCTGGAAGGTCAAGGTGGTTACGGCGTTCCTCGGCCAGCCCTCCCACCCGTCGCAGGGTAAACTTCCAGCTGCACGTGTCTGTTTGCTATCGCGATCCATTGCTCAGCTTCCAAAGTCGTTTCTCTACCCCATGTAGGTTACCAGCGAAGCTTGATCTGCTAAACCAATATGGTGTTACACTTGTAGTCTCGCAGAGGCTCTCTGGGTCACGTCGAGAGCCGTAACCGGATCCGATTTTCCGGCGGAGGGGGTTTGCGGCGAGCGCGCTTAGTGCGCGGTCTTCAAGGCCGGGTCGAGAGCCTTGAGATCGAGAACCAGGCGCTGCGCGCCGAGATCCAGACCCTCAAGGATCGCCCTCCGGACAAGCCGACCAAGCCGTCGGAATGGGCAACGCAGCCGGAGGGAAAGTGACGCCGTCGCGGCGCCAAGCGCGACGGCGGTCGCGTGAGCCGCGAGGTGACGGTTGCGGAGAGCGCTCCTGCGGGCTCACGCTTCAAGGGATACAAGACGATCCCGGTGCGCGATCTGGTTTTGTCGGCCGGGGTGATGCGCTATCGCTGGGAGTGCTGGGTGACACCGAGCGGCGAGAGGCTCGTCAGCGGCAGGTGACACTCGACAACGGCATCCTGTTCCCGCGACGACTGCGCAGGAACCGCAGCGAACCATGTGGGCGCCGCAACAGCACGGCCCTCCAGGTCCTGCATAGCCGAGATATGGCGGCGCCTTCTTCTACGGTCGAACGCGTGGTCGGCCCCGGCCGGGCGGCGGCGTCTCGGAGATCAAAGTGATTAATATGGCCGAGTGGCGGTTAGTCATGCCGACCTGCATCCGGCTTATATCGACTGGAGCGGCTCAAGGCCAACCAGCGTGTCGCCACCAACGAACAAAGCTTATGGAATGCAGCGCCGCGCCGGGACAGTCCGCGAAGGGTCCGCCTGCTCCAGGGCAGAGTTCTCTGCAGCCTTTGCAGCTTGCAAACATGGGCGTCCATTACAACGGCCCTTAGCCGAGGGCCCCTCGGCGAGTCGGGAGCCGAAAGAGTCGCGGCTCCGCTCACCCGTTCGGCCGTTCCGTCATACCAGGCGAGCGTCTCGCAGCGCGAAAGCTGCTCAGGCGACCCTTCGCGATTTTGGCCGGATCGACGTCGTCCTGGGGCAGGAAAGCAGGCGAATGACTGTCAAAAAGCGTCCGCCGCAGCCCGGCGTCGATCACTAGAACCTGGCGCGGGCGCGGCGGAACTGCAGGGCGGCGGCCATTCCGGAATAGCTGCCGCCGACATCGATGATGGAACCTACACTAACGGCAGCTCAATTCGGATGGTTGTGAGGACAGGCTCGGCTCCAGCCGGACGGGCAGTGTTCTGAGGGTGTTTGCACACCATGTTCATGGTTGCCACAATGGAGATCGCCTCAGAAGCGGCGCTCAATCGGAAACGTTAGCACCTCCGCGTTTTGGCGCGGCTGCTTGAACTCTTCGACAGCAACCGCCTCGATCAGCAAATCCAAGGCTTCGCGCCCCCTCCGGCTCATCGGGTCATCGCCTCGGAGGTAATGATACGCTCGATCTAGATGCACTCGCGCGGCGGAAAAATCGCTTGTCATATGACCCTCTCAGTTGCCGCCCGCGCTGGCCATCTACGAGGTGAGGGTCGCGCAATCGTCAATATCCACAGACCAATTTGATTTAAATCGTAAATGATCTGGGAGAAATCCGGACCCCGGCTTGTCTTATAGGAGAGCCCCTTGCTGACGGCGCCGGCTGGGCTCTGTTGGCTCTGCAATAGCGTTTCGTGGTGCGCCACCATGAAAGTTCGCACGTTTTCATGCGCGGTCGATCAGACACGGTTCACGAACAAAAGCCTGCGGACGGTGCAGATGGCGGTAATAGCCTGGCGGCAGAAGTCGGTCCTGGCGACTGGATGACGCCAGCTCTTCCCCGCCAAGTCGTTTGGTAACATTCGTCGCAAGTCAATCTGTTTTCAGGATGGTCCGTATATTGAGGTAAGGCACTGTGCGCCTCGCTATCGACAATCGCGGTAGATGGTGTTCGAAATGTTCATGCCCTGCGGAAGGATGGGCTTGTCCTGTGCCGACGCCGGTCATACCGGCTATGGTTGGCGAAGCATCCTAAATGGCTGATTTTCGGACACGCCACCCGACCGACGCAGGACGGCGTTGAACACGACGTCACCTTACATTTCGAGGGGTTTCTCAGCCAGTGCTAGAGCAAGCTGTTCCACGGTATCAAACGGCGCGGCTACACGGGTAGTTTCTCGAATCTCGAGCGACTGCTCGCAAGCTGGAGCCGCGCCGAAAGGTAGGGACACCGGTCGCCCTCCGATCATACGCCACCAACCAGCCGGCGATGCTGACGATCTCTTCCGAGCGCGCGGCAGTCGGTGAGGGACCGGCCTATCATGGCCGCATTACGAAGCAGGTCTCCTGAATCGAAGCCTCTATCCGATCGACGAACGCCTCAAGTTTCGCGGGCAGCAAGACCGGCCGGGACCAGGTGTATTCGGTATCCTAATCATCGCAGAGCGTGTTTAGCTTGGGGCGCGCAGAAGGTGAATGGCAGCAGCGCGGTGAGGTGGACCGCGACGCTAAGCTAAAAACGTGTTGGACTAAGCGACGGGACGGCTGACTGGTATGGGCGTTCAATTGATCTGGCGCCTTAAATGGCAGGAAGGCCTCGCGGCCGGTTCGAGGCGCATTATATCCTCCTCCGAAGCAGCACGCGCGAGTATCGTAACAAGCCCCGAGCGCTTCGCGTTCGGCGGTGTCCAATTTCCGACAATGTCGGATACAAAGTCAGATCTACTGGATTGCGTTTAAATCGTTTTCTCATTCGGCACAGTACATGCACGTCATCCGCAAGCACGACCGACCAACAAGAAATCGCATGATCACCTCACCAAAACATACAGCCGCCGCGGAACAAATCACTTCGCCGCGAACTTGCTTGTCGCCCGTCACCACAACCCGAGCCATCGATGTCTTACGGGCTGCCCAGGATACCTGCTGCGACCGCGCTTGCCCTACGACCGCTCCGGCTCCGCCCGTTACCGACGAGGAAAAGTAACGGATTTCCTGCTGACGACGGCAAGGAGGTGGTCGTCATCCCCCATCACCTGCGCCGATCGTCGCCCATAGGGTGGGGTGCAAGGTCGGCAACATCGCGCCCACAAGGAGATTCCGATGTCTGAAGCCAGTCAGGAAAAGTTGGACGCATTCTTGAGGAAAATGGTCGGCGACCTCGGTGCGATCGCTACGGGCGCGGGGGTCTTGCTGGGCGACAGACTCGGCCTGTTCAAGGCATTGCGTGAAGGCGGCAAGACGACGGCGGCCGAACTTTGGACACGCACCGGCACCCAGGAACGCCTTGTAAGGGAATGGCTTTCCGGGCAAGCGGCGGCGGGCTACGTCAACTACGATGAATCCAACGACGAGTTTTATCTAAACGCCGAGCAGGAGTCGGTGTTCGCCGATGAAGATAGCCCGGCCTTCATGGCTGGCGCATTCGAGTTCCTGTCCGCGCTGTGGCTCGATGAAGAAAAAGTGAGGCAGGCATTCCAGTCCGGCAAGGGCGTCGCGTGGCACGATCATAGCGCGTGTCTGTTTCGCGGCACGGAGCGGTTCTTCCGTCCAGGCTACAATGCCAATCTGATCGACTCCTGGCTACCGGCGCTGGAGGGCGTAGTCGAGAAGCTCGAACGCGGCGCGGAGGTCGGGGATGTCGGATGCGGTCACGGCGCATCGACCGTGCTCATGGCGCGTGCTTTCCCCAATTCGCGCTTCGTCGGCTTCGATTATCACTCCGCTTCGATCGAGCGTGCCCGAAAGGCCGCCGACGAAGCCGGCGTTGGCGCCAACACGCGCTTCGAGGTCGCGCCCGCCAAGACCTATCCCGGCACGTATGACCTCGTCGCTTTCTTTGATTGCCTTCACGACATGGGCGATCCAGAGGGCGCCGCCGCCCATGTCCGCGGGTCGCTCAAGCCGGATGGCAGGGGATGATCGTCGAGCCGTTGGCGCATGACCATCTAGCGGCGAATCTCAATCCCGTCGGACGCGTCTATTATGCCGCTTCCACATTCGTGTGCACGCCCGCTTCGCTGTCGCAGGAAGTCGGACTTGGGCTTGGCGCCCAGGCCGGCGAGGCGAGGTTGCGCAAGGTGGTGACCGCCGGCGGCTTCAAGCGATTCCGTCGCGTCGCGGAGACGCCGTTCAACTTGGTGCTGGAAGCCCGCCCCTAGGGCGGCCGTTGCTAGCTAGAAATTGCAGCTCATCGCATTGGTGAGGATCATCGCCAAAATTCCGGACGCAGGCTTATTGGGCAAATTTTTTCAAGCGCGTCACTCACCCTGAGATCAGATTGGAGTTGATAAACGCCGACAGTAGTGAAGGCACGCGCAGCCAAGCTCGCCGCCTAAGGGTGCTCTCAGATTATCCGACGTCCGACGACCCGCACCGGGCTGCGGCGGCAGATTCTTTTCGTCACAAACGTAAAGCTCGTCGTACCAGGCGACAATGCAGAAAGCGCCAGGAGCGGCACGCGACCAGTGGCCTATTTGTCAACTCGAATGCGCTTCCACCTTCGTAATGCGTTCCGTCAGTGTCATCTGGATAGCCTCACCGCTTGCAGCTCACGACGCCTTGCGACGCAACGCCGTCTCGTATCCAAGCCAATGGTGAATTTCGGCGGCGATGCGCTCGGCATGCGCGGTGACTTCGGGAATTCCCATCAGTTCGCCAACGCTGCCGCGCGCCAATGGCCCGCTGACGAAAATGCTGCCAGTCGGCCGCCCGGATGTCCCGATTGCACGGCCTTGGCTGTCAGTTTCCAGGCCAAGGCCAATCGGGTCGAGCCGCACCAATCCCATCCGTGCGAGCGCCGCAATCGCCGCGTTGGTCCGGAAAATATCGGCATGCGCCGGCCCTGTCGTGACGACCACTTTATTGAACGTCTCGGTGGTCTGGGTGCGTTGGCGCCTTGGCCGGAGCGTGACGCGGATGCGGCCGTCGACCTGCTCGGCATCGACAATCGATGCAGCGTGGTAGTCGAGCATGCCCTCGGCAACCCGGCGATCAAGCACGGACGCGACCTGTGGCGCTATGCGGAAGCGATGCACATCCCACAGCGCGCGCAAATGGCGCACGACGCGGCGTTGCTCAGCGAACGGCAGGGCCTGCCAGATGATTTGCCCTTGCCGCCGGACTGCGTCGAGCACGGGGTGCCAGCCTTCGCCCTGCTGCGCGGCGGTTGCGATGGTCGACCGGATACGCCTGAGCAGCACGGTGGCGCTGCGTGACGGCAGGCCGGTGAAGTCGCCGATCGGATCGGCATGCGTAGCCGCATGGCCTCGCGACCGGTAGCCATGGCGCGAAAGTGCTGTGATGCGACCGCGATGGCCATTGCGGTCGAGCGTTGCGATGACATCCGCCGACGTCAGTCCAGTGCCGACGACGAGCACTTGGTCGTAGCGTCCGATCGCTTCCAGCCTTTCCAGATCATAGGGATTGGCTACCAGCCCGGCTGCACCAGCCACGGACTGCAGGGACAATGGCAAAGTCGGTGGCGGATGCGTTGTCGCAATCACCAGGGCGTCCGCTGCGAGCGTTCCTCCATCAGCGAGGATCAGGTGGTAGCCCTCGCCACTGAGTTCGGCTGACGCGACTGCGGATCTGACATGGCGGATCGTTTTGCCGAACAGAAAGGGCTGAAGATGGGATTGCACGTAGCGCCCGAAAGCGCGACGCTGCGGGTAGAGCGCTCCATTGGCGGCAATGGCCTCGGCATCGTCCGCAATGGCGCCGGTCTGCTCCAGCCAGTCGGCAAAGTGGCTGTCCTGGCCGGAGATCAGCGTCATCCTCGACGCCGGCACATTGATGCGGTGTGAAGGATCGGGCGTCGAATAGGCCAGGCCATAGCCGAGCCCCTCTCGGGGCTCGACGACCACGATATCGGCGGCTCCGGCGGGCAGAAGCCGCGCAAGATGAAACGCAGTCGCCGCTCCGGAGAAGCCGCCGCCGATGATGACTACGACCGGCCCTCTGCCCGATTCTCTGGTGCTCAAGATTGACTCGCGCGCAGTGCCGACGGTCGATGGTCGCCGGCCACCGTTTCGCCAAAAGGCCCCATGTTCACGACCGCTGCCCGTGTCGAGATTTCATGATCGAGCGGCAATAGCGGTAGCACCAGTTCGCCAAAACGATAGGCTTCCTCCAGATGCGGATAACCGGAGAGGATGAAGGTATCGATGCCGATACGCCGGTATTCGTCGATCCGTTCCGCCACCGTGGCCGCATCGCCGACCAGGGCGGTGCCGGCGCCGCCGCGCACCAGGCCGACGCCGGCCCACAGGTTGGGACTGATTTCGAGCTTGTCGCGATGGCCGCCGTGCAGACGGCTCATGCGCGACTGGCCAACAGAATCCATGCGTGCGAATACCTTCTGCGCCTCGGCGATCGTGTTGCCGTCGAGGCGGCTGATCAGCCGGTCGGCATCGGCCCAGGCTTCGTCATTGGTTTCACGAACGATGACATGCAGCCGGATGCCGAAGGCCACCTGGCGCCCGCCTTTTTCAGCAAGACCGCGCACATGATCGAGCTTGGCTGCAACGTCGGCCGGCGGTTCGCCCCAGGTCAGATATTTGTCGATCTGCTCGGCAGCGACCGCGTTGGCCGCCTCTGACGAGCCGCCGAAATAGAGCGGCGGATGTGGCGTCTGCACGGGCGGAAACAGCAGCCGGCCGTCCTCGATACGGAAGTGCTTGCCTGCGAAGGCAACGGTCTCGCCACGCAGCACGGCCTTGTAAATGTCGAGGAATTCCCGCGTCACCTCATAGCGCTCGTCATGGCTGAGGAAGATGCCGTCGCCCTTGTTCTCGACCGGGTCGCCGCCGGTGACAACATTGATTAGCAGGCGTCCGCCCGAAATGCGGTCTAGCGTCGAGGTCATACGCGCGGCGAGCGTCGGCGATTGCAGGCCCGGCCGGACGGCGACAAGAAAGCGAAGCCGCTGCGTCAGCGGCGCCAGCGCCGACGCGACGACCCAGCTGTCCTCGCAACTGCGTCCAGTCGGCAGCAGCGCGCCATAGTAGCCGATCGCATCGGCAGCCTTGGCGACCTGTGTGAGGTAGGGCAAGTCGACCGCCCTGCCCCCCTCGGAGGTGCCGAGATAGCGGCTGTCGCCATGGGTCGGAAGAAACCACAGGACCTTGATCCTGTCGGGTGTGGCAACGCTCATGAGTGGTCCTCTGTGACTTGACGCACCTCGCTCAGCTCCAGGCATGGAGCGGCGGATTGACATCGTTGAGGTAGTAGTTGCCGAGGATCGCGTATTTCCAGCGCACCGGATCGTGCAGCGTGTGGGTGCGGGCGTTGCGCCAATGCCGGTCGAGATTGTGCTCGGCCAGCGTCGAGCGCGTGCCGGCGAGCTCAAATAGCTTGTTGGTGGCATTGATGGCGATCTCGGTGGTGAGGATCTTGGATTCCGCCACAGCGATCTGCGCTTCCGCGACGGTCTTCTCGTTCGGGTCGGCGACGGCGCGATCGACCGCAAGCCCGGCCTTTTCCAGAACCGCCTCTGCCGCATTGGCCCGCAGACGAAGGTCGCCGATCGCCTGGATCGTATAAGGATCCTGCCAGGCATGATCAACGCCGCTGTCTATCCAGGCGCGCGACTTGGTGCGCACGAAATCGACCGTCTCGTCGATCGCCGCCTTGGCGATGCCGAGATCGACGGCGGCCTGGATGATCTGGAAGATGGCTCCGTCGGCCGTCGGCCGATCGTAACCCTTATAGCCGGGAACCAGATGCGTCTTCGGCACCTTCACATTGTCGAGCAAGACCGTGCCGGACAACGTCGTCTTCTGGCCGAAGCTCGACCAGTCGTCGATGACCGTCAGTCCGCGCGCGCCGCGATCGGCGATGGCATACCAGGCGCGCCCCTCGTCATCGAGCGCCACGATCGGCACCAGATGGGCAAGCAGAGCACCGCTCGAATAGAATTTCTGGCCGTTAACGACGACATGGTCGCCGGCGTCGACGAACTTGGTCTCGAAGTCGGCCGCGCGCTTGGAGCCGAACTCGGAGAACGCGTTGCCGAAGCGCGTGCCTGACAGCACCTCGGCGAAGAGCAGCTTCTTCTGAGCGTCGTCCGAGACTGTGCGGATGGCGGCGACGACGCCGAGATGGTTCTGCGGAATCTGGCCCAGCGACGGATCGGCCGCCGAGATGATGGTGATCACTTTCGACAGCGTCACATAGGAGAGCTCCGGCCCGCCATAGGCTTTCGGCACGTTGATCGACCACAGGCCGCTCTGCGAAAACGCATCGAGCTCTTCCGTCGGCCAGATGCGTTCACGGTCCCGCTTGGAGGCACCCTTGGCGAATTCGGCGGCGAGTTTTTCGGCGACAGCGATTGCCTCGGCATCGGTCTTGATAACATGCGCCTTGGCAGGGGGTCGTTCGACCGGTGGCACGGCGCTGCGGCTATCCGACGGCTGCTTCGATTGGATGGTCATGCTGCTGTCTCCTTGGGAAAATGTTGCGGTGGAAGCGGCGCGCCTCCGAGGTAGTAGGTCTTGATGTCGGCGCGCTGGCGCAGGTCGACAGCCGATCCTTCGAGGACGCTGACGCCGTTCTCGAGCACGGTGGCGCGGTCGGCGTATTTCAGCGCGACCGCCGAATTCTGTTCGGCAACCAGGATCGAAAGGCCTTCGTCGCGGTTTAGTCGTTTCAGTGCGCTGAAGATCTCGTCGACGATCAGCGGCGCGAGCCCCATCGACGGCTCGTCCAGAACAAAGAGCTTCGGCCGCGACATCAGGCCCCGGCCGATTGCCGTCATCTGCTGCTCGCCCCCGGACGTGAGGCCGGACCGGGTTCGCCGCTTTTCGGCGAGCCTTGGGAAAAGTGAATAGACACGGTCGAGGTCGGCCTTGACGCCGGTGCGAGAGGACAAGCGCCCGAGCGCGCCGGTGAAGAGGTTCTCTTCGACCCTCAGCGAGCGGAAGCAATGCCGGCCCTCGAGGACCTGGACGAGGCCGCTGCGGACGAGCTGCGACGGGCTTGCCCTTGAAACATCCTCGCCATCGAAGGTGATCCGACCAGCGGTAATAGTGCCGCGCTCGGCCGGGAGGAGATTGGATACGCCGCGCAGCAGCGTCGTTTTGCCGGCGCCGTTGGAGCCGAGCAAGGCGACGATCTCGCCTTTGCCGACCGAAAGTTCGACGCCGTGCAGGGCGGCAATGGCGCCGTTGTAGACAGCTTCCACGCTGCTGACTGACAGTATCGGGTATTGGCTGGACATCGATGACTCCGCTGGGAAGCTGGATGGCGCGGCCGGCCAGTTTGTCGGCCGCGCCATGGCAAACTCAGTTGCTGACCACTGCGTCGGCGTCCTCGGCCGTGCGGATCTTGATGCCCTTCTCGGTGGCATAAGCCTCGGACGACTTCTCGATGATCGGGCGCAGCAGCTTCCAGTCGGGCGCGATCCAGTCGGACACGACGTTCCACTTCTTGCCGTCCCACTGCTGGAAGGTCACGTAGCCGTCACCCTCGTGATTGTCCCAAGAGACATTGATCGAGTGGAACAGGTCCTTGGCGCCGAGCGCCTCGACGCGCGCCGGATCGAGCTTGAGATGCTCGAAGCCCCAGCGCACTTCGTCGCCGGTCAGCGTGCGGTTGCCGAACTTGGCCTGTGCGATGCGGACCGCCTCGACATTGAGGATGCCATTGACGATGCCGAGATTGTGGTAGACCGAGCCGATGCGGCTCTTGTCCTCGAGATTGCCCTTGCCGTCGCCGTAGACCGTTTTCACGATCTCCTGGACCACCGGATACTGCTCGCCCGAGGCCTGGGTGGTGATGGCGGTATAGCCCTTGGCGGCATCGCCCGCGGGGATGACGTCCTCTTCCGAATTCGACCAGACATTGCCGACAATGTGATCGGCTGGGAACCCGGTCTTCTGCGCAGTCTTCAACGCTACGGGGTTCATCACGCCCCAGCCGCGCAGCACCACATAGTCGGGACGCTCGCGACGGATCGTCAGCCATTGTGCCTGCTGCTCGTTGCCCGGATGCGGAACCTCGATCTGCGACAGTTCGAAGCCGTATTTCTGCGCCAAAAGCTCGTAGATCGGGATCGTCTCCTTGCCGTAGGGCGAGCCGTGATAGAGCACCACGATCTTCTTTCCTTTGAGCTTGTCCAGGCTGCCTTCCCTGGAGGCGATGTAGTTCACGATGCCCGACGTTTCGCTGTAGGGATTGAGCAGCAGCGGGAAGACGTAAGGGAACACGCGCCCGTCCGTGGTGTCGGTGCGGCCGTGGTTGATGGTGATCAGCGGCACCTTGTCGTCAGTGATGCGGTCGATCATGGCGTAGGCGATGCCGACCGAAAGCGGGTTCCAGGCGGCGATACCCGGATTGCTCTTCAATCGTTCGTAGACCTCGACGCCCTTCTCGACCTCATACTGGGTCTCGCCTTCGCTCCAGGTCAGCTTGACGCCGTTGACGCCGCCGTCGCGGATGTTGATCAGGTTGAGGTAGTCGATGAAGCCGCCGAAGAAGCCGGTGCCGCCGGCGGCATAGGGGCCGACGCGGTAGCTCTGCAGGGGGAAATACTGTTCGTCGGCGTGGACCGCCGTCGCGCCGAGCACGAAGGCGGTGGCGATCGCCGCTTTCTTGAGATGACTGAAGAAGGTCATGAGTTGCGTCTCCTGAGGTGTGGGTCCGTGAGAGGATGTCGAGCGGCGCTCAGCTGGACCTTGAGCCGATCCGTCGTTTCAGGCGGTCCAGGAGGGCCGACAGCCCGCTCGGTTCCGCGATGAGGAAGATGATGATGAGGGCGCCGAGCACGATGCGCTGGCTCATGTCGAGCACGCCCGAATCGAACAGGCCGCCGAACAGGAAGGCGCCGATCCGGGACAGAAAAAGCGGGAAGACGACGATGAAGGCCGCACCCAGAAACGCGCCGCGCATCGAAGCCAGCCCGCCGATGATGATGATGAACAGGATCTGGAAGGAGCGATCGAGGTTGAAGCCGGCCGGCTCTACGGTGCGCAGATAGGTGAAGGCCCACAGCACACCGGCGATACCGATGATGAAGGACGAGATGGCGAAGGCCAGCAGCTTGGTTCGCAGCACCGGCACGCCGATGACGCGCGCTGCCGTTTCGTTATCGCGCACGGCAACAATGTTGCGGCCGGTCGCGCTGTTGACGAGACGCCAGACGACGGCGGCCAGCACGATGACCGTAGTGACCGAAAGCAGGTAGCGGCCGGTGGCGCCGTCGAGCGGGAACCCAGCGACGATGAGATGCGGCGCCGAAATCACGCCGGATGGGTTGTCATTGGAGAACCAGCCGAACTTGGTCAGCGCCCATTGCACGAAGAACTGGGCGGCGAGTGTCGACACAGCGAGATAGAAGCCGCGCAATCGCAGGCTCGGCAAGCCGAACACGACCCCGATGCCGGCGGCCGAAATCCCGGCCAGGATCATAGTTGCCGCCAGCGGCAGTCCTTCGACCCGCAGGTTGAAATTGTAGGCGGCGAAAGCGCCGACAGCCATGAAGGCGGAGGAGCCAAGCGAAAGCTGGCCGCAATAGCCGGTGAGCAAGTTAAGACCGACCGCTGCCAGGCTGAGCGCCAGAAAAGGCAGCAGGATTGCCTCGACGAGATAGCTCGACGCAAGGGCGGGGATCAGGCCGTAGGCGACGACGACCAGCACGGCCGGCAGAGCCAACTTCTGCCAGTCGATTGGAAGCCTTGCGGCATCGAGCGCTCGCACGGCCATCGGTCAGACCCTTTCGACGGTTTTCTGGCCAAACAGGCCGGAGGGGCGCACCAGCAGGACGACCAGCGCCAGCGCATACGCGAACCAGCCTTCGATGCCGCCGCCGACGAAGGCGCCGAGATAGACCTCGGCCAGTTTTTCGCTGGCGCCGATGATGAGGCCGCCGACAATGGCGCCGAGGATGGAATCGAAGCCGCCAAGCACCAGCACCGGCAGCGCCTTCAAAACGATCAGCGACAGAGAGAACTGGACACCGAGACGCGCACCCCACAGCAGCCCCGCGACGAGGGCCACGAACCCCGCGGCCGTCCACACCGTTCCCCATATCCGGGGCAGCCGCAGCCCGACGGCAAGTGCCGCGAACTGGTCGTCGGCGACGGCGCGAAACGCCAGCCCGATCCGGGTCCAGGAGAAAAATGCGCTCAAGCCCGCCACGATCGCCGCGGCAATGCCTGCGGCGAGAAGGTCGAACGACGAGATCAGGATGCCGCCGACCTCGAAGGGCGTGTCGTCTATGCCGAGATCGAGCCCGTGCACCTGCGTGCCCCACATCAACTGGGCAGCGCCCTCGATGATGTAGGACAGCCCAAGCGTAGCCATGAACAGCGTCATCGGCGAGCGATTGACCAGCGGCCTGAGCACAGTCCGCTCGATGGTGAAGCCCAGCGCGACCATGACCGCGAAGGTGATGAGTAGCGAAAGCGCGAAGGGGATGCCGCGTTCGACGAGGCTGACAAAGGTGAGCGCTGCGAACAGCACCATCGACCCTTGCGCGAAGTTCAGCACGCCCGACGTCTTGTAGATCAGCACGAAACCGATGGCGACAAGCGAATACATGACCCCAGAGAGCAGGCCGCCGACCAGCACTTCGATGACGAAGAGGAAATCATAGTAGCTCATCAGATGTCCTCGCCATCGGCGGTGCCGATATAGGCCCGGATCACTGCCGGATCGGTCCTGACCTCGGCCGGCGTCCCGTCTGCGATCTTGCGGCCGTAGTCGAGCACGGCGACCCGGTCGGAGAGTCCCATGACCACGCCGATATCGTGCTCGATCAGAATAATGGTGACGCCGAGTCGGTCGCGCGCGGCGCGCACAAACCCGACCATCTCGGCTTTCTCGGTCGCCGTCATGCCGGCCATCGGCTCGTCGAGCAGCAGGATCTTCGGCTCGGCGACCAGCGCGCGGGCGAGTTCGACCCGCTTCTGCAGGCCATAGGGCAGCGTCGCGACCAGCCGGTCGGCGACGGCCTCGAGATGCAGGAAGGCGACTATCTGATCGGTCTTTTCGGCGATCATCGCATCCTCGCGCCGGGCGCGTGGCAGGCCTGCAATGTGTTCGACGAAGTTGGCGCGCCTGGTGTGGGAGCGGCCCGACGCGATGTTGTCGCGCACCGATAGCCCGCCGAACAGCGCCAGGTTCTGGAAGGTTCGTGCAACGCCCAGTCGCGCCAGACGGCTCGCCGGCACCCGGGAGAAGGACTGGCCGTCGATCGCGATTCTGCCGTGGTCGGCATGATAGAGGCCGCTGATGATGTTGATCAGCGAGGACTTGCCAGCGCCGTTGGGGCCGATCACCGCGCGGATCTCACCGCCTTTGACCTCGAGATCAATGTCGCTCAGCGCCTTGACGCCGCCAAACGAAATCCCGATCCCGCTCAGGGCCAGGATGGCATCCGCCTTTGCCGACCGGCGCGCCGGGCGCGTGTCCTCCACGGGGCCAGCACCAGCAAGAATGCGGGAAATTTCGGGCGCGCGCTCGTATGCGGCGGCTCCCAGCGAAGCACCAATCATGAAACGTCCCTGTTTTTTGAAGCAAAGCTGGCGGCGGCCCGAAGGCCGCGCCTGACCTATTCCGCGGCGACAAGCTCCCTGTCGCGAGCTGCTTCCAGTTCGCGCACCAATGGGATGACGCGCTTGCCGAAGAACTCGACCTCTTCCTGGAAATGCAGGAAGCCGAGCAGGATCAGGTCGGCGCCGGCATCCTTCAACGTGAGGATGCGTTCGGCGATCTGTTCCGGCGTGCCGATGAGGTTGCTGCGGAAGCCGTCATTGTATTGCACCAGATCCTCGAAAGAGGATTTAGCCCAATTGCCTTCGCCTTCCGGCGAGGCCCTGCCGGCATTCTTGACCTGGTCGGCAAAACCCTGGACTGCCTCGGGATTGGCCTTGACGACGATCTCGTCGAGCACGGCGCGTGCTTCTTGTTCGCTGTCTCTCGCGATGGCGAAGGCATTGACGCCGACCCTAACCTTGTGGCCGTTGGCATTCGCCTTGGCGCGGATGTCGTCGACCTGCTTCCGGATCTCCTCCGGGGTATTGCCGTTGGTGAAATACCAATCGGAGACTCGCGAAGCCATGTCGCGCGCCGCCCTTGATGAGCCGCCCTGAAAGATTTCGGGCTGGGGATCAATTGGCTTCGGCTTCATCGAATAGTTGGTGAAGCGGTAGAAATCCCCCTTCAGCGTGAAACTGTCCTCGGTCCAGATGCCACGCAGCGCACGGATAAATTCCTCCGAGCGGCGATAGCGCTCGTCATGGTCGAGCCAGAGTTCGCCAATGGCGGCGAACTCGCCACGGAACCAGCCGCTCACGACATTGACGGAGACGCGGCCATTGGTCAGGTGGTTGATGGTAGCGATCTGCTTGGCCGCCAGCGCAGGGTTCCACGGGCCGGGCAGGATCGCTGCTATGACCTTCAGCGTTGTGGTCGCAGCGAGCAAGGCGTGGCTGAACGAGACGGATTCGTGCTGGTTGTCGGCCCCATAGCCGGCCGTGAAGCGGATCTGGCTCAGCGCATAGTCGAAGCCATTGGCCTCGGCGATTTGGGCAAGCTTGCGGTTGTAGTCGATGTCCCAACCCGTCCGCTGCTCGATGTTGGAAATGACCAGGCCGCCGGAGACATTCGGGACCCAGTAGGCAAATTTGATGGCGTCGGAATGCGAACTCATCTCGTCGTTTCCCCTTTCATTGCTCAGCCGACGCGGGTGGCGACGGCAGCATTTGCGTGACTGGAGTTGAGCAAGGAGACCGCGTCAGTAGCGGCCCTTGCAATGCGCTCGATCATGGCTGCGCCGACGATTTCGCCATCGATGAAATCATCTGGCGCGCCGTAGACGCCGGTCGGGACGGTGACGGCACCGAAAAAGCCGAACAACGGCCGGAGCTGATGTTCGAGCACCAGGCCATGATATGGGCTGCCGCCGGTCGCCGCGAGAAGCACGGTCTTGCCCGTCAGCGCACGATAATCGACGAGATCGAACAGGTGTTTGAGGGCACCGGTGTAGGAAGCCCTATAAACAGGCGTTCCGACCACGAGCAAATCGGCCTTCTCGACGCGCTGGATGATCGCTTCGCCGGATGCGCCAAGTGCGCCGCGCGATAATCCGGCGAAAAGCGAGGGTGCTGCCTCCGTGATCTCAATCAGGCCTGTGTCTGCAGGCACGCGCAACGCGACCGCCTTGACCAGCGCATTGACCACCGCCGTAGTGCGGGAGGGCGTGCTTACGCCGCCCGATATTCCGAGAACCGATAATCGTGCCAAGTCATCAATCTCCCACACTTTGCATGCTCGCTAGGCCAGCACCAAACCAGGCCAAACGATATTCTATAAAATCTGTAGAGATAAGGAATTATGTTCTGATGTTTTCACGTCGATGGGAAAATGGGGCTGTTTGAAAAGGGGGTCGACGGTTAGGCATCGCTCTACCGCGATGCTGGGCGTGTGCTTCGAAGATTGTGGCTACCAACTCGATCCGCGTGCTATCGGGGGAGACTGTCGCTTGCACGCCAGCAGACGGTCGAGATGGCAAGAGCTACAGCGTTTAACTGCTCCCTCGTAAGTTTTGACAAACCGACGGGGCACTAACGAATCAAGAGGCCGAGGCGCTTTTCGTAACGATCGCGCGCCTGAAGAAAACGATGGCGTGGGCATCGTGTAAATTTCACACAAGAGTGGAAAGGAAGTGCTGACGATTGCCGGCAGGGTGACGGTCCTACGCGACGGAAGGAATATCGGCACACTGGCTTGGCGAAAGATCAAAGAGCGCGAGATCACACGACTCATGATTGGCCTCATTCAGCCGACAGTTATTTCCATCGCGCACAGCGCCAACTCGTCGAAGAAGTCCTGCGCCTCGCAGAGTTTGTAGCAAAGCGATTATGTCAATGCTGCTGTGCCTGCTGCGCGCCAACTTCAGCGTTGTGCGCGACGATACCCAGCAGATGAAAACCCGAGTGCGCGCGTAGATCTCCGGGGCAATCAAAGGCGCAAAGGACATACAAAGCCGCAAGATATGAACCGGATTAAACAGGACGTGCTCTAGTGTGGCCAAGGACATCATGATTACGGGGCGACCTGCCAACCTCGCACCGTGATATAGCTTGTCCACTGTCGCAATCCCGACAGAATGGTATCGTCGCTAACAAACGGAACCAGCCGCGCAAAGCCAACCTCTTGAAATAACAATCCTTGTAGCTGGCATGGCTCTTGCTGCTTGAGCTGTAACGTGCGCTCCGGCACAGAGCCGCTTCCAGCGGATCTCAGGACCATTGCGCATATGTAGGCCAAAGGACTTTTCTTCAGCGAGGTCAGGCGACGATGAGTAATCGTCCCGTTCACCGAGTTCATTGGACCTGAGTTATGGAGGAGGTCATACAATGAGCAAGGCGATTTCGTTCGGGGCGGAAGTCTTGCCGGCGACGGCGTCATCGACGGCCCTTCGCGAGCTCATTTTTTCCAACGACCTCACATTTTTGATGGAAGCGCATGATGGGCTTTCGGCAACGATTGCCGAGCGTGCCGGCTTTCACGGGCTCTGGGCCTCTGGTCTTTCCATAGCCTCGGCGCTCGGCTATCGCGACGCCAACGAAGCGAGTTGGACCCAAGTCGTCGACGTCGTCGAGCGCATAGTCGATGCGACGGACATCCCTGTTCTTGTCGATGGTGACAGCGGCTTCGGAAATTTCAACAATGCTCGCTTGGTCGCACGGAAGCTTGAGCAACGCGGGGCCAGCGGCATGTGCCTTGAAGACAAGGAACAACAAGCTGCCGATCGTCATAGTGCCGACCAAATATTACAAGACACCAGTCTCGGTCTATCGGGAAGCCGGCATTTCGACCGTCATCTGGGCCAACCATTCGATGCGGGCGGCGATTGCCGGCATGCGCGATATCTGCGGCCGCATCTGGTCGGAAGAAAGCATCGCCGGGATCGAGGACCAGGTTGCTGGCCTCGACGAGCTGTTCAGCCTGATCGGCTACGACGAACTGGCTCAGGCGGAAGATCAGTATCTGCCGAAGCGGACAGCTGGGCAACGTCCGAGCGACTCGGACCAATTCCAAAATTCGACAATCAGCTCAGGAGAGGCGCACATGCTTGCGCAACGGATGTCTTTGCTTTCAGGTCCGGGCACTGCCGCCGCCCGTGAGGCAGCCAAGGTTGCTGCCGCGGCCGGCCGTCAGATCATCGATCTGGCGGCCGGCGAGGTGGTCATCGAGCCGCCTGCGTCAGTTCGCAATGGAGCGATCGCCGCAATCAATGCCGGCACGAACCGCTATACGGACTCAATCGGTCTGGCACCGCTCCGGGAAGCCGTCGCGAAAAAACTGACGAGCGAAACAGGCATTGGCTGGAACACCGACGATATCGTCATCACCGCGGGCGCAAAACAAGGATTGCTCGATGCTGCTCTGGCTGTGCTCGACCCAGGCGATGAGGTCATCATCTTTCGCCCGTGCTGGCCGACATTCCCGTCCCAAGTTCTTCTTGCCGGCGCAAAGCCCGTATTCGTCGATGTCCGGCCGCCAACCTATGTTCCCGACATTGGCGCAATCCGCGCCGCCGTCACACCGCGCACGAAAGCCATCATCATCAACTCGCCTAACAATCCCACTGGCGCTACCTACGATCGAACAACGCTTCAGGCCATTGGCGACATCGCAATCAACTACCAGCTCTGGATCGTTTCCGACGAATGCTATTCCAGCTTTGTCTTCACTGGTGGACGCCATGAGTCCATCGTCATGGCCCATCCCGGGGTTCGGTCGCGGACAATCCTGGTAAATGCCTTCTCGAAGGAGCTGGCGATCACTGGATGGCGCCTGGGCTATTTTGCGGCACCGCCGGAGATCGTTTCCGCGGCCAAGAAACTGCAGAGTCACACGACCTCTAACCCTAACGTGATTGCGCAACACGCCATTCTGCATCACCTACAGGTTGGTGATGGCCGTTTCGAACGGGAGATGCACCGGCGATTGACTGATGCTCGTACCGTGGGGCTGCACATTCTGTCCGGCCTGCGCGATGTCGATGCACCGCGCGCCGAGGGTTCGTTTTTCTTCTATCTCGACTTGAGCACGTTGATCGCTTCGCTGCCGCAGGGGGGGCCCGTGCGGACCACAGACGACGTTGCCCGGTTGCTTCTCGATGAAACCGGCGTGGGCTCCGTCGCCGGCGGCACATTCGGTGATCCGAATGGTCTGCGACTGTCATTCGGGGCGCCCCCAGGCCAGCTGGAGCAGGGACTGCAGAAGGTCGTCGAAACGTTGAACAGCCTCAAGACCAGACAAGTGGCTGCCTGAGCCTCATCAGAAGGACATTTGATATGAGCAACCGTACTCGGACTGCCGTCATCCTCGCCGCAGGCACGGGATCGAGACTGCGCCCGTATACGGATTCCGTTCCGAAGCCTCTGGTGGAGGTAAACGGCACCCCTATACTGCACAACGCGCTGCATCAGCTCTCCGAGCTCGGGATTTGCGAAGCGACCATTGTCGTAGGTTACCGCAAGGAATCGATCGAGCAGTCGTGCGGCCGGCGGTTCGAGGAGGTGGAAATCGAGTATGTCCACAATCCGATATTTGACCGGACCGGCAGCGCCTATTCGCTCTGGCTGGCGCGGAACACAATGCTTGCCGGCGACACTGTCTTCCTCGAAGGCGATGTGTTCTTTGAGCGCGAGGTGCTGGAACGGACGCTTCGGACTGTCTCGGCGACGAAAAAGAATGTGGCGGCCGTCGCCGCCTTCACCGAAGCAATGAGCGGGTCGGCGGTCGAATTGGCCGAAGATCACTCTGTCTCCACGTTCGTGATGAACCAGACGCCGGCCCAGGCGCAGGCAAGGAGTCTCTTCAAGACGATCAACCTGACCCGTTTCTCTGCGGCGGCACTGCACGATCGGCTAGTGCCGGCTCTCCATCGCGCCGTCGAGAGCGGGTACCACATCGCCTATGTTGAACAAATTCTGTCGCTTCTGGTGGAAAGCCGCGAGCTTCAGCTTTCGGCGGCTGACTGCAGCGATACCCGCTGGTTCGAGATCGATAGTGAGGCCGATCTCCGGTTAGCGGAGGAGATTTTCCGGTTGCCGCCGGCACTTGCATCACCCGGTGCATCTTCAGTCTCACTCGCGGCAGGAGCAAGGAGATGATCGCCTACCTGCGTGATTACGCGAATGCCATCACTGCGCTCGCATACTTGTTCGCGGTCGTGGGGCTGTACCTCGCCCTCAACGGAAGGATCGAGCTCGGTGTCGCAGCCATGCTTTGGACCTGGTTTCTGGACCATTGGGACGGGCACGTTGCGCGCAAGACGAGCCACCTTCGCCGCCCGGGCGTGGCGGACTTCGGAAAGAGCTTCGACGGGTTCGCCGACTTCATTCATGGCGTGGTGTTCCCCGCGGCGGTCGTAATCCTCCTTGGCAAGGGCTCCATGCTGTCTCTTATCGCCAGTCTCACTCTGATTCTGGCGGGTGCCATTAGGTTAAGCTATTTCGAAAACGTCGGATTGACGGCAGACGCCCGCTTCACGGGCATCCCAGTCTCTTACGACACTCCCCTGTTGGCAGTTCTGCTGCTTTCGCGACCTCTCTTTTCTGGCGAGGCGTTTCCGACAGTCGCAGCAGTCGCTTTCATCGTGCTCGCAGCGGCACACGTGACGACCACAATCAAAGTGCCAGCCATTCGCGGGGCAGCCATACCGATCGCGACTGGATTTGCGGTGATCACTTCAATCGCATTGGCTTTTCTTACCGCTCCCCTCTCCCCACTCACCGACAGCCCCTGAAGCTGACCCGATGCACGGTTTTTGGAGTAACCCGTCATGGACAACATCCCGTTTGCAGACTTTGGCCCGGAAAAGGCTCCTGATCGAGCAGTTTCGTCTGACGGAGTGATCCGCCTCGCTCTCAATCATCCGCCGCCGGTTCCTGGTGTCTTCAACCCGCTCGTCTCCCAAGCAGTGGGCGACTTGCTTAGAAAGACGCCGCCAGCAGAACTGATGGCCACCCATCGCTGGATGGGTACCGAAGAAGACAGGCGGCAAGGCGCAGCGTTCGTAGGGCGGCGCCTGGGTGCATCTCCGAGCCCTGAACGAATTGTTGTGACCCACAGCACTCAGGCAGCGGTTCACATGCTTCTTCCAGCGATCGTTGGCAATGGCCGACCTCTCGCGGTCGAGCAGATGACCTATCCACCAATCCGGTCATTTGCAGCCCGCTACGGAATTCCGGTCGTAGACGTCGGAACCGATGAGAACGGTCTCGATCCAGATTCATTCAAGCAGATTTGTCGGCACAATAGACCTGCCGCACTCTATTTGCTCTCTACTTTTCAAAATCCGACAACCGTAACCATTCCGATGGATCGGCGGAAAGATATTGCCAACATTGCTCGTCAATACAACGTCCAGCTCATTGAAGATGATGTGTATAGCCTATTAGCGTCATCCCCACTGCCGCCCATCTCTGCTTTCGTGCCGGAACTCTCCTGGTACTTGCTTGGCACGGCAAAGAGCCTTTCCGCGGGGCTAAAGCTGGCCTTCGTCATGGCGCCGACCAAGGCGGAGGCTGAACGGGCATTTTGGCCGGGCGTCAGGGCAACGTACTGGATGGCGTCTCCTATGAGCGCAGCTCTCATGGCTGAACTGATCTCGACTGGCAAAGACCTGGAGATCTTAGCTGCCGTGAAGGCTGAACTCAGTATTCGTCAGCAGATGGTCGCAAAAGGTCTACGAGGCTATTCGCTTGCCAGTGATCCGGGTTGTCTTCATGTTTGGATCCCGCTGAAGGATGCGTCCGGTGGAGACATCGCGGCGGCAGCCCTTGAACGCGGCGTTCAGGTGGCTACGAGCATATCCTACGCCCGAAATGATTGGATCCCCCCTGAAGCAATAAGGATTGGCATCGGGAATCCCGAGAGCCGGCCTGTGCTGGAAGACGCGATTTCGAGAATTCGCCAGGCACTTTCCTCATGCTCGCCGGCGTCGTGAACGAATGGGGGAAGAAACAAATGATCACAGAACCGGCAGCATATGCCAAGCATAGTCCGGCAGGCCTGACGATAGACGCTAGACTGATCACTTTCGACGATGGCGAAGCTTTAAGGCGTCGCGTACTCCGCCCGGGAAACAACGCATGGCGCTTTCCTTTCTCTCCCTCGTCCGACTTCTTCCATATGGGTGCATTCATAGAGCACCACCTGGCTTCGGTCGTCTCTTTCCTGATTGAACCGTCGCCTGATCCCTTCAGCCACTCCGGCCCCAATTGGCGGCTTCGGGGCATGGCGACCGAACCCGGTATGCAAAGCCACGGGATCGGTGGAATTCTGCTCGAAGAGGGAGTCTTGGAAGTCAGCAGGCGGAACGGTTCAATCGTTTGGTGTTACGGCAGAACAACCGCCGGACGATTCTACCGGAGGCATGGCTTTCAACCGTTTGGCGATGTCTTCGACATACCCGATGCCGGTCTCCATTCCCTGCTTGTTCGACACATCGAGCCAATCAGCTTCAGCGGCAAGTACAGCCGCCAACCTCGAAGCACATGATTTAACACGGCGGCGAGCCTGGTCCGTCAAACCGCTGGTGAAGACAAGAATTATAGGAAATTGATAGATGAACCAACTTTCATTGAAACCGACTGCGGCAGCCCCGAACTGGTCGATCTACACGGGTGCGGCTGGCCACTATCAAGCCACGAGACCGGATTATCCTACTGCATGCCCTGAGTGGATTTTGGAGGAACTCCCTCCTTCAGCCGAAACAAGGCTCGCCGTTGATGTTGGCTGCGGCACCGGCATCTTCACCCGGCGTATCGCTGACGCCTTCGACAAAGCCGATAGGATCTTAGGGATCGAGCCGAATGATGATATGCGCGCTCAAGCGATGCTCGCATCAGAAACACCCTCAAATATCACATATATACCAGGTTCATCCGAAGCATTGCCGGTCGATGCAAAGTCGGCGATTCTAGTGACTGCCGCGTCGGCAGCCCATTGGTTCGATCTGCCGAAGTTTTATAGTGAGGCTGCGAGAGTCCTCCGCTCCGACGGCGCCGTCGCCATTGTCCAAAACAAACGGCGCTGGTGGGACAGCCCATTCCTCGACGCTTACGAACAGTTCCACGAGCGGTTTGTCCCTGGCTATCGCAGAGGCACGTTCCCGGATCGGTTCGGCGGGTTTGCCGCGGAGACCTTCGTAAATGATCTCACGAAGCACGATCAGTTTCGTGGCGTTCGCCAATCATCATGGGATTGGAACAGGAGCTTGTCGAAGGCTGATTTCAAGACGCTGAGCCTTTCCACAAGTCACACAAGACGAGCATTGGCCGGCAACGGTGAGAGCGTGGTGATGAAGGCCTTGGACGATCTCCTCGATCTCTTTTCGGGCACGGAAGGGCACCTTGACGTCCCGTACGTGACGGAAGTGACGATGGCGAAGCGTTTGCCCCTTCGTACCTAGTAAACCCCGAAGGCAAGCACCCTGCCAACGCTGGTAGCAGGATAGAGCGTCGTGGTGCTCAGGAGGGTCCCAATGAACGAAAAGAGCCGGGTTAGTACAAACATCAACTTCGACGCTGACGGTATCTCGCATGGTTACCTACAGGTTCCCCATTCGACGACCGACTCTGCCTATGGCTGGATCCCGGTCCCCGTCACCGTTATCAAGAACGGCTATGGTCCCAGCGTCCTGCTGATGGCCGGTAATCACGGCGACGAATATGAAGGCCAAATTTTGCTCATGAAACTTTTACGCGGCCTTTCTGCTGACCAAGTTACAGGACGCCTTATTATTCTACCGGGCGTCAACTCTCCCGCCGTGGCAGCGGGCCAGAGAGTCTCTCCTATTGATGGCGGAAACCTGAACCGCCTCTTCCCGGGCGATGCAGATGGCACACCTACCCAAATGATCGCGCACTATATAGACAGCGTCTTGCTTCCGCTCGTTCGTTATTGCTTCGATTTCCACTCGGGTGGCTATTCTTTGGAATACATCCCATCTGCCCACCTGGTAGCGCCGTCGGAACTATCCCTCAGGAAAGAGGCACTCGGATTCCTCAACGCGTTCGGCATGCCGAACAGCATCCTCATTGAAGGTTTGGCGAATGACGATCAACTTCTTCTCGGCTCGTGTCGTCGGCGGGGCGTTGGGCATATGTCGACGGAATTGGGCGGCGCAGCGGCCTTCTCTGTCGACGCATTTCGAGCAGCTGAACGAGGGCTCCCTCGGCTGTTGCGTCACGTTGGCGTTTTAGCTCCGAACGACCATACAGAACCCGCACCCTCGACAAGATTTTATCTTCGGCAACCGGCGCGAGAATTGATCTTCGCGACCGACAGTGGCGTCTTCGAAGCGTACGTGAAGCTCGGGGACGCAGTCAACGAAGGGGATTTGGCGGGGCAGATCCACTTTCCCGAAATACCCTGGCGAGCTCCCGAGACGATGTTCTTCCCGACAGGAGGGGTAATTTTAGCAAAACGAGCTCCCGCTCGAGCGAGGATCGGAGATTGTTTGTTCGCTCTCGGCGTGCCCGGCCTGGCGGAGGCATCTGATGATTAGCAATTGACCATTCCGTTTAGCGCCGGTCCGCCCGCAAATAAACAATGCCCGGTTCTGTGCGATCGCGGGTCAGAGATCTATCAGACCAAAACTCTTGGAGATTGCCGGTGCCTTCGTCCGATCCTCTAACAAATCCGAGTATCGATAAATTCCCGGGAAGCACCACGGATGCGGTTTATCAGAACCTCGGAGTGCGTCCAATTATCAACTGTACCGCTACACGAACTAGTTTTGGCGGCAGCAATCCTACGCAAAACGTGTTGGATGCAATGTCGGCCGCCGCGCGTGCATTTGTCGATCTCGACGAGCTCGCAGAGGCAGTGGGAGCGCAGATCGGAAGGCTTGCCAATGCACAATGGGGTATCGTTACTGCGGGGAGTACGGCAGCACTCGCGCTTGCGGCCGCAGCGTGCATCGCAGGTGGTGATCCCGAAATCATGCTGAGGCTACCCGACACGACCGATCTCCCAAATGGCATTATCGTGTTTAAAACGCATCGATTCGCATATGACATGGTAATGCGGCAGGTCGGCGCAAAGTTGATTGAGGTATCTAATCAACGTGAGCTCAACGACGCACTTTCCCGCGAACCCGTCATGATTTGTCTGTTAGCCCGCGCTGAGAATGAGGGCTTCGTTCAGCTTGAAAATCTCAAAGAACAAGCGAGCGGGATTCCGATCGTAGTCGATGCAGCGAGTTGTGCGCCGAAATCTCCCGATCCATGGATCGCACGCGGCGCCGATTTGGTTATCTATTCCGGCGGAAAATGCCTTCGAGGCCCACAATCGAGTGGCTTCCTGATCGGGCGTAAAGACTTATGCCAGGCGGCTTGGCTAAATGGACCGCCGCACTACAGCATCGGCCGCGGGATGAAAGTCGGGAAGGAGGAGATCGTTGGTGCTGTGACGGCGCTGGAAGACTGGCTGTCCGGCAGGACGAGGGTTGACGGAGATTATTGGCTCTCCCTCCTCGATACAATTGCTAAACCTTTGAGCAAATTTTCGATCGTCAGAGAGGTGCTTCCCGCCAATCAAAGCTTTGGCCAGATCGCACCTCGCCTTCGCCTGTCTTGGCCCAGCGAGTCCATCGTCTCTGGCGCCGCACTCTGTAAATCTATTCTCGAGCGCCACCGCGTAAAATTGCAGGATTTCTGGGTGGCCGGCACTTCCATAATTATTGATCCTCTTAGCATCCAGTCTCCTGCAGAGGCTGAAACTGTCGGCTATGCGCTAGCTGAAGCGTTCGACGCGGAATTGAATGCATCACAATCGACACCAGAGAAGGCCGCACCGCGATGGGACGCGACGGGAGAGTGGCGCTTGGTTGTCGATTATTTGCACCGGCGGTCATTCCATGAGCTTAAGCTCAAGCAACAATGCGACGGGCTTGTTGCAGGCGTTCATCACGGCCGCTTCGGGAGCGGGACTGTTGCTGGGGCTGTAATTGGGAACGCGATAACACTCCATTCCCAGATTTCCTGCGGCCCCCTCCAGCTATTTTTCGAATTCAGTGGTGCTCTATCGGAGGGGGCGGTCAAAGGAGTGGTTACAACTGGCGCAGCGATGGAGGAACACATCGGTTCAGACTTGTGCAGCCAATTCGGAAAAGGCTCATGGAACGGCGTCCGTCTTGGATGCTAGTGGCGGGGGCCGACCAAATACCAGGATGCGATCACTTTCGTACGAACCCGAAACGTTGCTGCACGCTGCACCATAGGCGAACCAATGCCGGTCGCATTTCTAAGGCATGGTTCGCAAAAGGGAAGAACAAATGAACGAGGTAGGCTCAGCTCAACAAAACAGTCCCTGGGACGACTTTGATGGCCTGGGACATTATTATCGATTCCGACCGGAATATCCGCCCCGCATAGCCCAACAACTTCGAGCTATGCTTTCCAGCGCCGAGGGCGGACGCATAGTCGAGGTGGGAGCCGGAACAGGGCTCTTTACCAAAAGTCTTGCGAAGGTTTTTGGTCCCAGGTTCACGATTTTAGCGCTCGAACCCAACGAAGATATGCGACAGCATGCTCAGCTCCAGACCCCAATTGGGGCACCGATTGTATATTTGGACGGCGTCGCTGAGCAACTGCCAGCGGAGGACTCGTCCGCGCGTCTGATTGCAGCGGCAAGCGCCGTTCACCGTTTCGACAGACCTTTATTTTATAAAGAGGCCGAGCGAATGCTTACGCGGGACGGGTTGCTGGCATTCGTTCACTATGAACCCGATGACAAAACAAGTCCATTTGTGGACAATTTTCTTTCAGTGATTGAACGGGCCCTGCCAAGTTATCAGCGACGGCGAAGCTCAAGGCCTGAGGGTGGGTACTTCGACCTGAACATCATGGGCGAGCTGACCGAACTCCCCGCTTTTGAAAACGTCGGCCGCGTTAGTTTCATCTTTAGCGAACCGATCGATTGGGAGACATTCAAAAACCGGGCGCTGTCTTTCACTATTATCCAGAAAGCAATTCATATCAAGGGCGAAGCGGAGGTCCTTTCTGAACTTCTCAATGCATTCGAACTGCACCGCAACTCCAACGGGATGGTTCGTATGCCGTATGAGGCCGAAGTCATTACCGCGCGCCGCAAATAATGGTCCATCAGTATATCGACTTATGCTGTCGTCGCCAAAACGGCAGCGCATATTTCAGCTCATGGGAGCCAAAGATTTGGTTCTGTTGCGTAGCATCGGTTACACGATCTCTCGGCCAACTCGATACGATATTTGCGGTTCACGCACATAGATCTCCTTTCGCGTCACGCGCACAAGCTCTTTGTTGCGAAGAAGACCGATCGCACGACGAATGGTATGACGATGCACGCGGCCTGTCATCAAGGGCAAGATGATCATCATCGAAATCTTCGATGGCGTCACTGGGCCTCCGCCATACCTGGATACATCGTACCAGATAACGGTCCTGCCGCTCAGGCGGATAGTTCGATACCGCGTAGGTCCGCACTGGCTGGACGTGCAGGTAGGCGTAGCAATCGAAGCCCAGCTCATGGCCGGCATCGGCGAGCCCGTCCTTCAACATCGCCTGGACAGCTTCTGGAACCAAGCATTCAACACTCGAACCTTCCTATTCGACTATACTCCGTTTTAGCTTCGGAGTTGCACGCCGGAGGTGCTCCGAAGGAGGCTCTTACCAGTGCGGTCCACGATCTGGTCGAGCACGTACGACGATTATTGTAGCTAACCCCAGTCGCTGGTTGCCTTCCGCCCTCGGTGCAAGATTACCACACTATCCCTCCGCCGTTCCGCCCCCGACATAGGTTACGGCTCCAACGTGAACACGGTGCAAAACCTGCTTGAAACTGCCGAGCCTCGCAGCGAAAGCTTCGCTGCAAATATCGATGACGCCCTTGTTTCCAGTTTTCAGAACTTCGTGCAGGATGCGCCCAGTCATAGTTTCCGGCTGCGCAATCCCGAGAAGGTGCAGAATAGTCGGAGCAAAGTCGCAAATACCGGAGGGGATCGCGGACACGGATCCCTGCGCGGAAACGGCCGAGCCGGCAATGATACCGAGGGCGGCAAGTTCTTTCGGGTGCAGACCGCCATGGACGCCGAGGCCTGTACGGCGGTTGTTGTCGTAAAAAGTGCCACCGACAAGGCCGGAAGGATCGACACGGTCGTCCGCTCGGAAGCAAAAGGAGACATCCGGCGCGCGGACATGATCGGCGAACACGAGATGATTGCCGAGACTTCCCGGGGCGACGCCCTCGGTCTCGTTCTTTGCGCGTGTAAAGACCGGCCCGCACCATGGCGCGCGCGTGATCGCCGCCACGAGCCGGGCGATCTGCTTCTCACTCCGATCGGCGAGATAAAGCGCGCCGACTTGTCCGGGGACCACCACGACATCAACATCGGATGCAGGCGTAGTGCCTGGCCGGAAGCCGGCGTCCCGCAGGTTGTCAGCCACGTAGACGCGGGTGTGGCCGGTAATATGACCGTGATCAGAGATGGCAACGATCTGCACGCCCGCGGCGTGGCCCTCTACTTCCCACCAATCGAGCAAGCGACCAAACTGCCGGTCGCAATGGGCGATGATGCCGCGGGTCGGCAAGGCGCCCGTGCCATGAAAATGCGAGGTGACGTCCGGCTCGCCGTAGGAGAGGATCGTGACATCCGGCCGATATTTCGGCCAGACCACCTCGAGGAACGCGGAGGTGATCCAGTCCTGCCCGGCCGTATCAGGTTCAACCTTCGGCGGCTCCGGTGGCAGGGCACCGACGCGGGCTTCGGCTTCCGCCAGCACTTCATCCGGTGTGCAGGCTTCGCGAAAATGGCCCGAGAGGCGGACGTGCCCGAAATCCTCCGCCTTGTGATGAAAGAAGCGCGTTGTGCCCGGCGTGTTGGTCGCCAGCACGGCAAGACTGCGTCCGGCCGAAGCGAGGATTTCGCCAAGTGTCGGCGCCGACATCAAGCGGCCACCGCTTTCCAGGTCGAGCCTGCGCAGGAGCACGGCGTCTGCCGTATCGATATAACGCGATGGCGAGACCGATCGGTCGACATATTTGTTGCCGACCATGCCGTGCCGACCGGTTGTCGCGCCAGTCACAAAACTCGGGAAGGCCGAACGAGTTTCGCTAGGATAGACCGTTCGATGATTTGACAGCGTCACGCCGAGCGACTGCAGGCGGCAGAGGTTCGGCGTCAATTCCGGAGAGATAAGGTCAGGGCGAAGGCCATCGAAGCTGACGATGAGCCCCTTAGTCAGCGAATCGCACGTGCTCATGGGCTGTTATCCTTAACATAGCTTACGAATGGCCTGCGACATGCCACACGGACATTGTCTCGAGACAGTTGACGCTCAAGTCGAAAGATCCAAGTTTAGTGTTTGACCGCCAGCTTTATGAAGAATTTCGCGGTATCTAGAAGAGCAGTTTGGGCAACTGGTATCTCCCTAGCGTAGCCTTTGATAGGCGTTCCAGTCGAGACAACGAGCTTCCGTTCCATGGAAGTGCACGGCTGTCTGGCCGCGCTGAATCAAAAAAACCTACCGACCCGCGATTACCGCGCCTACAAAGATCGTAGTCACCTCGAGCGCATGCTCAACGGGGTTCTACAGTTTTGCTAAATTGCGCACGCAGCGACAAGACAAAGAGATCATGTGTAGCCTTCGCAACTGTCCCGACAGTAAGGGGCTATCCCACACCTTATCAACATGGACCTAGAGCTCCACAACGCCAAAGAATTCTGGCTTTCCCCACAGTAACAGTTCGTATCCGGCGCGTAGTCCGAGGCGATAGTATGGATCGGCTTCGATAAGGGCGACGGCTTCGTCTTTTGCACTTACGTTGAAAACCCACAGTCCGCCATAGGGTGTCGCGCCTGGATACTGCCGCAGCGAACCGCCTATCGCAATCTTGTCCTTGTTCGTTTCGAGAAACGCAAGGTGATCATCGCAGTGGCGCTCTCGGATCCACTCAGCCCCGGTGGCGTCTTTGAAAATGGCGACGAGCCTCATTCTTGGTAGTCTCCTGATCGCGTTATTAAGCAGGTCCTAGAAAATGCCACTGAGTCACGGGAACTCACGAATCCTACTTCGTCATAGATAGACCATTCGGCCAACAAAGTATTGCAAATATACGAAGGACATCGAATTTTGCGATGGAAAACACTTAACTTCGACTCTTTGCGACGGGATGATTTTGCCTCTAGAGCCCTTAAGGCACTCCCAAAGCCCAAGATCACCCGATAAACATCGCACAATGACATCAATATGATCGTTTTTTGCGATGTTTGTCATTCAGGTGTTACATCTCCTTGGGAGAGCCAGACGGTGAATGCTGCCGTGAGGACTGAGCTTGCTGTTGCATCCAATCTGGACATCGAGGCCACGCGACACGGCCGATGGAATCTCGACAACCCTAACTTAGGACATTTTACATGAAACTTGCAGTTCCGTTGCTCGCGCTCGCGGGTATTCTCGTACCTGGGTTTATGGCCGTCGGATCCGCATATAGCGCCGATGACCAAACGCTCAGCGTGTCCTTTTCCAACCCGGCGTATCAGCCCATTCTCGAGGAAGCCGGTCGTCAGTTTGAAAAGGATCACCCGAGCGTGAAGATTTCGTTCATGACGCCCGTGGCCAGCCACGGCGAGCATCTTGCCCGTACGTTGCGCCTGGCGGTTACCGGGGGCCTTCAGGATGTATCTTTCCAAGCATACGATCAGATTGCCACATTGGCTCGAAAAGGCATTGCCACCTCGCTCGACGAGTTCATTGCTGCAGAAGACGACTGGAAGTCTAATGGACTGACCTCGGCTTCGATGAATGCAGGGAAAGTGGGCGGCAAGACTTACGCTTTGCCGTTTGAAAGCGGCACGCCAACGTTGTTCTTCAATCTCGATCTGGTACGCCGCGCCGGTGGCGACCCGAATAATTTGCCTCGGGACTGGGAAGACATCATCGCGCTTGCCAACAAAATTCATGGACTCGGAGACACCATTACCGGCGCGTTCTTCGACTACAACACGGCCGGCAACTGGACGTTTCAGGCACTGATGACAGGCCAGGGCGGCCGCTTGATGAGCGAAGACGATCGCACCATCGCGTTTGATGGTTCCGAGGGACGGAAAGCCTTCACCATTATTCGTCGGCTCGGCGAAACTGGAATGGTGGACATGTCTCAGGATCAGGCCTTTCAGGCGTTTGGAGCCGGTCAGATCGGCATCCTCACCCAGGCAAACAGCTATCTCGCAACTTTTGAGAAAAAGTCTGCAGGGCATTTCGAAATCAAGGCCATGCGCTGGCCTCTTTCCTCGGAGGATTCTCGCATTCCTATCGGTGGCCGCAGCATTATGATGCTGACGAAAGACCCGAAGAAGCAGAAGCTTGCATGGGATTTCATGAAACTGATGGTCAGCCCTGCGGTGCAGACCCGTCTGGTAGAGATAACGGGCACGTCACCAGTCAACACCATCGCGGTGGAGAAGCCGGAGTTCTTGGGCTCGCTCTACGCGAACAACCCGAACCAGCGCGCATTAATCGAGGCGCTTCCGTTCGTCACCGGCTGGTATACCTTTCCGGGAGATAATGCCGCCAGAATTGTAGATGTCATCCGCGATCACCTTCGGAACGTCGCAATCAATCGGGGCGACGTGAACGAGGAGCTATCGGCAATGTCTGCGGACGTGAAGAAGCTTCTTCCCTGAGAAGTTGCGCCGCCAGTCACCACTTTTTTTATGGGTTCTCACTATGCCTATTCAACCGCTCACCACCCAGATCGTCGGAAGCTATACCAAGCCGCATTGGCTTGCGCGTCACTTGAAAATGCGGGCGCTCGATGGAAGCTGGTGGCGCCCCGACCCTGAAGTTTTGGCGGATGCGAAGCACGATGCCGCGCTGCTAGCCTTATACGAACAGGAACGAGCTGGTCTCGATCTAGTCAACGACGGAGAGGCGCAACGCGCCTCTTACGACCGACACTTTCTCAAATGCCTGACCGGCATCGACTATGACCATCCAGACAAAATTAACACGACCTCCGAAGTGAGGAGCAATAAGACTGACTCGACCGGCCTAGACGAATATTTCAACCACAGCGCAACCAAGGCCCGTGTTGTCTCGGAAATTTCCTGGGCCGGCCCTTTGACGGTGGACGAGCTCAAATTTACAAAAGCCCACGCAAGTCGCCCGGTAAAGGCGAACCTTATCGGCCCGATAACGCTTGCCGGGCAGGTCAGCGATCATGCCTATGGCGGTGAGAAAGCGCTGGTGGTCGCAATTGCAAGGGCGCTCAATCAGGAGCTGCTCGCGCTCCAGCGGGCCGGTGCCGACGTTCTTCAGATCGATGAGCCCTATTTCCATACACGCTTAAGCGCTGCGCGGCAGTTCGGAAAAGAGGCGATTGAAATTCTAGTCGAGGGCATCGAGATCCCGGTGATCCTCCACGTCTGCTATGGCTATGCCCTTGCTCACAAGGTGAAGAGCACCAGCCCGACCTATCCGGAAGCGCTGGAAATTCTGGCCGACTGCCCGATCCAGGGCATCAGCCTCGAATATGAGCAACCGAAACACAATCCCGACATCCTGCGCTGTTGTGGGTCAAAGCACATCGTACTCGGATTGCTAGATCTGGCTAACCGGGAGATCGAGACCCCAGAGCATGTTGCAGCGAGACTGCAAGATGTGCTCTCGATCGTTCCTCCCGAGCGCCTTCATCCATGTTCGGATTGCGGCATGTGGTACTTGCCGCGCCAGGTTGCATTTGGAAAGATCAGCGCCCTGGTCACTGGAACCAATCTCGTGCGCCAACGGATTTAGAAAGCTTGCGGATGACGATCCGGGAAGGGGCATCAGTCCCTAGCCAGGATGCCTATTATCTTGAAAGAAGGAGCCCGCAAACTCAAGGTCAAGAACCGGGTCAATCTCGATAGCGGCAAGTTTCTCCCCTGCTCGGAAGCCGTAGTGTATATTGCGTCTTCTAGCGCTTCCGTGGCCGAACAGACAAAGACTTATTTGACGGAATTCAAGCGCCGGCTTGCCCAGGTCGGAACAGATAAGTCCAGACTGGTCTCGGCGACGATCTGGACGGACGCCTGAAGTTATCCGCAATGTCGCCTGGCTGCCTGGCTGAACGGCTCAACGCAGTATGGAATGGCTTGTTCCTGGCCGTAGGCCGGCACGCTCTTGCCTCCACGCGGCTGGAACTCCATCGGCAACAATCCCTATCGGGCGAAGCGCTGTGGCGAGAATGCTGTGTTTTCCTCTTCGGAAGGTTCGCGTATCAGGCGCGTCACGAGACGAGCCGTCTCGGGAGCAGAGGCAAACCCCATGTGGCCGTGGCCGAATGCATGAATAACATCCGCCGAACGTCTGCTTCGCCCAATAGCGGGTTTCCCGTCAGGCAAAGACGGGCGTTGCCCCATCCATGTTGATACATGCCGTCCCGGTCCTTCACACAACAGCGGAAACGCCTCGGTCACCAACTCGTGAAGGACCTTAAAGCGCAAGGGGTTTGCTGGCGCATCCAAGCCGGAAAAATCCACTTGTCCTGTGCTCTTGGTGCCGGAAGCAACCTTCCTCACGGTGATCTTCCGATCCGTAAGCAGGAGCGGGTGTCGAAGGTCTGGGCCTTTGCCAGAAATGATGATGTGATGACCGCGCTCCGCTTCCAGCGGAATCCTGTCACCAACTAAACCCGCCAGATTGGAGGACCATGCACCCGCCGAAATCACGACCTTATCGCATTCAACGCGATCATGGTCAGTCTTCACGGCCGCAAACCGGCCGCCATCGAAGACGAAATCGAGTGCATTGGCTTTCAGGTAGCGAACGCCGTTGGCGAACAGGAATTTTGCCACTTCCGCGACGAACAGGCCAGGATCAAGCGCATGACCTCCGTCAACCAGCACGCCAAACCGATATTCGTCCGGCGCATTCGGTTCCCTGAGCCGCAGCTCCTGCTCGTCAAGCTCTGTCCATGTTGCTCCCATCTCTCGACGAAGCGCCCAGGGGAGTATCTCGCGCGTATATGCTTCTCGACCGCGGTAGAGGTACAGGAGCCCACTCGCCTCAACAAGATGCGGTGCGCCGATCTGCCGGGCAACTTCTTGATGAAGGTTCGGGCAGGTCCCAACCATGGAGCTTAGCGCAACAGCTGTGGGTCGTACACGGCTTTCGGTCGCGCCATTCCAAAGAAAGCGTAACAGCCATGGCGCGAGCTTCGGAAGCCGCCACTTGTCGATTGTCAAAGGGCCCTTTGGATCGAGAAGGAACTTCGGGACCTGTTTCCAAAGCCCAGGCATGGCGCCCGGCAAAACCAGACTTGAACTGAGCCATCCGCCGTTCCCGAAGCTCGATGCTCTGGTACTTCCCGGTTCAGCAGGATCAATGACGGTGACGGTGTACCCTGATTGAAGGAGCGAATACGCAGACATAACGCCGATTACGCCGGCACCGATTACCGCTACATGAGGCATTTTCTAATCTCTAGGCAGCGCTGGCAGATGTCATGGCTTTCCGACAAACCGGTTCGTCGAAAAGCCTGTGCCCCGCATTGGGTGTTCCGCAATTTTTCGGTCGAAGGCCCGCCTCTGGCAAATACATCAGACACGGATTACCTCATTATCGCTTTCAGGATGAGATCTCGTCGCGACGCACCGCTATGACGGAGATCTCCACCGCCGTCTGCTCTGCCAGGACTGCACCGACGCAGGCGCGTTGCGGCCAATGGCGCTGATCCTCGCCTACCCATTCAATCCAAATCTGATCGAATTCGCTTTTGCGCGACATATCGGCGAGGTAGACGGTCGCCGAAAGTATGCAGCTCTTGTCGCTGCCAAGCGCGCCAAGCTGTTCCTCGAGGCGAGAAAGCAAATCCGAGCTTTGAAGAACCAGATCAGCGTTTCGATCATGAGCAACTGTTGCGATGAAGACAAGAGATCCGAAAGCCGAGCCGGCAGTTCGGCCGAGGGCCTTACCAGCAAGACGCTGTATTTCCATTTGAATGCTCCAATTCTCGTTGGCGATCGACGAGCAGCCGACCACGAAACTTGCGATGATGTGATGTTTGTTCCGTGGCTCGTTCTGCGCCGCGGGCTAATTCTGCACCTACGACGATTAAGCCTTGGGAGGGAGCAACCGAACATCTTTGCTGATCACTTTTAGGTTGAATCCGGCTGCGCCTTGAGCGTCAATGCCTGTCGGAACGACGAGTAAGAGTGTTCACAGTTTGACAGCCCTTCGTGGAGGTTGAACATGTATTGAGAGCGCTTTGCGCGTCTCACTTGACGGCCCCTCCGGTCAGCCCTTCGACGAACCAGCGCTGGGCGGAGAGGAACGCGATGATGAGGGGGGCGACCACGAGGGTAGAGGCGGCCATGAGCGGGCCGTAGTCGTTGCCGGCCTCCTCGTTCTTGAAGACCATGATGCCGAGCGGCGGCGGCATGAGAGACTCGTCGCGCACCGCGATCAGCGGCCAGAACAGGCTGTTCCAATGCGAAACGATGGAAAAGATGCCGAAGGCGATGATTGCAGGCAGCGCCATCGGCACCATGATCCGCCAGACGATCGCCAGTTCCGACAGACCGTCGAGGCGAGCGGCGTGGATGACGTCGTCGGGAATAGTCTTGAAGAACTGCCGGAACAGGAAGATGCCGAAGGGCGAGACGACGTACGGAAAGATCAGCGCCGTATAGCTGTTGAGAATGCCGACCTGATAGCCCAAGACGAACAGGGGCAGGGACAGAACCTCATGCGGCAGGATCAGCGCGATCAGGACCATTGCGAACAGCAGCTTGCGGCCCAGGAAGTCGAGCTTGGCCAGTGCATAGGCGGCCGGAGCGCAGACGATTATCTGCAGCGCCAGGATCAGCGCACAGACGATAACGCCGTTGAGCATGTAGCGCGGCAGCGGCGAGTTCGTCAGCGCCTTGGTGTAGTTCTCGATCCCGTAGAACTGCTCCGGCCAAAAGCTGAAGAAGATCTCGCCCGGGGGCTTGATCGAGAGCGAGACCATCCAGACAAAGGGAATGAGGATCAGCGCGCCGGTGACCAGCAGCGCAGCATGGCGCAAAATGGCTGACGGGCGTGCAAGGCGATGGGCGCTCATTGGTAGTGAACCCTTTTGTCCATGACGCGGGCCTGGATCAGCGTCAGCGCGACAACGATGAAGAGGAAGACGACGGCCACCGAGGCGCCATAGCCGGCGCGCAGATATTCGAAGCTCTCGCGGTAGAGAGTGAAGAGCAGCATCTCGGAGGCGTGCCCCGGCCCGCCCTGGGTCAGGATCTGCACAGTGTCGAAGGTCTCGAACGCCTTGAGCACCACGACGATGAAGACGAACATGAAGACCGGCCCGAGCATCGGCAGGGTAACGGTGCGCAGCCGGTCGAGCCAGAGGTCGGCGCCGTCAATGTCGGCCGCGTCATAGAGGTCCTGTGGGATCGATTTCAACCCCGCCATGAAGAGCACCATGGCGAAGCCGAGGTTCTGCCAGATGCCGATGACCGCAAGCACTGGCAGTACCGTGTTGTCATCGCGCAGCCAGTTGGCCGTCGGCAGCCCGAGGCCAGCGAGCGTCTGGTTGACGAGGCCGATGGTCGGGTGAAGCAGCGCCTCCCAGGCAATCGCCATGGCGGTCAGCGTCGCCATGTAGGGCAGGAAATGGATAGCACGGTAGAAGGCCCGGTACGACTTGCCGCTTTCGATCAGGAGCGCGATCGCAAGACCGAGGACGATCGTTCCGGGCACGACGATCGCGACGTAGACGATCGTGTTGACCAGCGAGGTACGGAACCCCTGGTCAGCGAAGACTTCCTCGAAGTTTCCAAGGCCGACAAAGGAAAGCGAGCTCGCCCCGAACTGCCAGTCGGTGAGCGCGATGGTAAAGACCGCGAAGACCGGCAGGAAAAACAAAACGATGAGCAGAAAGAGCGCCGGGCCGGCGAGCGACCAAGCGGCGAACATCTCAGTGGTCCGGTGACGGCGCAGCGCCTTTTGGGAAGCGCGGCGATCAGCTGAGGATGTGACCGCATCCCCTGTACATGAAGAGGCAATGCTCATTAAGCGCGCTCCTTCATCCGCAGCACGGTCGCGCTCGTCTGGCCAAGAGGACGCAGGCGCTGTCCGTGGGCACCAAAGAGCAGCAGCCGTTCCGGTTTCACGCCAAGATGCAGCGTCTGGCCGGAACTGATCTGCGGCGCACGCTCGGCAAGCAGGCGTGCGATTACGGGATAGTCCGTCCCCGGAACGTCGAGATGCACATAAAGGTCGGAGCCCATGTGCTCAACCATCCGGACGGCACCGGTCAGGACGTTATGTCCGCCCGCCTCGACGAGGTGGAAGGCTTCGGGCCGGATCCCGAGCGCGAGGCTGGTCCCCGGCGCGATATCGCCAGTAACGGAGAAGCTCGTGGCTGCCGTTTCGGCCAGCCCGCCATCGCGCACCCGTGCCTCGAGTATGTTGATCTTCGGCGAGCCGATGAACTCGGCGACACGCCGATCATCGGGATTGGCATAGATCTCCTGCGGCGGGGCGACCTGCAGAAGCTCGCCGTCGAGCATGACCGCGACCCGGTCAGACATGGTCATGGCCTCGGACTGATCATGGGTCACATAGACGAACGTGACGCCTAGGCGGTCGTGCAATTCCTTGATCTCGGCGCGCATCTGCACTCGAAGCTTGGCGTCGAGATTGGAGAGCGGCTCATCCATTAGGAAGACGGCTGGCTGGCGTACCATGGCGCGGCCGACGGCGACCCGCTGCCGCTGGCCACCGGAAAGCTGGCCCGGCTTGCGCGCCAGAAGGTGCCCGATGCCGAGCGCCTTGGCGGTGCGCATCACGTCCTTTTCGATTTCCGCGACCACCGCCTTGGTTCCCGGCAGGATACGCCCGACCACCGGCAGGCGCTGCCAAGCCGACAGCCGGCGCATCCGGAGCGGTACGGCCATGTTCTCTTGCACCGTCATATGCGGGTAGAGCGCATAGGACTGGAACACCATCGCCACGTCGCGCCGCTTCGGCTGAACGCCGTCGACCACGCGCTCACCGATTGCGATCGAGCCGCCAGTCTGCACCTCGAGCCCGGCGAGGATTCGCAGCAGCGTCGATTTCCCGCAGCCCGAGGGACCAAGAAGCGTCAGGAACTCGCCGTCAGCGATCTCGAGCGACACGTCACACAGCACAGGCGTGACGCCGAATAATTTTTCTATCTTTTCGATGGTGATGGACGCCATGGTGCTTTACCTCTTTCAGCCGAGCGCGGCGGAAAACCACCACCTTACTGAACTGTTATCGCGGCGGATGATCAAAGCCTTTTGTTACAGGTGCGTGACATATATCGAATATTGCGATGGGAAACCGGCCAATCCGGATGGTTGCCGCGCGTGCGCAAGGGGTGAGACTTGACCGAGGAAAAGGACCTTTCGCTCAACGCTGTTCGGGCTTTCGTGCAGGTCGCACGAGACAACAGCGTTACCCGGGCCTCCAAAACCCTTGGCATCACCCAGAGCTCGGTGAGCCGCCACCTCGCGGTATTGGAAAAGTATCTCGGCGCCAAGCTGCTCGAACGGTACGGACGCCAGAGTCAATTGACGGATTTCGGGCGGCTATTCGCCGATGCCGTTGCCGAGCCGCTCGACACGATCTTCTTTACGGCAAAGCGAATGCGCCGCGGTGACGGGAAAGATGCCAACCGGCTTGTCGTGAGGACGTCGCTCTCGACCTTCGCCTATACGCTGCTTATCCCCAATCTGCGCGACTTCTCGAAGGAAATGGGCGGCGTCACGGTCGACGTCATCAGCACCCTGTCGGCCCCCGCCTCAACCGACAGCTTCGACGTGCTTCTGACCCGGGACCTGACGCTGACCGAACCTGGAGATCGCTGGGATTTCTACGACGAGCAACTCGTTTGCGTCGGCGCGCCGGACTGTGTCGCCGGTCGCGGCTTAGAGGCGCTGCGCACCACACCGGTGATTGCCGTCACCTCGCGGCCGGACATCCTGCCGACTTGGCTTCGCGGCATGGATCTGAAGACGTCGGACATCATCTCGGGGGCACGCTACGACCACCATTATCTGGCCTTGCCGGCGGTCACGACCGGCCAGACCTTGCTGGTGACGCCCCATATCGTCGTTGCGGATCTGATCAGGCAAGGCCTCCTGGAAGTGTTTCCCAGCTCGCGTGCGCCGAGCGGCATGCAATACCGGGCCTATGCGGTCGACCGCAGCGGCAATCCGGATCTCGCCCGAGCCTTCTGCCGTTGGCTTACCCGGCTCTGCCGGAAAAAGACCGAGGAGGAGAACACCGGGAAATAGGTGCTGGCCGCAATGGTGCATCGCAAAACGCGATCATTTCGGCGGCTTTCCGCGATGCCAAAACTGGCGAGCGAAGGACGCCTCATCTAGGTCTGGGCATAAACTCCCTTGCGTTGAGGAAAGTCCATTGCCCTTGCTCGCCAAAAGACTGCAGGCCGTCCGTCCCTCCCAGACAAAAGCGATGACTGCCAAGGCGACCGCCTTGCGCGAACAAGGTGTCGATATCGTCACGCTAAGCCAGGGTGAACCGGATTTCGACACGCCCGAGGCTGTCCAGAAAGCCGGCGTCGCCGCCATCCTCGAGGGAAAGACGCGCTATACTCCGGTCGCCGGTGTCAAGCCGCTACGCGAGGCAATCCGGGAGAAACTCTCGCGCGACAACGGCCTCGATTACGACATCGACCAGATCACCGTCGGCTGTGGCGCCAAGCAGGTGGTCTTCAACGCGCTCTTCGCCAGCCTGGACGCGGGGGACGAAGTCATCATCCCCACGCCCTGCTGGGTCTCCTACCCTGATATAGTGCGGCTCGCCGGCGGCCAGCCGGTCCTGGTCCCCTGCCTCGAGCGGTTGGGTTTCAAGCTGAAGCCCGAAGACGTGGAGGCGGCAATCACGCCGCGCACCAAATGGCTGATGCTGAATTCGCCTAACAATCCAACGGGCACTGTCTATTCCAAGACCGATCTGGCCGGCCTTGCCGAAGTCCTGCGCCGGCATCCCGAAGTCCACGTCCTGTCCGACGACATCTACGAAAAACTCGTCTATGAAATGCCCTTCGCGACGATGGCAGAGGCCGCGCCGGACCTCATCGACCGGGTGCTGACGGTTAACGGCGTATCCAAGTCCAGCGCCATGACCGGCTGGCGCCTCGGTTATGGCGCCGGCCCCAAAGACCTCATCAAGGCGATGAACACGATTGAGGGCCAGACCTCGTCGCATACCAGCTCGATCTCCCAATATGCGGCGATCGAGGCCATCGGCGGCAACCAGGACTACATCGCCGAGTTCGTGTCCGCCTTCCGCAAGCGACGCGATCTCGTCGTCGAGCAGATCAACCAGGCCGAGGGCCTGCGCTGCCGCGTGCCTGACGGCGCCTTCTACATCTTCGTCTCCTGCGCTGGTGTCATCGGCAAGACGACTGGCAAGGGCAAGGTGATCGAGAGCGACATAGATTTCGCCATGTATCTGCTGGAGGAATTCGGCGTCGCCGTCGTGCCGGGCAGCGGCTTCATGGCCTCGCCCTATATCCGCATTTCCTATGCTGCATCAGCGGGCGAGCTGAAACGCGCCTGCGGCCGCATCCTTGCTGCCTGCGCAGCCCTTTCCGAAAGCGAGAAGACCCTTGAGCAAAGCGAAGCAACTGCGTGACCGCATGACTGAGCGCGGCCTCGTCCATATCATGGCCGTCCACAGCCCGCTTTCGGCTGTGCTGGCCGAGGAAGCCGGCTTTGACGGACTCTGGGCCTCAGGCTTCGAGCTCTCTGCCCTTTACGGCCTGCCGGACATGAGCCTGATCTCGATGACGCAGCATCTCGACATGCTGCGGGCGATCGCCGGGCGGTCTTGGCTGCCAATCGTCGCCGATATCGACACCGGTTATGGCAATGCAATCAATGTCATCCATGCGATTGCCGAATATGAGCGTGCCGGCGCCTCGGCGGTCGTTATCGAGGACAAGACCTTCCCGAAAGTCACCAGCCTCGCCGCTGGTGGCCGGCAGGAACTGCTTCGGGTCGAGGAGTTCCAGGGCAAGATCGAGGCGGCCATCGAAGCCCGAACCGATCCGGACTTTCTGGTGATCGCCCGCACCGAAGCGCTGATCGCCGGTCTCGGCGAGGAAGAGGCACTGAAGCGTGCCAAGGCCTATACTGAAGCCGGGGCCGACATGGTCATGATCCATTCCAAGAAAAAGGACTCGTCCGAAATCGAGAGCTTCGCGCGGGCCTGGGAAGGCGATGTGCCGCTCACCATCGTGCCGAATGCCTATCCGGAGTTCAACGCTACCTGCATCAAGGCACTCGGCAACATCCGCATGGTGATCTACGGCAACTACGGCATCCGCGCCGCCACGACCGCCATGCAGGACACCTTCCGCCGCATCGTCGCCGACGGTGGCGTGCAGAACGTGCATAAGGACATCGTTGCCGTCGAGGAGGTCTTCCGGCTTCAGGGCATGGAGAAGACGAAGGCCGATGAAAAACGTTTCCTGCGGTAAGCGGACTTGCGGAAGGGGAAGCGCGGATGGAGCAATCAATCCATGTCCTGTGAGGTTCCTGCATGCCCGAAGGCGCGTCCCCATTTGAGTTTCGCCATCTACGTTATACCAGTGGGTTTGAGGTTTGACCTATGACTGCTCTCTGCCATCCTTCAACATCTCAAGCGGTCAAAACGTCAAACCCGTGGTGAAACAGGTTGGGTAGGCGCTTGAACGGCCGTGTGACGTTCTCGCTGTTCAGATCACGGGATCGGAAGGCTTCATGAAATGGGCGCGCCGTACCGCCAGCGCTCGTGACCGGCCGAGTATGCCGCCGGCGTAAACCCCCGTGCTGCAAGCGTTCGATCTCGCCTGAATTGACGACGATGCGCAGGGCGAGCGCCTGCGTGCCATCCTTGAAACCGAAGTCGTCCATGGCAATTTGAACCCGAAGGGTTTGAGCTGACCCAGGGCGGCTAGCGCGCGGCCGATGTCCTTGATGAGTCGACCGTGAACAATCCGGGCGCTAAGCGGCGGTCGACGTATCGACAGGTTGTTCTGTCGCGGAGAGATGCGCGCCCTTCGTCTTGAGCTTGTCCACGATCATCTGCAGGTCGCGCAGCGATCTGGCCAGGCGGTCAATCCGGGTGACGACAAGCGTCTCGCCAGCATGAATGAAGTCGAGAATGGTGTTGAGTTGCGGACGGCCTTCCAGGGTAGAGCCGCTCTTCTGCTCCTCGCGAATGACCTCGCAGCCGGCGGCCTTGAGCGCGGCGATCTGCCCGGCGAGGTTCTGGTCGGTGGTGGAGGTGCGGGCGTATCCAATGCGGGTCATGCAAGCTGTTCATTTTGGGTGTGCCGGCGCGATGCTCTGTTCATAACGACGATTGAGCCCAAAACAGGCTTTCCGGTTGCGACGTGTTCATGGCGGGTGTTCAGGCCGGGTATACCCAAATTAGAACACGCCCATCGGTTCCGGCGGTCAGTTACGCCGTCGTCGTGGTTTCAGCTTTCTGGTAACCTCCGCCACCCACGCGACTGCACCGGGCGTGGCCTGCCAGGCCTGGCCGTTTTCGTCGACGTAGTCAGCTGCCTCATCCTCGCCCCCCAAAGTGATATAGCCGTCGATGGAAGCAACCAAAGGCTGCTTGCCGGAAAGGACGCCAGGCGTCGTGCCCACGAATATCACCATCCTGCCACTGCCGCCGAAATCACCGGAGCTCAACCCGGTCGAAAACCTCTGGCTCGTCATGCGCGAAAACTGGCTGTCGAACCGCATCTTCAAATCCTATGACGATATCGTCGCCCGTTGCTGCGATGCTTGGCGCAAGCTCGAAAACCAGCCTTGGCGCATCATGTCCATCGGCCGAAGAGAATGGACAAATGGGTTCTGATCAGTAAGGAAGCGTATTATATTACATATGAAACGTAATATTAATTCAATGAGTTGGAATTGAGTGATAGAAAGAAATAGATAATATTGATCGTTAGCAAGCACTAATAGAAGATATCGCGCGCGAGTATTTGGAACATGCTCGGTGGCAGGAGAGCGACTTCCCCATATATGAGAGGAGCGCGATGTATTTCGGCTGATAAATCCATTCTCATCCAAATAAATATTGCGTCAATCGTCGATTAGCGAGATGCGTTTGCAGTAATTATTATTACTAAGTACAGAAGCTGGCAAGCTCTCTTCTAATACACACCGTCAATTTCGCCTCCGGTGAGCAGCAATTGTTATGCTGTGGCCAGCGTTCCAATTTAACGGGGGAGGCATTCTGAGGGCGGCCACACTAGATCTCAAGAAATATAGCTATCATCGGAGAGCGGTATGCTGAACAATACCATCGCAAGAAATTCATTGCCGAGTATCGATCTTCTGTATGATTATGGACCGTTCTTGCGATTGAGCGAGTCTGAAGGTGGTATTGGGAGCTTTGCTCAAAACAGCCGGCGCCCGCGGGTTGGCATTGTGGGCGCCGGCATCAGTGGCTTGGTGGCGGCGACTGAACTTTTGCGCGCCGGAATAACGGACATCGTGCTATTTGAGGCGCGGGATCGTATGGGTGGGCGGGCTTGGTCACAAATCTTCGACCCGCGCGAACCGCATCTCATTGCCGAGATGGGCGCTATGCGCTTTCCTTCCAGCGCAACCTGCCTGTTCCATTATCTGGACAAATTGAGGATAGATACCGCAGCTTCCTTCCCCGATCCGGGCATCGTGGATACCGAGGTGCACTATCGAGGTGCGCGTCATTTATGGCAGGCCGGCGAGTCTCCGCCGCCACTGTTCAGACGCGTTCATCAAGGATGGCAGGCTTTGATAAGCGACGGTTACGTGCACGAAGGGATTCAACTGCCCGCACCGGCGAAGATCACAACTTTGCTTCGGTCGCATCGCTTTGACCAAGCTCGTGACGCATGGCAGGCCTGGCTAGATTCGTTTCGCGACATCTCCTTCTATTCGGCCCTCGTCACCATCTTTACCGGACCGCAGCCACCAGGGCGCGTACCTTGGAAAAGGCCGGAAGATTTTGAGCTTTTCGGATCGCTGGGGATTGGATCTGGAGGCTTTTTACCTGTGTACCAAGCCGCGTTTACTGAGATGCTGCGTCTAGTAATTAACGGGTACGAGGACGATCAGCGCCTGATTATGGGAGGGATCTCCCTGTTGGTGAAACGGTTGGCTGAACAGGAGCTTAACGGTGTGAGTTTGCGGCAGCGTGTCCGCTACGGTCATGTAAGCCGTATTTACAAACAGGGCGGTCAGATTCTCGTGACATGTGCAGGAGGGCAGGTCGTGCCTTTTGACCGCGTCATCGTCACTACCAGCAATCGAGCTATGGAGCTGGCCCATCGTCTCACGGCGGATGGAACCTTTCTTACTAACGAAGTTTTGCGAGCGATCAGAGAAACTCACCTTACCGGCTCTTCCAAGCTGTTTATGCTGACGGAAAACAAGTTCTGGTTAAAAAAGGGCTCGCCGACAACCATCTTGTCAGATGGCCTTGCCAGAGGGGTTTACTGCCTAGACTATCAGCCAGATGATCCGGATGGTAAGGGCGTGGTGCTGTTAAGTTATACATGGGAAGATGATGCTAACAAAATGCTTTCCATTCTGGACAAAAAGGAACGGTGCCAGCGTCTGGTCGATGATCTGGCCACCATTTCCCCTGATTTCGCCCGTCATCTAGTCCCGGCTAACGGTGACTATGAACGTCATGTCCTGCAGCACGATTGGCTGATGGATCCATATTCAGTAGGTGCCTTCAAGCTCAATTATCCTGGTGAAGACATCTATTCAGAACGGTTATTTTTCCAATTCGCTACCGCAAAAAGACCGGAAGAAGACACGGGCTTGTATCTCGCAGGATGTGGATGCTCCTTTACCGGCGGGTGGGTCGAGGGCGCGGTACAAACGGGCTTGAATGCCGCATGTGCTGTTATCCGCAGCAGTGGCGGCCAGCTCTTGAGCGGTAACCCTATTGATTCGATGAATTCCGCTTATCGATATTGAGAACCGGTAAATTTAGCGTTCTTTAGAAAAGGCTTCTTAAATGTTTGCAACGTCCACACTCGAGGAGATTTGCAATCAAATACTTGAACCGCGCCGGGTTTGCCGGAGGCTCCAAACCTTGAGAAGGTGGAGCCATCATGAGCAAGACGACTAACAGGTTTTCTCCCGAGGTGCGCGCCCGCGCGGTGCGCATGGTTTTGGATCACGAAAGCGAGCATGGTTCGCGCTGGGCGACGGTGTCCTCGATCGCGGCAAAGATCGGCTGCACGGCGCAGTCGCTCAATGAGTGGGTGAAGAAGGCTGAGGTGGACAGCGGCGTGCGCGCCGGCCTTCCCACCGAGGTTGCCGAGAAGCTGAAGGCTCTGGAGCGGGAGAACCGGGAGCTTCGGCAGGCCAACGAGATCCTGCGCAAGGCGTCGGCATATTTTGCCCAGGCGGAGCTCGGCCGCCCGTTCAAGCCATGATCGCGTTCATCGACGATCACCGGGAGGCGCATGGGGTCGAGCCGATCTGCAAGGTGCTGCCGATCGCCCCGTCGACCTACCACGACCAAGTCGCCAAGCGGCGCGATCCCTCCCGGCTGTCGGCGCGGGCGAAGCGCGATGAGGAACTCAAGGTCGAAGTGCGGCGCGTGTTCGAGGAGAACTTCCGGGTCTATGGGGTGCGCAAGGTCTGGCGGCAGCTGAGGCGGGAAGGCTTCGACGTCGCCCGCTGCGCCGTCTCGCGGCTGATGCGCCAAATGGGTCTCGAAGGGGCGATCCGCGGCAAGCCGGTGAAGACCACGATCAGCGACAAGGCCGCTCCCTGTCCGCTCGATCAGGTCAACCGCCAGTTCGCACTGCAACGCTTCGTTTCGATCTTCTCGGCTCTGCGCAATCTCTTCGTACCTGCCCCGCTCAAAACGCTCCGCTCTCGCTACACATATTCACCGCCTGCTGTGGCGCGGTGGCAGCATTCGTGCTCTCAGCAGTTCGGGGCCTGCCCTGCCGTATATTGCGCGCTTGAGGGTCTTGAGGCGGTTGATCTGACCTTCGGCCTGTCCGTTGCTCCAGGGCAGCTCGATGGCGTTGTTGACCGCATCGATGTCTCTGCGCAAAACACGGGCGAATCGCATGATCGGAATGATGTCGGAGTCGATTGCATCGTCGATCCAGGGGTCCAGTGTTTCCGACCTCCTGCTCCGAAGGATACCGTTGAAGCGCATTGCCAGGCGTCGCATCTCGGCGAATGCGTCAGATCCCTGCTTCAGGGCATCGACTTTCCTTGCTTGTCGAGGCGTCAGCAGACCTCTTGGCCTTATGCACAGCGCCGCGGCAACAACTGGCGAAATCGCGTGGCCGGTATCCGGATCTCGAACGGGTCCCAAGCTGATCGCCATCGAAGGAACATCATCGGCGCGCACTCTTTCGGCCCGCCGCCAAGCTCCCAGCAGTCGCTCCAGATTGGAGAAGCTGCAGGTGTAGCCGCGCTGCTTGACATCATGAAAAAGATGCCGTCCGCAGCGGTTCCCTTCCTTCCAGCATTGGGCAAGGAACGTTTCAAAGCACCATGGTGATGTGGGGTTCAATGCTGCTCGCCGCCTATCTGGCGGAGCCTTGAACTTCAGCCACTTCGCTACGCTGCGACGCTCATAGCCGGTCCGTCGGGCGATCTCGCTGTAGGATAGAGCCTCCTGGCGTAAGGCGTGGAGCATCTCGAATATCTCCTGGCGAGACTGCCTATGCGCGAGACGGGCACGCCGGCGATGTGTCGCAGCGTCGAGACAAATCGAAGCCAGCTCTCCCGAGGACAGACGCCGGCAAGCTGTGCGTGGACTTAGCGAAACAGCCGTCCGCAATTTAGCGGAATCCCTGTCCAGAGTTTGCGAAACACGCAACCAAAAGATGAAAGTGCGATGTTCAGGCGCATCGGGTGCGACTGCACCGAGTTACGTGATTTGAAGTTGGGGTCAGAACAAGAGCCGTGCAGAATCGTACGCTAAGAACGAACGAAGCGTGAAGCGGGTTTGCTTATGTCTCGCGATTTCCGGGGCGCGCCGTCTGATCCCAGTGGAAAACCGTGGAAGCAGGATAGCTGCTGTTTCCACATCCAGTCTGCTCGGCAACATTCAGCGGCAGTTGGTGTTGTGTGCGGAGTTTGAGCAGTGGCCAGGCGCAAGATTCTCGGGGCTCAGGATCGACGGGAGCTTTTCGATATTCCGGCTGATGAGGACAGCCTGATCCGACATTATTCATTGTCCGCGGCTGATCGCCTCGAGATTGACCTGCGCAGGCGCGAGCACAATAAGCTCGGCTTCGCTGTTCAGCTTTGCGTGATGCGACATCCAGGTCGGGTGTTGGCGGCAGGCGAAATTCCGTCCCGCGAGATGCTGAAATATGTCGCCGACCAGATCGGCGCCGATCCCAGTGTGTTCACAACCTATGCCCGCCGCGAAGAGACGCGTCGCGATCACATTGCGCGTCTGATGATCTGTCTCGGCGTCAGAAGCGCGACAGCTCAGGATCGTCGCGCCGCGCTGTTGTCGGCAATGGAGGCGGCCGCAACGTCCGACAGCGGCGCTTCGATTGTGAATGCCGTCGTTGCCACGCTTCGAGAACGCGGAGCACTGTTGCCCGCGGCAGAGATCATCGAGCGAATGGGGCTTGCGGCTCGTGCCATAGCTCGCCGCCGCGCGGAGGAAGCGCTTATCGAAGGTCTGGCCCCTGAGAAGCTGCAGGCGCTCGACAAGCTGCTCGAGGTTGATGCGGCGATCAGTCAGACCCGCTTCCATTGGTTGCGGTCGGCGCCGGAAGCGCCCGCGGCTTCAAATCTGATAGGACTGACCGAGCGGATTGCATTCCTGCGCACGCTTGGAATCGATCCCGGTTTACGGGCGCGCGTGGCTCCCGGGCGGTGGGACCAGATGGTCCGTGAGGGCAATTCCACGCCAGCGTGGCTGGCCAACGACTTCAACGCGAGCCGTCGTCACGCCCTGATCGTCGCGCAGGTGATCAAGCTCGGCGAGAAGCTAACCGATGACGCCGTGACGATGTTCATCAAGCTGATCGGACGGCTGTTCTCCCAGGCGCACAGCCGCAAGAAACGGCGGCACATGGACCATCGGACAGATACCTCCAAGGCCCTGCGTCTTTTCCTCGATACGATATCGGCGCTGCAATCGGCCAACGATAGGGGTCAGGACGCACTTGAGGTGGTCGACCAGAAGCTCGGTTGGCACCGGCTGCTTCGGATGAAGCCGGAGCTTGCAGCAATGGTCGAGGAAAATGAGGCATCCCCGCTGGTCCTGGCGGCCGAGCAGCATAGTGGCGTCATCAAATACGCGACGGCGTTCCTAGCGACCTTTACGTTCCGTTCAGCGCGCCGCCACGACTCCTTGCTCACAGCCATTGCGATGCTCCGAAGGCTTCATTCGGAGGGACGGCGTGCACCGCCCGAGCGTGTTCCGACCACCCATCTCAGTCCAACCGATCGGAAACTGATCTTTAGGTAGCAGAAGCCTGATCGCCGGCTCTATGAGATCGCCACGCTCGCCGCATTGCGCGAGCGCCTTTGCTCGGCGTCTCGGCCAGGCAAGTCCAGCGGCTAATGAAGACGTTTCAATCTGAAGGCGCGCCGGCTCTTCGCCACAAGGCGCGTGGCCGTCCCTCCAAGAACCGCATTCTTGATGGCCCTGTGCCGCAAGGAGGTCCGCACGCTGACGCAGGCTCTGACGCTGCGTTACGATAAGGTGATGTTCATTCTCCACCCGACCGAATTGGCGAAGAAGCTTGCCTGCAAGAAGGTGGTCGTCTGCGACTATGCTGATGGCCGTCTCGAGATCATGCATGAGGGTGTCGCCCTGCCCTACAGAGCCTTCGATGAGCTGCGCTCGGTTCACCGTTCGGCGATCGTCGAGAACAAGCGGCTGGACGCCGCCCTGGAGATGGTTGCCGAGATGCAGGTCGGCCGCGAGTCGCGCGCTCCCGTTGTGGCCGTCCCCACCGCCATGCGACATTCTACTTTGCTGGCGCCGCGACATTCGAACTTGGTTGCAACATCGCGCACAAAGCATGACTCGCCAGATGCCGGGCCGGTCCGAATTCGTTACGTTGAGGTAAGCACCACGCCGCCAACCGGACGATTGCGAGCGGGCTAGCGATGGAGGCGCGGTGGCCAGCTCTCGATCAGGCTGGTCGCGGCCTTGGTTGCCCATCTCAATGACATCGGATCGTACTTCCCCCTGTCGCGCGCGAAATACGCCCCTCCCGTCATCGAGACGAAACGAGATCCTCTTTCACCTTCCTGCAGAAATGACGCCCGCCTGGAGCGCCATCACCAAGCGAATTGCGTTGCCCGCGAGGTCGAACAGCCCGAGCTTGATCACGAGCCCGTCGTGAAGCTTCTCCTGCCAACCGGGCGCGCGACTTGGCTCTTGACCAAGTTCGACCGCGAACCCGGAGTCGCCGTCGGTGTTTGCGACCTTGGCATGGGATGGCCGGAGCTCGGCTATGTAGCCCGGTCGGACCTCGACAGCTTGCCCGGGCCGTTCGGCAGGCCATGTCCTCGCTTACCTGCTCGGCAACGAGCCCCGGTCAATTCCGGCAGTTCAGTCAACTTTTCGACGACGCTCAGTCATCGGATCCTTTCGGCAAGGTTGCCACGTCTGTTCGACCTAAAAGCTGGTGCAGGGTGAGCAGCGGCGAGCGCATCGCCTTGGCATAGGCGTAGTGGAAGCGACCGAAATTGCTGAGGCGCCGCTTTCCTATGCCGTGCTGTTCGGCGACGGCGACCGCGTAGGACAGGACGCGTCGGGGCGAACCGGGCTCGCGGAGCCGAATCTTTCGTGCTTCGAGCCATTCGACGACAACCGCCTCAGCCGCTTTGTAGGCGCAATTCAACTGATCCGGCCGTGAAAGGACGATGATGGCTTCCCAGGGAGCAAGTGTCGATGTGAGCGGCGATGCCGCATCGAGCAGCGCCGCTTCATAGGCGTCGGCCGTGTCCTCCCCGCCATTATCGAGACGATCGCACATGCATCGACGAACATTATTCGTCACCACCTGTGAGGTCATGGTCGAGCTCGTGATAGGCCTGCGGTGGAACCGGCTTTCGACCTGGCTGAAAAGACAGGCCGTGCTTAGCCAGAATCTTTTGCGCTGGCTCATACTTCACGGCGGCTTGTTCGTGCCGTTAGGTTCGCGGCTACGCAGCGCGGCCACCATGTTGGCGCGATGGACGATACGATCCCGTTCCTGCTGCGCCAGCCCTTCCGCGATCAACATTGGCGGCGAAACCCCTGAGCCACGCGACCCAAGCCCGGTATCGCGCAACGAACGGCTTCGGGAAGACGGGCAGAGGCTGCGTGCCGCACGCGCCCTCATGGTCTTGGCGCTTCGCGACCGCGCGGGCGGGCCACGCTGTTCTGGCGCCGCGAGGCGCGTGATGCGTGTCCACAACCTGACAGCGGCACACAAAATGCCAGGTTCAAAACAAACATTGGCGAAATGTCAGGTTCTTACAACCCGCCATCTGGGCACTGTGGAGGTTTTTCAAAACATATCCATGCGCTTACTGCGCGCTGAGCGCGCTGGCACGGGCTTTGCACATAGAAGTGCGACACTGAATCAGGGTGACTGCACGCGGACCGGCAAGACGAGCATGATCTCTTCCGTGAACCCGTGTGCCCGTCTTTGAGAGGACGGACTGAAACAGCACCTTCTAACGGATTTGCTGCAGGCCCTGGCGAGCTACAAGGGGTCCAGCCCAGCCTCGCCCGTCATTCGAAAACACGTGCCCGACCAAGGAGAAGACGGATCGACACCTTCCTGGCGCGGCCGAGCATGTTGATGCCGACATTCTCGAGCTTGATGCCGAGGTCTTGGGAGATCACCTGGCCGCCGGTCACGATGCCGGCGGGCCGACGTGCGTTGTCCCACCGGGTGATGCGGGCAAGGGCGAGACGGAAAAATGGGCTCGACTTCCCGGTTGTCAACCTTTCCTTTTTCCCTCGTTCTCAGAAGTAATCTTGAGGAGTAAACGATGCTCAGTGGAATGGCCGACCGTGGCGACGCTCAGATATATTATGAAGTCCGTGGAAGCGGTCCACATCTTCTGCTGATTTCGGGCGCCGGCGGTGACGCCGGGTATTTCTCAGGTCTGGCTGAGGATCTTGCCAGCGCCTTCACAGTCATAAATTACGACAGGCGGGGCAACTCACGCAGTACGGGCCGCTCTGAGACGCCGATCACGGTCGCGCAGCAGTCGGATGATGCGCGCGCGCTGATCGACCAGCTTGCCGGCGGCAAGGCCCTGGTTTTTGGAAACAGCGCCGGAGCGATCGTCGCGCTTGATATTGCAGCCCGTCACCCCGATGTCCTGCGCGGCGTGATCGCGCATGAGCCGCCCGTCATCGGGATGCTCGCTGACGGGGACCCGTTGCGGGGTTTTTTCGACCGCATCGGCGCGCGCTACCGTGAAGCGGGCGCTCAAGCTACTGTCTTCGAGTTCCTCCAGGCCGTCCGGGGCGAGGGCAGCGAAAGCACATATATCTGGCCGGAAGATCTCCAGGCGAGGTTCCTTGGGAATGCCGACCACCTGTTTGGGAATGAATGGGCGGCTTGGGGACGCTTTGTTCCCGACGAGGCAGCACTGCGCAGCGCCAAATTCCCTATAATTCTCGGCGCGGGTTCAGCTGACCGCGGGCTGTTCTATGCCCGGCCATCCGTCGAAATTGCGCGGCGGATTGGCGTTCCCTGGGTTGAGTTTCCAGGCATCCACCTCGAATTCATGCCTCGTCCCGCTCTTTTTGGCGCGGCAGTCCGTGTGCTGGCATGCCTGATGCACACTGCGGCGGACGCCCTCCCCGAGGCGTGGAATACCGAAGCTGGGGGATGAACGCGCAGCGATCCCCCCACTCGTGATTGACACGATTGTTTCGGGAAGCGATGGGCAGCTTCAAAATGTCCCGTCGACGCGCACCAGAGCTGCCATGCCACTAGGATAAGCATCATGGTTCTATGAGGAACGAAGGGCTGGTTTTCCGCTTTGTCAGCCAAAACCGGACTGACAGCACACGTCCCAAAGACTGCAGATGCGAACATTCTGCTTCTTCGGCTTTTACCGGTTGCATGGAAGGTCGAGCGAGTGCCATTGTACCATCGTATTGTGTGCTATGACACATCAAACAGTGTGCTGAGACGAAGCGGTGCGGTGCCTTACGCTGACTTCCTTGCCGAACTTGAGCGCGCCGGCCTCAGTGTGCGCACCTTTGCCGAGTTGATTGGTATGAACCCCAATTCGATCACGAACTATGCAAAACGGAGAGCCCTGCCGCAGCACATCGCCCTTGTTGCCGTGCTCGTCGCGGAAATGGCCGCTAGCGGGGTCGACTATCGCACCGCGATTGCCAAGGTTGCGCCGACGAAGAAGCCGCGCGGCGCTACTCGTCGCGGCCGTTTCGGCGGCGATCGCCAGGCAAGTCTGGATTTACGTTCGTGAGCGCACCACTGGCAAACGGCCATAACCATGACTGACTGGCTGGCCCGGCTCGAGCCCTTCGGCGCCGACCGCAGGCGCTGCACTCGCTCGATGCCGACGGGCCTGAGCTTCTGCCCTATGCCACGCTGACCAGCGCACGACGTGACAGGAATTCGATCCTGGGTGTCGTCGGCGCCGTCTATGAATGGCAGGATGCACCGCTCGTCTTCCTAGTCGACGCTGATCAGATCGACGGCAACGAAAAAATCCACCAACTGCGACGCTTGCTGGCAATGCGAGGCGACGCGCCATATCTCGGCATCGTCGCTTCCGGTCGGCTCGACGTCTACGCCATCGCGCTCGATCGCAAAACGCCTGCCCAAGCGCGTATCGCTATCGACGAGTCGACCGAAACGGTCAAGGATTTGTTCCCGCATCTGGCCAATCGCCGACCCCGGGCCGCGCGAGTCGATCATGAGCTTTGAGAAGTCTCCGTTTTGCCATCGCCCGCTCCCCATGCCCAATCTGCCGGGAGCGTTGTTGAGTCGGACGGGCGAAGAAACCAAAACTGGTGCCTGACGGTGCCAATCCACAGAGATCGGAGCCCCCGTATCCAAAATCCGATGCAGTTCATGTTCTGTTCGATCTAAGCGTACGATTTCGCACTGCTCTTGTTCTGACCCCATTTATGTGTTCCGCTCGTTTGCGCGGTCGTTCTGGAAGGCGCTCTGTCACGCCAGCGAAGAAGTCGGCTACGAAGTGCAGTAGACCGAGGCGGCCGGTCGTCACCTCACTTCCTCACTTGGCGAACGTCACCCACTCTTCCAGCGGCGCGCGATCGGTGCGGAACTCGTTTTCCGGCTTGGACGTATCCTCGTAACCGAGCGCCATGCCGCAGACGACGATCTCCTCGTCGGGAATGTTGAGCACTGACCTGATTTGCCGGTGATAAGGCGCGAACGCCGCCTGCGGACAGGTGTGCAGGCCCATGCCCCGCGCCGCCACCATGATGTTCTGCAGGAACATGCCGTAGTCGATCCACGAGCCCTTGTTGAGCCGCCGGTCGACGGTGAAAATCATGCCGACCGGAGCGTCGAAGAAGACGAAGTTGCGGTCGTGCTGCGCGCGCATCCTATCCACCTCACGCCGGCCGATGCCGAGCGCACTGTAGAGTCCGAAGCCGTTGGCCCGCCGCCGGCTGAGATACGGTTCGAAGAACTGGTCGGGATAGTAGCGATACTCGTCCCACTCGGCCTTTTCGGCGCGGACGCCGGAGTTGAGGATGGCGTCGGTGATCTGCTGCTTGACCTCGCCCTTGGTGACGTAGACTCGCCAGGGCTGCATGTTGGTGCCCGAAGGTGCACGCGCGGCAACAGAGAGAATGGCGCGGATCGTCTCGTCATCGACCATGTCGGGCAGGAAGGCCCGCACCGAACGGCGCGACGTGATCGCCTCGTCGACGATCGCCGCATCATCTGTAACTGTAGTCCTGTTTTCCAGCATGGGCCGTCCTTAGCGTATGACCCCGGAAACCGGAAATCGGTTTCCGGAAAGCATCATGCGCAGTCTAGAAATGCTAGAGCGTCCTTTGCGCGTCCAATTGGACGCGCGGCGCTCTAGCGTGGGTCTCAACCGGACGCCCCTCAACTCGCCGTTCGTAGCCACGGCCGCGCATAGCGAAGAAATCCCCGAGAATGGTCCAGTCAGGTTCAGGCGCCACCGTGTTCATGCGGACGCCCCGCCGCATGTATAGGTCGAAGCTCGCACTGGCCGACCAAACAATCAGCGCCTGGAAATACTGGTAGCAGGTTTCCTGTGGCACTGGATGGGCGGCGAGCCAAGTGAGTCCATCCGCAAAGCTCTGAGTGTCGGCGAGCTCCTTATGCAGATCAACGCGCTTGGGCCATTCGGTGTCCGAGAGGGAGGCGAAATTCACGATCGAAGCGCCCTTGGGCATACGGCAAAGAAGTTCATATGAGAGATGGCGTGTCCCGAGATAATTCACGCGTGCAACAATATCGCGGTCCAGTATGCGGGGGACGCCGGCGGCATTCACAAGACCGTCGATGCGTTCCGGGAATTTGGTAAGCGCTGCATCAATCTCTTCGGGCGCACTCTGGTCGATCTGAATGAAGCCGTCCAGCGTGACAGTGGGATCACCTCGAGCGAGCCGATGACGCGCGCGCCTTCGCACCGGGCAAGACGGGCGACTTCGCTGCCGACTCCGGAGGAGACACCGGTTATGACGATGATTTTACCTGTAAGTTTCAACGGCTTCTCCAATTTAATGGCTGAGGGACGGCACTCTCGTGCAGACGACCTTCCAAACGAGTTGGCCTGATGAGGCGCGCGGCGTCCTTGACCGGAGCCGCCGCCGCTCAATTGAACTTCTCAATGACCGCCAGAGACCGCGCTTGGTCCCACCTCGCGATCGAAAGATCGATGCGCCGTTAGGCGCTGTCCTTATGCAGCATCGGGCAAGATTGATAAAATCGATTGTTTGTATGAATCTTATCGGCGCTGTGGATACAGGACGCCGCTCTGATTTGGTCTTTTGAGGCTGCCGCTGAGCCCTTCGGCGCCGTTGCCGACGTACGGATTTGCCCGCATCGGCTTCTTCAAGCCGGCGCATGTGAAGTGACTTCTGGCGTTTGCCGTTCGCGCGCTGATCATCGCCCGCAAGAAGCTGGTCGGGCAAGGCGTCATGCAAACCAGATCCGCGGTGTTGTCGTGGGTGTTTCAGTCCCGCTTAATCAAACAGGAGCTGCAGGCCGGCGAGGGAATAGCCGGGCTATCCGCCGCCGTGCAGAACCTCATTGCAGCGCGTGCCGCGATGCACTCGGCCGTCGGCAATCGATGGCAACATCAAGAACGTCGCGAAACGTTCCACGGCATGCCGCCGGCTAATGATAGTCCCAGGCGTCGACAACCTGACCGCGCTCGCGTTCTCCGCGGTGGTGGACGCTTTAGGCGCTCCCGCGATCTGGGCGCCTATCTTGGCCTGGTGCCACGCCGCTTCCAGTCGGGCGAGGTCGACTACATGACAGAATGTCGAAATGCAGCGCCGGCGGGTGCGTAACCCTGCTCTATGCGGCGGGCGATGTCATGCTGACATGCTTATCGAGACGCATTGAAGCGGTGATGTCACGTTGTCTGCATATAAACGCGTTGAGACCTGCGGCCGCTGATGTCAGCTGACCACGGTCACGGCTTTCCATTCCGCCATGGCCTGCAGCCGGTCAACATGTGTGGCGAGAGCGGAGCGTTTTGAGTAGGGCGGGACGAAGAGATTGCGCAGAGCCGAGAAGATCGAAACGAAGCGTTGCAGTGCTCCTGGTGATCGGAAGCCTTGCGTGGTCCGCTCCCGTTTTCGCAGCGGCACATGTGCATTCTCCGCCCGGTTGTTCAATCCCTTGTGCGACCGGTGCTCGACGTGCGGCATCACCTGTCGCCTGGCTGCTCCATAGGAGCGCAGCTTATCGGTGATCATGCGCTTCGGCGCGATGCCTTGCTTCTTCAACAGCCGTGTCAGCAAGCGCTTGGCCGCCTTGGTATTACGGCGGTTCTGGACGATCTCGTCGAGCACATAGCCGTCCTGGTCGATGGCCTGCCACAACCTGTTCATGCCATCGGGTCTATGCGGTTCTGTCGCAAATCGTGCTTTTGGTCACAACGGGACGCTTTCGCGCCGATGATCATGCTGCAAGGATTTCGAACCGCTCGGCGATCGAGGGACGTGGATTATGGCGAACCTCGCCTGCCGTTACGCATCATGTGAACCATCTCGATGCCGGAAAGGACGGCATCGGCACTCGCCATCGACTTGAAGCCGAGCATCGACCGATTGCGGCGCTTGGTGCGCCGATGGTCCTGCTCGATCCGATTGTTGAGGTACTTGCTCTTGCGGATGCGGATCGGCTTCAGCGCTGGTCGCGATCGATTCCGCAGA